>NZ_JBKGXT010000018.1:0-148218 GCF_046546495.1 Pseudonocardia nantongensis | reverse complement strand
TCATGGAACTGGCCCGCCATGGCGCTCACACCTTCCACGGCCTGCTCACCCGGACCGCCGCGACCATCGCTGCTCATAGCCTCGCCCTGATCGCACTATCCACGAGCTGAACCCACAGAACGCGCCTGAGGCCGCCGGGAGGTCCCCTGCGTCGAGACCGACCGCGACACCGCTGCTTCGACTTCGGCGGGTGCGCGAGCAGCACGGCAACCGAGCAGCACGGCAACAAGGCCCCCTGCCCGCGAGCTCGGGATCTCCCGGACCGCGCTGTACGCGAAGAACCGCAGCTACCGGCCCTGAACGGGTGCGCCCTCAGCGCCCGGTCGGACGGTGCAGGTACCGGCCGGCGGGCTCGCCGAGGACCTTGCCGTCGTCGAAGATCCGCCGACCGCGCAGGAAGGTGGTCTCGACCGTCGCGCTGATCTCCATCCCGCGGAACGGCGTGTACTCCTGGGTGGACTCGGACAGCACCGGGTCCACGGTGAAGGAACGGTCCGGGTCGACCAGCGCGATGTCGGCGTCGAAGCCGGGCGCGATGTCGCCCTTGGTCGGCAGGCCGAGCCGCCGGGCCGGGTTGGTCGAGAGGAGCTCCGCGACCGTCGAGTACGACAGCCCGCGCTTGCGGCCCTCGCCGACCAGGCCCGGCAGCAGGTACTCGGTGCCGCCGAACCCGGACTTCGCGCTGAACACGTCGTCGGCGTCCGTGCCGAACTTCTTCTCCTCCTTGCAGCAGGCGTGGTCGGAGACGACCCAGCTGACGTCGCCGGCGAGCAGGTGTTCCCACAGCCTCTCGACGTCGGCGCGCGGCCGCAGCGGCGGGTTGACCTTTCCGCCGACCCCGTCGGCGGTGGTGACGTCGGCGAGCAGATGCCCGATGGTGACCTCGCGGCGGAAGTCGACGTGCGGGAACGTCTTCGCCATCAGCATCGCCGCCTCCATCGCCTTCGCCGACGACAGGTGCAGCAGGTTGATCGTCGGCAGCCCGGTCTCGTGCGCGAGGTAGGACGCGATGGTGACGGCGAGGCCCTCGGAGTGCGGCGGCCGCGAGGCGCTGTAGGCCTCCAGCCCGGACAGCTCGCCGGACTCCTCGACCAGCCGGGTGTAGGCGGTCATGATCTCGGCGGTCTCGCAGTGCAGGGACAGCGAGATCTGGTCGGCGATCTCCGGGTTCGCCTCGCGGGCGGCCTGGATCCCGCGCATGACGAACTCGAAGTGGGCGATGTCGTAACGCTCGTCCTCCGGGATCATCAGGAAGTCGCTCTGGTCGGTCGAGCGGCCGTGCAGACCGTGGCTGCCGTAGAACATGAAGATCTTGAACGAGGTCACACCGTGCTCGCGGACCAGCGCCGGGATCTCCTCGATGTGCGAGGCCTGCATCGGCGCGAGGTGGAAGGCGTAGTCCACGTAGGACCGGCCATCGGCGGCGGCGAGCACCTCCGGGTACACCTCGGAGTAGGGGCCGCCGCGGTTGAGGTAGTACTGCCCGGTCCGCATGTAGGTCAGCGAGGTCGTCACGCCGCCCTGCGCGCACGCCCGGCTCTCGGTGGCGGTGTCGTCGGACAGTGCGTTGTAGATGCCCCAGTGCTGGTGGGCGTCGACGACGCCCGGGAAGGCGAGCCGGCCCCGGCCCTCGTGCACCTCGGTGCTCTCGGGGACGGCCAGGCCCGGGCCGACCTCGGACACGACGCCGTCGGTGACGGCGATGTCGGCGGCGACCGGCTCGCCGCCGCCGGGACGGACGACGCGGACGTCGCGGATGATCAGGTCGGGTCGGGTCATCGGGCACCTTCCGGGGCGAGGGATCGGGTGGTGGCCGTCCGGGCGAGGTGCCCGGCGGCGAGATAGGCGAGGCCGAGCGCGGGCAGCAGTCCGTTGCCTGCCAGGTAGCCGGCCGCGCCGTGGCCGGAGATTCCGGCGGCGGCGCCACCGGCGGCGTAGACCCCGGGGATCGGGTTCCCGGCGGTGTCGAGGACGCGCGCGTGCTCGTCGACGAGCAGGCCGCCCTGGGTGTGGAACAGCGCCGGGACGATCTCGACGGCGCGCAGCGGCGGCTGCAGCGCGGTCGCGGTCGTGCGGCCGAACGGGTCGGTCGCCTCGCCGGCGGCGACCCGGGCCAGGCCCTCGACCTCGGCCGTCAGCGCGTCGGCGGGGACACCGATCACCCCGGCCAGCTCGGCGACCGAGTCCGCGGCCCGCACCGCACCGGCGGCCAGGACGTCCTGGTAGTCGCCGAAGGCACGGCAGAGCCTGTCGATGCGCTCGTCGAACACCATCCAGCCGCGCCCGCCGGGGCGCCCGGCGAGCACGGCCGCGTACTCGGAGTATCCGGTGGTCTCGTCGCCGAAGCGGCGGCCGCCGGCGTCGACGACGGCCGCGCCGTGCATCACCGCGGTCCAGGTGACCAGGGTCTGCGCCGCGGCCGAGAGCGCGGCGTGGCCCTGGTAGGCGTCGAGGTAGCCGGTGGCGGCACCGAGCTCGTGGCCGATCCGCAGCGCATCGCCGCGGGAGTGCTCGCCGCCGTGGTAGTGCGCCCCGGCGATCTCGGGCAGGTGGGTCCGGACGAGGTCGGCGTCGGCGCCGTAACCGTTGGTGGCCAGCAGCACGGCCCGGCTGCCGATCTCCTCGCGGGCCCCGTCCGGGTTCTCGACGACCGCCCGCACCCCGCCGCCGGGTTGCGGCCGGACCGCGACCAGCCGGGCCGGGACGAGCAGGTCGGCCCGCTCGCTGCGCTCCACGGCGTCGATCAGGTGCCGCAGCAGCGCCGAACCGTGCCGGCCGGGCAGGCTGTGCACCCGCGGCACGGAGTGTCCGGGGTAGCTGAAGTCGGTCGGCAGCTCGATCGGGACGCCGACGTGGTCGGCCAGCCACTCCACGAGCTCGGCACCGACGTGCGCCAGGGCCGAGGCGATCCGCATATCGGCGGCCCCGCCGGTCTTGCGCGTGACGTCGTCCAGGAAGCGCTGCGGGGAGTCGTCGATCCCGGCGGCGGCCTGGAAGCGCGACCCGGAGCCGGGAACCATCGCGGTGGACATCGAGGTGTTGTTGCCCCGGCGGAAGTTCGGGTCGGGGTCGACCACCAGCACGTCGAGACCGAGCTCGGCGGCGCGCACCGCGGCGGTCAGCCCGCCGCCTGCACCGGCGACCACCAGGTCGACATCGATCGTCATCGTTCCTCCTCGTCCCGGCCTGAGGCTGTTGTTTCTCTGGGCGGAACGTCTGCCTCGAACCGTCGGCTACCTGATAACAGCAGTCTTCCTGCGCATATGCAAGAGAAGGACCGCGACTTCTTGACACGCCACCGCGCCACGACACATTCTCGTTCCGGTTAGCGGTACATGGCACAGGAGGCGGCGTGACGGAGACGACCGGGGGCACCGGGGCCACCGAGCGGGTGGCGGACGTGCTGCTGCTGTTCACCGACGGCCCGCGCACGCTCGGCGTCAGCCGGGTGTCCCGCGAGCTCGGGCTGTCCAAGGCGGTGGTGCACCGGATCCTGCAGTCGCTCACCGCTCGGGGCCTGATCGCCTACGATCCGGCCGGCCGCGAGTACCGGCTCGGCCCGGCGGCCGCCGCACTGGGCAGCCGCGCGCTGCGCGACTCCGACCTGCGCACCGCGGCGCTGCCCTTCCTGGCCGAGTTGCGTGACCGGCTGCACGAGACCGTCACGATCAGCGCGAAGGTGTACGGCGGCCGGGTCTACCTCGACCAGGTCGTCGGTACCCACGAGATCACCATGTCGGTGGAGCTCGGGCGCCGGTTCCCGCTGCACGCCGGCTCGTCCGGCAAGTGCATGCTCGCCCACTCCGACCCCGACGAGGTGGACCGGATCCTCGGCGGCGAGCTGGCCGCGCTCACCGCAGCCACCCCGACCGACCCGGACGCGCTGCGGGCCGAGCTGGCCCGGATCCGGGAGACCGGTTACGCCGCCTCGGCCGGCGAGCGGCAGGGCGACGCCGGTTCGGTCGCCGTGCCGGTGTTCGGCCCCGGCGGCCTGGTCGGTGCGGTCTCGGTGTGCGGCCCGCGGTTCCGGGTCACCGACGAGTTCGTCGCCGCGACCGCGCCGCAACTGATCGACACTGCCGACCGGATCACCGCTCGGCTGGGCGGCTCCGCGCCCGCGCGCGCCGTCCCCACCTCCACCGGAAGGACGTCATGAGCCACGACCACCCGGCGGCGCTGGGGGGCCTGAAGGTCCTCGACGCCTCCACGCTGTTCGCCGGTCCGCTCGCCGCCACCCTGCTGGCCGACCACGGCGCCGACGTGATCAAGATCGAGCACCCGCGGGGCGACCCGGCCCGGACCCACGGGGCGCAGAAGGACGGCGTCGGGCTCTGGTGGAAGATGCTCGCCCGCAACAAGCGGGCGATGACCCTGGTGCTGTCCACCCCGCGCGGGCGGGAGCTGTTCCTCGACCTCGCCGCGGACGCCGACGTGGTGATCGAGAACTTCCGGCCGGGGACCCTGGAGCGCTGGGGGCTGGGCCCCGAGGAGCTCCTGGCCCGCAACCCGCGCCTGGTGCTGGCCCGGGTGACCGGGTTCGGCCAGACCGGGCCGTACGCGACCCGGCCCGGATTCGGCACGCTGGCCGAGGCGATGAGCGGGTTCGCCGCGATGACCGGCGAGCCCGACGGCCCGCCCACGCTGCCCCCGTTCGGGCTCGCGGACGGCGTCGCCGCGATGACCACCGCCTTCGGCATCATGACGGCGCTGCGCGCCCGCGAGACGACCGGCCGCGGCCAGGTGCTGGACACCGCGATCATCGAGCCGCTGCTGCACCTGCTCGGGCCGGGCCTGATCGCCTATGACCAGCTCGGCGTGCTGGCGCCGCGCACCGGCAACCGGTCGAGCAACAACGCCCCGCGCAACACCTACCGGTGCGCCGACGGTCAGTGGGTCGCGGTGTCCACCAGCGCCCAGTCCATCGCCGAGCGGGTGATGCGCCTGGTCGGCGCGCCCGAGCTGATCGACGAGCCGTGGTTCGCCAGCGGTGCGAGCCGGGCCGAGCACGTCGAGGAGCTCGACGCCGCCGTCGGGGCCTGGATCGCCGCCCGGAACCGGGACGAGGTGGTCGAGGCCTTCGAGAAGGCCGAGGCCGCCGTCGCGCCGATCTACACCGCCGCCGACGTGCTCGCCGACCCGCAGTTCAACGCGCTCGGCAGCATCGTGACCATCGACGACGACGAGCTGGGCCCGGTCCGGTTCCAGAACACCCCGTTCCGGCTGTCCGAGACCCCCGGCGAGGTCCGCACCACCGGCCCGCGCCTTGGCGCGCACACCGCCGAGATCCTCGGCGGGCTCGGGGTCGGCGCCGACGAGCTGGATCAGCTGCGCGAGCAGGGGGTCCTGTGACGACGCTCGGCCGGGCCCGGAGCTGGCTCTACGTCCCCGGGCACCGCGCCGAGCTGGTCGGCAAGGCGCTCGACGGCCCGGCGGACGCGGTCGTCGTGGACCTGGAGGACGCCGTCCCGCCCGCGGTCAAGGACCAGGCGCGCGAGATCGCGGTGGCGACCTGCGCCGAGCGGCGCGACCGGATCTGGGTCCGGGTCAACGCGGCCGGGACCCCGTGGGCGGAGGCCGACGCCGCGGCGCTGGCCGGCCGGGTCGACGGCCTGCGGGTCCCGAAGGCCGAGGACCCCGCGGCGGTCGCCGCGCTGGCCGAGCGGACCGGTGCCCGGTTGCACCTGCTGATCGAGAGCGCCCGCGGGCTGCGCCGGGTGTTCGAGCTCGCCGAGTGTCACCCGCTGGTCGCCGGCGCCTCCCCCGGCGAGACCGACCTCGCCGCCGACCTGCGGATCCGGGACCGCCGCGAGCTGGGCTGGGCGCGCGCCCGGATCGTCACCGCGAACCGGGCCGCCGGGCTGCCCAGTCCGGTGGCCAGCGTCTGGACCGACCTCGCCGACCGCGCCGGGCTCACCGCGGACAGCGCCGCCCTGCGCGACGCCGGGTTCTTCGGTCGCTCGGTGATCCATCCCGGGCAGATCGACCCGGTGCACCGCGCCTTCACCCCGGACCGCGCCGAGGTCGAGCAGGCCCGCGCGCTGCTCGCCTCGGTCGCCTCGGTCGACGCGGTCGACTCCGCCGGCGCGGCCTGGGTCGACGACCGCGGGCGGTTCGTCGACCCGGCCGTCGTCGCCGGGGCCCGCTGGGTGGTCGACCTCGCCGACTCCCTTGCCGACTCCCCTGCCGGCACCCCGACCGACCACCACGAACCGGCCGGTGCCACGGCCGGGAAGGAGACCTCGTGACCACCTCCACCACCGCGGGCCCCGGCCTGCTCGACGCCGTCCGCGCCGGGACCCGGGTGATCGAGCTCGGCCACCCGCTCTACACCGGGATGGCGGGCTCGCCGAACCACCCCGGCTTCCGGATGACCCTCGAACGCCGTCACGGTGACGCGGTTCGCCCGGACGGCGGCTCGGCGTCCAACGAGGTGATCGTGACCGGTGGGCACACCGGCACCCATATCGACGCGCTCGCCCACGTCAGCCAGGAGGGCCTGCTGCACGGCGGGGTCGACGCCGCCGAGGCCCAGCGCGGCGGCAAGCACACCGCGCACGGGGCCGAGACCATCCCGCCGATGGTCACCCGCGGCGTGTTCCTCGATGTCGCCGCGGTGCACGGGGTGGACGTGCTGGAGGGCGGCTACGGCGTGACCGCGGCCGATCTGGAGCGCGCCGCCGAGCGGGCAGGGGCGGAACCGGGTCCGGGTGACGTGGCCCTGGTACGGACCGGCTGGGGCCGGCTCTTCGGCGACGCGCCCGCCTACGTCGGCAAGGAGTCCGGCGTGCCCGGCACGACCGTCGAGGGCGCCCGCTGGCTGGCCGAGCGCGGGATCGTGGCGACCGGTTCGGACACCACCGCCTACGAGCAGATCCCGGCCGGCGCCGGGCACCGGGTGCTTCCGGTACACCGGGTGCTGCTGGTCGAGCACGGCATCCACATCGTCGAGCACCTGGCACTGGAGGACGCCGCGGCGGCCGGGCTCGGGGAGTTCCTGGCAGTGTTCGCGCCGCTGCGGATCGTCGGCGGCACCGGCGCACCGGTCCGCCCGGTGGCGGTGGTGCCGGCATGAGCAGCACCCCCGCGCAGCGGATCGGCGAGGTGGGCGCCCGGCTGGCGGCCGGCGGCGTCGACGACGTGCTGGCCGACGACCTGGTCCGGCGGATCGTGGACGTCCTCGGCAACTCGCTGGCCGCCACCCGCGAGGAACCCGCCCGGATCGCCGGGGCGGTGACCGCGGAGTGGGGCGGTACCCCGGCCGCGACCGCGATCGGGCAGCCGCAGCGGCTGCCCGGCCCGTCGGCGGCGCTGGTCAACGGCACCCTGGCGCACAGCCTCGACTTCGACGACACCCACCTCCCCTCGGTGCTGCACCCCTCGGCGGCTGTCGTCCCCGCCGCGCTGGCCACGGCCGAGCGGGTCGGCGCGGGCGGCCGGGCGCTGCTCGCCGCGGCCGCGATGGGCATCGAGGTGACCTGCCGCCTCGGCATGGCCGGCTACGACGAGGAGCTGGGCAACTCGGTCTTCTTCGAGCACGGCCAGCACGCGACGGCGATCTGCGGGGCGGTCGGCGCGGCCGTCGCCTCGGGGATGCTGGCCGGGCTCGACGCGGACCGGCTCACCTCGGTGGTCGGCATCGCGGCCAGCATGGGCGCCGGGGTGATCGAGGCCAACCGCACCGGCGGCACCATCAAGCGGGTGCACTGCGGCTGGGCCGCGCACGCCGGCGTGGTCGCCGCCGACCTCGCGCGGCACGGCCTGACCGGGCCGCCGACGGTGATCGAGGGCCGGTTCGGCTTCCTGCGCGCGTTCTGCGGGGAGCGGGTGCACCCGGAGCGGGTCACCGACGGGCTCGGCGAGCAGTGGGAGACCCCCGGGGTGTTCTTCAAGCCCTACCCCTGCAACCACTTCACCCACGCCGGGGTGGACGCCGCGCTGGCGCTGCGCGCGCGCGGCGTGCGTGCCGAGGACGTCCGCGAACTTGTCCTGGGCGTGCCCGCGCCGGTGCTGCGGACGATCGCCGAGCCCGCCGAGGAGAAGGCCCGGCCCCGCTCCGGCTACCACGCGGCGTTCTCCGGGCCCTACACCGTGGCCGCGGCGCTGGTCGGTGGCGGCGGGCTGGGGGTGTTCCACGAGGACTTCACCGACGCCGTGGCCGCCGACGCGGCGCGCCTCGATCTCGCCGGGCGCGTGCGGGTCGTCGCCGACGACGAGGCGACGGCCGGGTTCCCGCGCCAGTTCCCCGCCGTGCTCACCGCCGAGCTCACCGACGGCAGCACGGTGACCGAGCGGGTGAGCGCGAACCGGGGCGGGCCGCAGCGGCCGCTGTCGGCCGACGAGCTCGCCGCGAAGTTCACCGGCAACGCCGAGCGCGCCGTGTCCGCGGACGACGCGACCGCGATCGTCGCCTCGCTGTGGGACCTGCGCGACGACCGCGCGGTCGCCGAGGTGATGACCGGACTGCAGAACGCGACGAATTGTACCGTCCAGCGGAACAATTGAGACTTCGTATCCGCGCTGTAACCGGAATTCACGCAGAGATCATTGACCTGATCAGGGCAGTCAACCGAGAATTGCACGACAACGGGGTCCGAATTGTTCCGCGGGGCGGAACATAGAATCCGCCCAAGAGGTGGATCCGATTCAAGGGAAGCGATCATGAGTACACGGTTCCGCTTCGTGACGTTGGGGCTGGTCGTCGGCCTCATCATCATCAACTACATCGACCGCAGCGCGGTCTCCTACGCGGTCGAACCGCTCGAACAGGAATTCGGGATCACCACCGCGCAGTACGGGATCATCAGTTCCGTCTTCTCGCTCGGCTACATGATCGCGGCGTTCCTGTCCGGGCCGCTGGTCGACCGGTTCGGCACCCGGCGGGTACTGCTCGTCGCGGTCGCGCTGTTCTCGGTGACCACGGCACTGATCCCGATCGCCGGCTCGTTCGCCGGGCTGCTGATCATCCGGCTGCTGCTGGGGATCGGCGAGGCACCGGCGTTCCCGGCCGCGACCCGGACCGTGAGCCGCTGGCTGCCGATCCGCGAACGCGGGGTCGCGCTGGCGCTCTGCGGCGGCGTCGCGGTCTCGGGCAGCCTGCTGATCGCGGGCCCGCTGCTGACCTGGCTCACCGACCTCCTCGGCTGGCGCGGCATGTTCTGGACGCTGGCGGTCCTCGGCGTGGTCTGGGCGCTGTTGGCCATCGCGCTGCTGCGTGACCTGCCGGAGGAGTCGCCCCGGGTGAGCCGGGCCGAGCGGGACCTCATCGCCGAAGGGCAGGAGGCCGACGCCGGAACCGGCCGGGCCCGGGTGCGGTGGCGGCCGCTGCTGACCAACCGGAACCTCTGGGTCGTCTCCGGCGGCTACTTCGCCTGGGGCTTCATGTTCTGGGCCTTCATGTACTGGCTGCCGTCGTTCCTGTCCGACGCCTACGGGCTCAGCGTCAAGGAGGCCGGCGCGTTCTCGATCGCGCCGTGGGCGTGCGGCATCGTCGGCGCGCTGGCCGGCGGCGTCATCGTCGACCGCGTCTACCGCCGCAGCCCGCGCATCCGCAGCCGGTTCGCGGTCATGGGTGTGGCCCTGCTGCTGGCCGGGTGCTCCCTGGTGCCGCTGGCGATCGCGCCGGGCCTGACCGTCGCGCTGATCTCGATCTCGCTCGGTGTCGGCTTCGGGTTCATCACCGGCGGCATCTGGTGGGTCGCCGCGATCGACGCGGCCCCGGACCAGCCCGGCAGCGCGGCCGGGTTCGCCGATGCAGCCTTCGCCTCCTCCGGCATCGTGGCGCCCTCGGTGATGGGCTTCATCGTGTCCAGCACGGGCAGCTTCACCAGCGGGTTCGTCGTGATGGCCGGACTGGCGGTGGCCGGCGCGCTGCTGATGCTGCTGGTCCCGCGCGAACCGGCTCCGGTGGCGGCCACCGCCACGGAGACGGTGGACAACCCGGCGTGACGGCTACCGAACCGGACGCCGTCGCGGTCCGGTCCGCCGTCGAGCGGCTGGGCGACCGGGTGGCCGGCCTGCGCTGGGCGGACGTCCCGGCCGAGGTCCGCGATCGGGTGCTGACCGTGCTGGTCGACGCCCTCGCGGTCACCGCCCTGGGCGCGCGCGAACCCGCGCAGCGGGCGCTGGTCGAGGCCTGGGACGCCCCCGCCGGCCCGGCGCCGCTGTTCGGCACCGGCCGCGAGGTCGCGGTGGACGCCGCCGCCTGGCTGAACGCCACCGCATCGGTCCGGCTCGAGCTCGACGACGGGCACCGGCTCGCCGGTGGCCACCCGGCCGCACACGGGTTCCCGGCGGTGCTCGCGCTGGCCGCGCGCCACGGGGTCCCGGGCGAGGACCTGTGCTGCGCGCTGCTCACCGCCTACGAGGTCGCCGCCCGGTTCGGGCGGGCCACCCGGCTGCGGCCGGGCACCCACCCGCACGGGAACTGGGGCGTCGCCGGGGCGGCAGCCGGCTGCGCCCGCGTCCTGGGACTCTCCGCGGCGGACACCGCGACCGCGATCGACGCGGGCAGCGGCCTGCCGGTCGCGGGCCCGTTCGCCGCCGCGCTGGACGGCAACCCGGTCCGCGACCACTGGATGGGCATGTCGAACCAGTCCGGTCTCGCCGCGGCCCGGCTGGCCGCGTCCGGGAGCGGGCACCCGACCGGCGTGGCCGCCGCCTCGCTCGGCGACCTGCTCGGCAGCCTCGACCCGGCGGTGCTCGACCCGGCGGTGCTCGATGAGGGGCCCGGCGAGCGGTGGGAGATCCTCGGGGGCTACTTCAAGCAGCATTCGTCCTGCTCGTTCACGCACGCCGCCGTGGACGCCGCCCTGGACCTGCGGGACCGCGTCGACGGTGGCGTCGAGGAGGCGGGGATCGAGCAGGTACTGGTCGAGGTCCACTCGCTCGGCGCGCAGCTCGACCGGACGTCCTGGCCGACCCCGCTGGCCGCGATGTTCTCGTTGCCGTTCGCCGTCGCCACCGCGCTGCGCCGGGGCAGGGTGGTCCCGGCCGACACCTCCGCGCAGGCGCTGGCCGACCCGGTCACCGCGGATCTGGCCCGCCGGGTCACGGTGCGCGCGTCCGCGGACCTGGACGCACGGCTGCCCGCCGAGCGCCCGGCCCGGGTCACCGTCACGACGGCGGCCGGGCTGCTGGTCGCGGAGCGGCCGAACCCGGTCGGCGACGCCGCGCACCACCCGTTCACGCCGGAGGGCCGGATGCGGGTCCTCGGCGATCTGCTCGACGCCCCGGAGGCGGTGGCCGAGCTCCGGTCCGGTTGTGCCGCACTGCCCACCGCGACCGACGCCGGGCCGGCCCTGCGGGCGCTCGGCTCGGTGCTCCGCCCGTAGACGAGGAGGGACCCCATGCTCGTGCACGCCGTCACCCCGATCACCGTCGGGCCGGACGAGGTCGCCCGCCGGCAGGCCCGGTACGACTCGCTCGCCCCGGCCGGTGTGCAGGTCGTGCTGTCCGACCTCGACCCGGACGGGCCGCGCGCGCTCGAGAGCGTGGCCGACGTGCGGCACTCGGAGACGCTCGTCGCCGAGGCCCTGTCCGCCGCGCCGGACTGCGACGCCGTGCTCCCGGACTGCGTGCTCGATCCCGCGGTCCCGGCGGACGGGAGCCCGCTGGCCGGTCGTCCGGCGCTCGGCCTGCTGCGGCTGACCGTGGGCGCCGCGGTCGCCGCTGGACACCGGATCGGTGCCGTCGCCCGCAACCCGGCGATCGCCGCCGAGCTGCGGGACCGGATCACCGCGTACGGCTGGTCGGCGGCGTTCCACGAGGTGGCGGTGCTGGACCTGCAGCTCACCGACATCGACGACGCCGTGCGGTGGGCCGAGGTGATGCGACCGGCCCTGCTGGCTGCCCGCGCCGCAGGGGTGACCGCGGTCGTCAACGGGTGTTCGGCGGTCGAGGTCGGCGAGCTCGAGCCGGGCCTGCCGCTGGTGCTCGACCCGATCCGGACCGGTCTCGGCGTGCTCGGGGCGCTCGGCGGCGCGCCGTCGCCGGTGCCGGGGGTGCCCGCGTGAGTCCCGCAGGTGGGCCGGTGTCGTAACCTGGCCGCCAGGGTCCCCCGGCCGCGGACAGGGTGGACTCCCAGGCCAGTGGAGGTGGCGCCATGACCGCGCTCGACGAGCTCGCCGAGCCCGAGGGGGCCGGCGAGTACGACGAGCTCATCGAGCTGCTGACCGAGGACCGCTCGCACTACGAGACCCGGTGCATCCACGACCTCCCGACGGTGCAGACCGTGGTGGCACGGATCCGCGGGCGGACCGGCGCGAAGATCGTCCTCACCAGCGGGTCCTTCGACGTGATCCACGAGGGCCACTCGATGTACCTGGAGGCGGCCCGCGAGCTCGGGGATTTCCTCGTCGTCGGGGTGGACAGCGACGAGAAGGTGCGCCGGCGCAAGGGCCCGACCCGTCCCGCGGTGCCGCAGGACGAGCGTGCGCGGATGGTCACCCACCAGCGCGGGGTGGGCATGGTGTCGCTCAAGGAGGCCGACCACGACCACTGGGCGCTGATCCGGGCGGTCCGGCCGGACGTGCTGGTGGCCACCGAGGACACCTACTCCGACGAGGAGATCGCCGAGCTGGAGCGGGACTGGTGCGGCCGGGTCGCCGTTCTCCCGCGGATGGCGACGATCAGCACCTCGGCCCGGCTGCGCAAGACCTACTTCGAGCTCGTCGAGGTCCTGGAGAAGCGGCTGCCCGAGTTCGTCCGCGGCCTGGTGGCCGAGGTGGCGGGCAGCCGGTGACGCAGCTGCTGCTGCACCTGCCGGTGCTGCACGCCGGCTACCAGGACCTGCTCGAACGGCACCCCGACGCCGAGGTGCTCGTCCTCGGACACGGGTTCGCCGAGGAGTTCCCGGTGGTCCGCAAGGAGATCCGGGCCCTCGCTCCGGAGACCGCGCTGGGCTACCTGCGGGCGACCTGCACGATCGGGTCCGGCCGGGTGGTCGAGCCCGCCGACCTGCCCGGCGCGGTGACCGGGCCGCTGCTGGTCCCCGACGAGACGCTGATGCACGATGTCGTCGCGCACTTCGGACTGGACCGCCGGGGCCCCGTCGAGTGGGTCGGGACGTTCCTGCGCTGGGACCGGGCCTGGAGCCGGGCCGGCCGCCCGCCGGACTGGGACGGGGCCGTCACCGCCGACGCGCACGCCCGCACGCTGCAGGCGCTCGCCGCCGACGCGGCCGGCCGCAGCTCCGACTGGTGGCGCCGGGTCGGCGCCGTCGCCGCTCGGGACGGCGAGGTGCTCGCCGTCGAGCACAACCGGCACCTGCCCACCGACTACTCCCCCTACGTCGACGGGGACCCGCGCAACAACTTCCGGCGCGGCGTCGCGATGGAGGCGACCACAGCGCTGCACGCCGAGGCGGCGATCGTCGCCCGCGCCGCGCGCGAGGGCGTCCGGCTGGCCGGGGCGGACCTGCACGTCACGACGTTCCCGTGCCCGGCCTGCGCCCGGCTGGTCGCCGGGGCCGGGTTCGCCCGCTGCTACTTCGCCGGCGGGTACTCGGTGCTGGCCGGGGACGAGGTCCTGCGCGCCGCCGGTGTGGAGCTGATCTTCGTAGAACCCGCGGAGGACAAGGCGACCGGGGCCGCGCCGGTCACGGATCCGGCCGGGAGCTCAGCTTGAGGCGGACCGCGGTGTGCCCCGGGTCGTCGACCTCGCCGACGACCAGGTGCACGTGCACGTGCGCGATCGTGCCGCCGGTGAAGCGGCAGTCCCCGCACCGTGCACCGAGCCCGTAGAAGCCCAGGTCGTAGCGCTCCCGCAGGGCCCGCCCGACCCGCCAGAACCCGGCCAGCTCGTCGTCGCCGAGGTCGAGCAGGTCGGTGACGTGCCGGCGCGGGACGACCAGCAGGTGCAGCCGGGTACTCGCGTACGGGAAGTCGTTGTGCCGCACGATCCAGTCCGGGTCCCGCAGGACGACCTGGTCGGGGTCGCGATCGATCGTGCCCGGGCAGAACAGGCAGGTCCGCTCGGCCTCCAGCCGGCGCATCCGCGCGGTCTGCTCGGGCGAGCGGGAGTTGGCGGTGCAGTAGAGCGTCACGCCCGCGCCAGGGTCAGGTACGTGTAGGCCGGGCCGCCATCGGCCGCCGTCCCGGGCTCGGAACCGACGACGGTGAAGCCGTCCAGCCAGCCGTCCGGCATCCGGGTGTCGCCCTCGACGTCGGCGTGCACCCGGGTCAGCTCGATCGTGTCCGCGACCGGCAGCAGCGCGGCGTAGACGGTGGCTCCACCGATCACGAACCACGGGCCGTCGCCTGCCGCGGCGGCCGCGTCCTCCGGTGACCCGACGACCTCGACGTCCGGCGCGTCGGCCAGGGTCCGGGAGACCACGATGCTGCGCCGTCCCGGCAGCGGGTGCCCCAGCCGCCCGACGATCGACTCGTGCGTGCGGCGGCCCATCACGACGGCGTGCCCGCGGGTCAGCGTGGCGAACCGCTTCAGGTCGCCCGGCAGGTGCCAGGGAAGGTCACCGTCCCGGCCGATCACGTCGTTCTCGGCGGCGGCGACGAGCAGGCGGGCGTCCATCGCGGGCATCGTAGCGGCGGGCCGCCGGCCGGATCGGCGGCCGTGGTCGTCCCGCTCCGCCGCCCTCCGGCTCGTCCTGCCCCTGACCGGCCGGTCAGGGGGCGACCGGGATCCGTCCGAGGCCAGGGTGCGGGTGGTAGTCGGCGATCTCGAAGTGCTCGGCCCGGAAGTCGTGGATGTCGGTGACGGCGCGGCCGGCGTCGGTGAGGTGCACGGTGGGCAGCCGGGCCGGGG
Organism: Pseudonocardia nantongensis; assembly: GCF_046546495.1. Classification (NCBI taxonomy): domain Bacteria; kingdom Bacillati; phylum Actinomycetota; class Actinomycetes; order Pseudonocardiales; family Pseudonocardiaceae; genus Pseudonocardia; species Pseudonocardia nantongensis. Next base: position 133,458 of record NZ_JBKGXT010000018.1, on the reverse strand, counting down.
TGCGGTCGAGCATCTCCCGCACCGGATCCAGCTGGTTCTCGTAGACGTGCGCGTCGGAGATCGTGTGGTAGTAGGCCACGGCCGGGACCCCGGTCAGGTGTTCGAGCATCAGCGTCAGCGCCGCGTACTGGACCATGTTCGACGGGACCCCGACCGGCAGGTCCCCGGAGCGCTGGAACATGTGCAGGTGCAGCCCGCCGTCCAGGACGCGGACGTGCACCCAGCCGTGACACGGCGCGATCGTGGTGCGCGGGGTCTTGCCCTGCCCCCGGACCTGGTACTGCGGGATCCACGGGGAGACGAAGTGGGTGCGGTCGTTCGGCAGCTCCCGGATCTGCTCGACCAGGTGGGCGAACTGGTCGAAGGTCGGGCCCTCCGCGGTCGGGAAGTCGTGGAACGCGCCGCCGTAGGAGCCGGGTCCGATGTCGCCCGGCTCCAGGCCCCGCTTGCGGGTCTTCTCCGGTGTGGCCCAGGGGCCCCACCAGTCGCAGCCGAACTCCGCCAGCTCGGTCACGGTCGTCGCACCGTTGACGAAGGCGCAGAGCTCGCCGACCGGCTTGCGCCAGAACCCCGCGATCGAGCGCTCGGTGATCACCGGGAAGCCCTCGGCGAGCGGGAACCGCATCGTCTGCTGCATCGCGGTGAGCGCGGCGGGTCCCTGCCGGGTCGGTACCCGGATCCCGTCGGCGAGCACCCGTTCCAGCACGCCGCGGTACTCGGCGGAGGGCTCGCGCTCTTCGTAGGGCCGGTAGACCACCATGCGTCGAACCTATCCCAGTGCCGCGGGTCGCGACCCTGCGTCGTGGCGCGACCCGTTCGTGCGACGGGCGGGTTCCGGGTACACCGGCCCGGGAGGCGTCGGGACGAACCCACGGTATTCGCATTACACGATGGACGTCCGGAAATTGAACTACCTGACGGCGGCCGGATACTCTCTCGCTCAGTCGGCACGGGCTCCCCCATTTTTCCGTCGTGTCGACAGGTACGAGCGCCGGCGTCGCCGTGGGCTCGCGACTCATCAGGAGAGAACTGTGCAGAAGAAGAAGGCCGGCCTCGTCGCTGCCATTTCCGCGACCGCCCTGCTGGGCCTGAGCCCGCTCGCCTTCGCCGGCGACGACCACGGCAACATCGACAAGGGCGCCGAGGGCGTCGTCGCGGGCGCGAACGGCAACAACGCCCAGGTGCCGGTCCAGGCGTGCAACAACAACGTGCCGGTGAACGTGCTGGGCGTGCAGGTCCCGGTCGAGGACGCGGCCGCGGGCAACGGCGTGACCGGCGGCGCCGGCATCGCGGGCGAGGGCAAGGCCAAGAGCGGCGACTCGGTCTCCGACCAGTCGGACAACTGCGGCCAGGACGCCGGCGCGGGCGACACCGCCTCCCGGTGATCCGAGTCTGATCCGCGAACGTGCCCCGGAGTCATCGGCTTCGGGGCACGTTCGTGTCGTGGGACACCCACGGACGGCTTCCGCGCGTCACCGGGAGTGACTCGCAGTGCGTGCGTCGGCCGGTCGCGGCGAATCGGGAATCATCCGATCAGACGCGTAACCGAACGTAAAGTGATGTTGTCCCCCGATCGGGTGTCGCAATTTTGTCCACCAATGACCAGCGGCTAGATTGTCGGTAGTCGGTGCGGGCTCCCCCTCTCGTCAGCGTGCCGACAGAATCGAGCCGGCCGCCTGCGCGGGCTCGCGACTCACCTCAGGAGAAGAACTGTGCTGAAGAAGGCTGGAATCGTCGTCGCGGCCTCCGCCGCCTCCCTGCTCGCGATGAGCCCGCTCGCGTTCGCCGGCGGCGACGAGGGCAACATCGACAAGGGTTCCGAGGGCGGGCTGGTCTCCGGCCTGAACGGCAACAACGTCAACGTGCCGATCCAGGTCTGCAACAACAACATCCCGGTGAACGTGCTCGGCGCGCAGGTGCCGGTCGAGGACGCGAACCTGCTGAGCGGCCTGACCGGTGCGCTGGGCGTCGGCGGCGAGGCCTCCTCCAAGAGCGGCGACTCGGTCTCCGACCAGTCGGACTCCTGCGGCCAGAGCAGCGGCTCGGGCGACAGCACCGGCTCGGACGACAGCCAGTCCTCGAAGGGCACCAAGTGAGCTGATGCGGTGATCCCGCGCGGCCCCGTTCCGCGCGATCGCCCGACGGGCCCCGCCGACCACGCACGGTCGGCGGGGCCCGTTCGCGTGTGCCGGGCCGGTCAGGGGGGACCGGGCGTTGCCGTACTCACCCGGTCCCGCCGACGCGGCGGATCTCCGCGGGGACCGTCGCCCACGCCTCCGCCCACGGGTCGACGACCGCGAAGTGGTCGGCCCGCGGCACGCCCACCAGCCGCGGTCCGGGACGTTGCCGCAGGTAGGACGCCGAGACCTGCAGCGGAACCCGGTCGTCCCGGTCCCCGTGCACGATCGTCACCGGTCCCGTGGGAGCCGGCAGCAGTGCCGGGTCCAGCCCGGGGTGCTCCGACGCCGGGCCGCCCAGGTACGCCCGGGTCGCCCCGTCGCCGAGCTCGAGCCGGTCGGCCAGCCCCAGGTCGGCGACCGGGGCGAGGGCGACGGTCGCCCGCGCGCTGTCCGGGGCGCGCACCGCGGCGAGCAGCACCAGGTGCCCGCCCGCCGAGTGCCCGACGGTGACGACGCCCTCCGGGCCGGCCTCGGCGCCGGCCGCGCGCAGCCCGGCGAGCACGTCGGACGCCGAGGCCTCCGGGTCACCGGGGGTCCTGCGGTACTCCAGCGAGGCCACCGGCCAGCCGAGCACGTGCAGGGCCGTGGCCATCGGCCGCAGGTGCGTGCGATCGATCGCCGGGCGCCAGAACCCGCCGTGCACCAGCGCGACCAGTGGCCGCCCTGGGGCACCGCCGGGCCACAGTTCCAGCACCTGGTCGGGGGCGTCGCCGTAGCCGATCGTGCGCTCCGGCCCCGGGGCCGGGCGGTCGAGAACCGAGGTCACCGGAACGGTCTAGCACGACCGCCGCAGGCGGGTCCGGTCACGGGGCGCTGCTCGTGTCGGCGGCCACGCGACCCCGGAAGATCTTGACCAGCTCGATCCAGGACACCGCGACGACCGGCACCAGCACCGCGACCGCCCACTGCGCGCCGCTCAGCGGCACCAGCCGCAGCGCGTCCCGCAGGGCCGGCACCGCCATGATCACCAGAATCGACGCCACCGTGAGCAGCGTCCAGCCCGGCAGGAACCGGTTGGACAGCAGTCCGATCCGCAGCAGCGGGGTGCGCTCCGAGCGCATCACCCAGGCCAGGGCCAGGTGCCCGGAGATCCAGCCGAGGAACGCCAGGGTCTGCGCGGTGGCGGTAGCCTGTCCGGTGAACGAGGCGACCAGGTAGATCCCCCCGACGGCGGCGAGCAGTGACGCCCCGCCGGCTGCCAGCTCGACGAGCAGCGGACGGTCCAGGAACCGCCGTCGCGGGTCCCGGGGCGCGCGGTCCATCGTGTCCCGCTCGGCGGGTTCGGCGGCGAAGGTCGCGCTTCCGGCGACGTCCATGAACATCTCCAGCACCACGATCTGGATCGGCACGAACGCGATCGGCAGGCCGGCCGCGACACTCGCCGCGGTCGTCGCGATCAGACCTGCCTTGCAGGCCAGGTAGTACTTCACGCCCTTGCGCAGGTTGTCGTACAGCGCGCGGCCCTCCCGCAGCGCGCGGGTGATGGTGGCGAAATCGTCGTCGGCCAGGACGAGGTCCGCGGCGTCCCGCGCGACGTCGGTGCCCGAGGCCCCCATCGCGACGCCGACGTCGGCCCGGGCCAGTGCCGGTGCGTCGTTCACCCCGTCGCCGGTCACCGCGACGACCTCGCCTGCCGACTGCAACGTCTCGACCAGGCGCAGCTTGTGCTCCGGGGTGACCCGGGCGAACAGCGAGGTCCGCGCCAGGGCGGCGGCCAGCTCGTCGTCGTCCATCCGGTCGAGCTCACGCCCGGTCAGCAGGCCGATGTCCCGAGGGGCACCCTCGTCTCCGTCCGGGCCTCGGGGCGGGCCGCCGTCGCCGATCCCGGTCTCGGTGGCGACCGCCCGGGCGCACGCCGGGTGGTCGCCGGTCACCATCAGTACCCGGATCCCGGCCCGCCGCGCGGCGGCGACGGCGTCGGCCGCACCCGGGCGGGGCGGGTCGGCGAGCCCGACCAGCCCGGCGAAGGACAGGTCGCGCTCGGCGTCGGCGGCGGTGGCCGGGACGGTGTTCGCGTGCCGGGTGCCGACCGTGATCACCCGCAGTCCGCGCCCGGCCAGCACCTCGGCGCGCGCCAGCAGTGCCGCCCGCTTGCGGCTGGTGAGCGCGCACCGGGGGAGCACCCCCTCCGGGGACCCGGTGGTGATCACCAGGCGGTCCGGCAGCACGACCGACATCGCCCCGCGCTCGGGTGTGAAGGCGAACCGCCGCACCGGGTCGGTGGCCGGGTCGAGCCCGCGCTCGCGGGCCGCGGCCAGGAACGCGACGTCGGTCGGGTCGCCGGACCAGCCGCCGTCCGGCTCGGGGGTGGCATCGGTGCACGCCGCACCGAGCGCGAGCAGCCGGTCCGCACCGGTCGTCGTGGCCGGCTCCAGGTGCGCGACGGTCATCCGGTTCTCGGTCAGCGTGCCGGTCTTGTCGGTCGCGATCACCGTGACGGTGCCGAGCGCCTCGGCCGCACGCAGCCGGCGGACCAGCCCGCGGCGCCGGGACAGCCGGTAGGCGCCGAGCCCGAGGACCAGGCTGATGATGATCGGCAGTTCCTCGGGGACCGTCGCGAACGCCAGGGTCAGCCCGGTCAGCACCATCTCCCGCCACGGCTGCCCGGTCAGCGCCCCGACCAGCGGCACGAGCACGCTGAACCCGATCGCGAGCGTCGCGAGGGCCGTGGACAGGTCGCGCATCGCCTGCTGCAGCGGGGTGCGCGGCGGCTTCCCGGCGACGACCAGCCCGGTGATCCGGCCCAGCTCGGTCGCCGTCCCGGTGGCGACGACGACCCCGCGCGCCCGGCCGGCGACCACGGTCGTCCCGGCGAAGGCGAGGTTCGTGCGGTCGCCGAGACCGGCGTCCGCGTCCAGCACCCGGGCCGCGTCCTTGGCGACGGCGACCGACTCGCCGGTCAGCGTGGACTCGTCGACCCGCAGTCCCCAGGTCTCGGCCAGCCGGAGGTCGGCCGGGACCCGGGCGCCCGCCCGGAGCGGGACGACGTCACCGGGCACGAGCTCCTCGGCCGGGATCGACACGGTTCGCCCGGCGCGGCGCACCGGCGTGGTCGGCGCGGTCAGCCGGCCCAGCGCGGCGACCACCGACTTGGCCCGGAACTCGGCGGACACCTCGACCAGCAGCACCGCCGAGATGATCACGACGATGGCGATCGTGTCCTCGAGCCGTCCCCAGACGCCGTAGAGCACCGCGACGGCCGCCAGGAGCAGCATCATCGGCTCGGTGACCTCGTCGGCGAGGACCTGGCGGAAGGTCACCCGGCGCGGTGACACCCACCGGTTCGGGCCGTGCTCGACCAGCCGGGCCGCGGCGGCCTCGTCGTCCAGGCCGTGCCGGAGATCGGTCCCCAGACCGCCCGCGACCGTACCGGCCCCGGCGGTGTGGGCGGTGGTCATCCCTCGCGGGGCGGGACGTCCGGTGCGACGCCCTCGGCCCGGTAGACGGCCGCGGTGAAGCGGTCCAGTGCGCGCCGGCAGCGTTCCAGCAGCGCGCCGGCGTCCTTGATCCGCTCGTCCGGGAAGAAGTCCCGGGCCGAGATGCGGGCCAGCCACCCGCCGAGCCGGTCCAGCCCCTGCTCGTTCTCCTCCAGCTCGGCGAAGCTGAAGTTGTCCTGTGCGGACTCCTTCTCCAGCTCGGCGAGCAGGGCGTGGCCGCGCTCGGCGAACTCGGCGAACTCCTTGGCCCGCTCGGCGCGGAACCGGGCGATGATCTCGGCGTCGCCGGAGTCGTCCGGGGCCGAGGCGTGCAACGCGTGGGCGGTGCCGCCGTGCTCGCGGACGTAGGAGGCCAGGCCGTCGACGAACTCGCGGTGGTCATCGGTGCCCGGTAGTACCCAGGCGCCGTTCTGCAGGCCGACCGCCCCGGCCGCCCGGGCGCGGCGCCACAGCGTCACCCGGGGGCTGGACGGCGAGGCCGGGAGCTGGGCCAGCAGCAGCACCCATCCCTCGCGCTCGGGGGGTCCGTCCACCGCATCGGCTCCGGGCATGCCTGCAGACGCTACGGAGTCCGGAGGTGGCACTGCAACACGTGTTTCTCCCGATGGCGCGCTCGCGGGCCGCGGGCGGGGACCGGCACGATGACGTCCGTGCCCGATCCCGCCTCCCGCCTCGGCCTCGGCCTGGCCGCGATCGCCCGTCCCGCCTACATCACCTCCGGGCGCGCGAGCGACCTCGGCGACGACCGCGCCGTCGAGACCCTGCGCGCCCGCACCCGCGACCTGCTCGACGCCGCGTACGCGGCCGGCGTCCGCTACCTCGACGTCGCCCGGTCCTACGGCCGCGGCGAGGAGTTCCTGGCCGGCTGGCTGGCCGACCATCCGGAGATCGCCGACGTCGAGGTCGGATCCAAGTGGGGCTACCGCTACGTCGGTGGCTGGCGGACCGACGCCGACACGCACGAGGTCAAGGACCACTCGCTGGACGCCTTCACCGAGCAGTACGCGCTGACCCGTGAGCTGCTCGGCGAGCGGCTCGGGATCTACCACGTGCACTCCGCGACCCTGGACACCGGCGTGCTCGACGACGCCCGGGTGCACCGCGCGCTGGCCCACCTGCGCGACGCCGGGATCCGGGTCGGCATCTCCACCTCCGGCCCGGCGCAGGCCGACGCGATCCGGCGCGCGCTGGAGGTCCGGATCGACGGCGAGCCGCTGTTCACCTCGTTCCAGTCCACCTGGAACCCGCTCGAGCCCTCCGCAGGCCCGGCGCTGGCCGAGGCCGCCGGCGCCGGCGCCCGGGTGCTGCTCAAGGAGGTGTTCGCGAACGGCCGGCTGGCCCCCGGCGGGCAGGACGGCACCGCCGGGGCGGAGACCGCCGCGGCGCTCGCCACGCGTATCGGGGTGCCGGTCGACCGGCTCGCCGTCGCCGCCGCGCTGGCCAACCCGTGGGCCTGGCGGGTGCTGCTCGGACCGGTCGACACCGGCCAGCTGGCGAGCAACACGGCCGCTGCGGACCTCGACCTGCCCTCCGGTGTGGACGGTGAGCTGGCCGCGCTGCGCGAGCCTGCCGAGCAGTACTGGGCGACCCGCTCGGCCCGCCCCTGGGCCTGACCGGGCGGCTGCCGGCGCCACCTGAGCCGATCCGGGCGACCGCCGGGCGTTTCCAGGCGGGCGTCCACTCGTTTACCCCTACGCCACCTGGTAGTCGTCCTGTCGACGCCCGTGCCCGACTCGCGCTGCCCGAACGGCGCGTCGTCGGCGGAGCGGCGGCACCACGGCCGCCCGGACGCGTACGAGGAGGGGGACATGACCGCACAGCACCACCTGGCGCGGAGCGCCGACGAGGACCCGGCGACCGAGCAGATCCCGCGGGTGAGGGACGCCGCGCCACCGGTCCCGCGGCACGCGGCCCCGAGCGAGCCGTCCCCCGCTCTCACCTCCACCGCCCCGGCCGAGGGTCCGCCGCACCTGGCGCTGCTGCGCGGCTCCCGCGTCGTGACGGTCGCCGGGACGGTCGTCGCGCTGCTCGCGCTGGCCCACTTCGGTGCCGCCGTGTACGGCATCGGCAAGCCCGAGTTCGAGATCCCCGCGGCGATCCGGCTCGGCAACGAGCTGAACGTCTCGACCTGGTTCAGCTCGGCGATGCACCTGGTCAACGCCGGGGCGCTCGCGCTGATCGCGGCGAACTCGGTGCGCCGGGAGCGCTGGAAGTGGGTCCTGCTCAGCCTGTGCTGCGCGGTCGTCGCCATGGACGAGACGGCCGCGAACCACGAGCAGGTCGGCTGGATCATCCACACCACGTTCGGCACCAGCGGCTTCCTGACCTACGCCTGGATCATCCCGGCGGTGCTGCTGGTCGCGGTCGTCGCCGCGCTCTGCGCGCCGATGATCCTGCGCCGCCCGGGTGGCTGGCTCGTCGCCGCCGGCGCGGCGCTGTTCCTGCTTGGTTCGGTCGGCCTGGAATCGGCGGGCGGCGCGGTCTTCGAGCAGACCGGGGACGTGCAGGCGTTCGGCTACAACGTGCTCGCCGGGGCGGAGGAGACGCTGGAGATGGCCGGCCTGGTCGTCGCCATGGCCGGCCTGCTGCGGATGGCCGGTGGCTGCGGGCTGCGGCTGTCCGGCACGTTCGTCGACCGTTCCTGACCCCCGCTCCGGACGCGACGGCCGGCGTTCAGCCGACCCGGGACCGGTTCGCGTCGTCGGTGGCCAGGCGCAGCACCAGGTCGGTGCGATCACCGTCGATCCCCAGCGCCTCCCGCATCCGGGGCAGCGCGTGCTCGCTGATCCGGGTGCGCAGCGCGGCCAGATCGGCGCCAGCGTCTGCGGTGACCTCCAGGTGTACCTGCGGACGGGTGCGGTCGCCGACCAGCACGGCGGCGGCCCGCCGGACGCCGTCGTAGCCGTCGATGTCGGCGGCCAGCGCGTCCGCGGCGTGGTCGGCGTGCATCCGGGTGGCGCCGGTGTCCCGGCCGTCCACCTCGGACGAGGGCAGCGTCCAGGTCCGGGTGCGCGGGCGGCGCCGGACCTGGGCCAGCAGCCAGCGCAGCGCCAGCAGCCCGACGACGACCGCGGCCGCGGTCGCCGCCCACGGCATCCAGCCCGGCGGGTCCGGGGCCGGGGGCAGCAGCGGCGCGGCCGGGTCGAGCGCCTGGAACACCGCGCGCACCGGCGCCAGGCCGAGCGCCAGGCCGGCGGCGCCGGCGACCAGCAGCACCGCCCCGAGGAGCAGCAGCAGCGTCCGGTTCAGCCGGGCGGGGGGATTCGCGCTCGCCATCACGCCTCCTCCGCGGTGCCACCGGGGCCTGCGGCGGCGGTGTCCGGTGCGGTGACCTTGACCGTGAGCCGCGGCGTGCGGGCCGGGCCGATCGCCTCGAGCCGCTCGGCGACGGCGGCACGGACCTGCTCGCGCAGCTCCCGCGGCTCGCCGTGGGACGCCCGCGCGGTGACCGTGGCCCGGCGACCCCGGCTGCGCGCGCCGGCCTTCGCGACGCCGTCGACGCCGGTCGCGGCGTCGGACAGGGCCCGGTCCAGGCTGCGCCGGAGGATCCCGGTGTCGACGGATGCGGTGCCCTTCGGGGCGCCTTCCGGCGTGCCCAGCGGCAGCACCGTCGGGGTGCCCGGCCGGATCGCCACCAGCAGCAGGACCAGGCCGAGGAACACGAGAACGCCGGAGACCGCCAGGAACAGCGGGTCGCGCGGGCTGCTCCCGGCGGCGACGGCACCGAGGTCGGCGAACGAGATCACCGGTGGCCGGCCGAGCAGCAGCTGCACGCAGGCCACCGCGACCAGCACGCACACGGCCAGCAGGACCAGCGCCACCAGGCCCGCGGCCGGCGAGCGGCGGGGCCGGCGGATCATGCGAGCTCCCGGACCCCGGACGGGCCGGGGCGCGGTGTCGTCAGGGCGGACACGGTGATGTCCAGCCGGGCCACCCGCAGCCCGGTCAGCGCCTGCACCTGGCGCACCACGTGCTCGCGGGCCCGGTCACAGGTGTCGGTCACCGGCGAGGGGTAGGCGACCGAGATCCGGGCGTCCAGCCGGACCGCATCGCCACGGACGGCGGCCGCGACCCGGGGCCGGGCCGTGGCGTCGGCACGGCCGAACATCCGGCCGACGGTGCCGGAGGTGCCCCCGACGCCGCCGGTCTCGCCCAGCGCGCCGGTGGCGATCTTCTCGACGACCTGGCCGGCGACGTCGCACCGGCCGCGCTGCTCGGCCGGTGCGAGTCCGCCCGCGTCGATCTGCCGGGTCGGGGTGTCGTCGGGCGGCGGGGGTGCCGGGGGCGAGCCGGGCACGGTGGCGGTCATCCGGTCACCGCCCGCGGTCGGAGCCGCGGCCGGTGAGCCCGGACCGCTCGGAGAGCTCGGCGAGGTCGAGCCCGCCGTCCAGCCAGCGGCCGACGGCCAGTCCGATCGCGCCCAGGACGAGGGCGACGACGAACCCGCCGAAGCCGGCGACGACCCCGGCGATGCCGAGGAGCAGGCCGGCCAGCAGGCCGACGTGGGTGTTGCGGCTGTCAGACATCGCAGTCACGTCCTTGCGGAGGAGGAGGGCTCGGCGTAGTCGCCCACCACCACGTCCACCGGCGCAGCCCCGACGACCGGGTGCAGCGCCGAGCGGACCTGGCGGGCGATCTCGACGACGGACGCCGGGAAACGGCCGATCACGTGCACCTCGACGGCGGTGATCGTGCCGGCGGTGTCGTCGGGGTGCACCCGGATGCCGGCCACCCGGCGTCCGGGCAGGTAGGTGGCGATCTCACCGAACGGGCCGCCGTGCAGCGCGGCCACCCCGGGGCAGCCCAGCACTGCGGCGGCGACCCGGTCGGCGTCGGTGCCGCCCGGGGCGACCGGCGCGCTCACGCCACCCGCGAGGTGGACTCGAGCCTCGCCGGCTCGTCGTCCTTGCCGCCGTCCTCGGACGGCAGGTGGACGTCGTCGACCGAGATGTTGACCTCGACGACCTCGAGCCCGGTCATCCGCTCCAGCGCGGAGATGACGTTGCGACGTGCGGCCTTGGCCAGGTCCGCGATGGATACGCCGTACTCCACGACGACGTTGATGTCGACGGCGGCCTGCTTCTCGCCGACCTCGACCGCGACGCCCTGCGAGGCGTTGGTGGTGCCGCCCGGGATGCGCTCGCGCAGCGCGCCGAACGCGCGGGCCGCGCCGCCGCCGAGGGCGTGGATCCCGTGCACCTCGCGTGCGGCCAGGCCGGCGATCTTCGAGACGACGGCCTCGGCGATCCGGGTGCTGCCGTGCTCGGACTGCAGCGCGGACGGCGTGCCGGTGACCGGGGTTGTCGACTCGGTGCTGGCGGGGGTGCTCATGGCGGAGGCCTCCTGTGTGTCGTCGCTCGATCCCGTCGAGCCGGCCCCGGACCGGGCCCGGCGCCGCTGCGCGGTTGCCAGGTTCTGCCCCATCGGGCCGGCAGACACACGTGGGAGGCGGGGATTCACCCGATTCTCACGCCCTCGTCCGGGTGAACCACATCATCGCCTCGCCGGGGTCGTCACTCCGGCGGGAGGCCGATCGTCCAGCCGGTGACATCCCGCAGCGCGACCTGCCAGCAGGCCGGCTGGACGTAGTTGGGCCCGGCCGCGGCAGTCGGCACGATCAGCGCGTCGGTGAAGTAGACCCAGTGGATGTCCTTGACCGGGATGTCGTTCCCGGCCCGCTCGTCACCGCGACCCTCGGCCATCTCCTCGAACATCGTCGCCATCGCCTGGGCCGAGGTGTTGCCGGGATCGTCGGCGGTCAGGTGGCGCAGCTGCTCGCCGAGCCGGCGCAGCCAGGACGCCGGGTGCACCGCGTTCCCGAACACCAGACCGGCCGGGGTCGCCACGGTCAGCGGGACGCTGTTGCGCTCGTCGCGGTAGGCCACCGACAGCACCGCCTGCAGGTAGCTGGGAGCGCTCAGCTCGGGGACGGTCACCACCCGCTGGGCGTCCGTCATCCCGTCGGGCCCGTCCGCGCTGACCGTCATGGCGGCACGCTATCTGCGGATCAGCAGTGCACGACAGGTCCACGTCGCCCCGACGAGAACGTCCGGACGGCTCAGCGCCGGTACCGCCGCCCGGACGTACCGGGGCTCGGGCTCAGGATCGGCGCAGCACGCTCGGCTCGTCGGCCACCGGGCGTCGCTGTGCGGGGACCTCCGGCACGGCGACGGGCCGGGCGACGACGTCGAACCGGGCCCCGGCGCCGTCCGGGCCGATCCCGTCGAACCGCCGGTGCTCGCGCAACTCCAGGCCACGGTCGCGGGCCGCGGACCGCAGCGCGCGGTGCGACCGGTCGGCGGTGCCGACCTGCCCGAAGTGCCCCCGGTAGTGGTAGGCGAGCAGCACCCCGCCGGGCCGCAGCCGGTCCAGCAGGGCGGCGACGCCGACGCGCAGGGTCACCGGCTCCCAGTAGTAGAGGACGTCGGTGCAGACGATCAGGTCGAACGTGCCATCGGGCAGCTCCCGGGGCAGCGTGCGGCGCACGAAGGTCGCGTCCGGCACGCGCGCCGCCGCGCGCTCGACGGCGGCCGCGCTGATGTCCACGCCGAGCAGCCCGCGGGTGTGGCCGGCCAGCCGCACGCTGAGGTCGCCCTCGCCGCAGCCGACCTCGAGCACGCGCTCGAACCGGCGCCCGGCGAGGGTGTCCATCACGGTCCCGTACTTGCGCTGCTCGTACGGGTTCGCGCCGATGCCGTACGGGTCGGGCCGGCTGTAGAGCCGGTCGTGGCACCGGGCGCCCCAGCCCGGCTGCCAGAGCCAGGTGATGCCGGCCAGCCGCGGGTCCGACTCGGCACGGCCCAGCCGGGCGGCCCGGCGCACCGGCGCGGCCACCGCCCGGACGCCGGTGCTCAGGGCCAGGCGTGCGACCCGGCGGGCCCGGTCCACGGTGGACGTGCGGGCGGGCTGATCGGCCATCGGGGGAGCCTCCGGAGGGGCGGTCGGGCGACGTGCAGTCGTCTCTGTGTCGGCGGATCTCCGACCGTCGTTACCGGCGGTCCGCGCCCGTCACCCGTCCGGGTCCGCGATGCCGGTGACGGTCACCGACCGCGACCGGTCAGGCGGCCCCGCGGGCCGCGTTCTCCTCGGACGCCCGGACGACCTGGACCTGGTCGCCGATCTGCAGGTGGTCGAAGTAGGCCCTGGCGTCGTCGGCGGGGACGTGGATGCACCCGGCTGACGACCGGTCCGGGCTGCCGCTGTGGAAGGCGATGCCGCCGTCCTGGAAGAACACCGACCAGGGCATCGGGGCCGGGCTGCCGTCCGCCAGCCGGGACTCCTCGCTGACGTGCGTGGCGTCCTTGCGGTAGACGCGCAGCGAGTGACCGACCGGGGTCTCCTGGCCGTTGCCGCCGGACGAGATGCCGACCGGCCCGCGGAGCACCTTCCCGTCCTGGATCAGCCAGGACTGCTGGGAGTCCAGGTCGACGCAGGCCCTGGCGGTGATCGAGCAGGGGGTGCCCGGGACGAGCGGCTGCGCGCGCGCCTGGTCGGCCGCCGGGGAGCCGGCCAGCGCGGTGCCGGCCAGGCCGACGCCGGCGAGTGCGGCCAGCGCCGTGCCGAGTGCCGCCGTGCGGCGGAGACGGCGGGGAGCGGGCTGCTGCCGGTCGGTGTCCATCGCACTCCTGTTCGTCCGCGCCTGCCGGTTCGGCCGGCGCCGTGCCGCCCGCCGCGCGGGCGAGCCGTCCTCCTGGGAGGACGTGCCGGAGCGGGTGCAGGTTGCGTCGAGCAACGATCAGTTTCCGGGCCGTGTCACCGCAGCCCCCGGCCGGCTCAGTGTGCCGTTGCCCGGGTGCCCGCCGGACGGCGGTACGCCCTCGTCCCGATCACCCGGAACGACCGTTCGGTGCGCTCCGCCCGACTCGTCCGGACCGGACGCGGCCCGGTGTCGACCGGTGCCGACCGGCGCCGAGCGGGGCCGAGCGGGGCCGACCGGGTGCGCACGACGACGCCGGTGGTCCCGTGGGGCCACCGGCGTCGTTCGTGTTCCCGGGTCCTGCCGCGCCGGTCAGCGCGGAGTGACCTCGCCCATCTCGTTCCAGACGTCCCCGTCGAGGCTCTGGAAGTTGATCAGCGGCTTCTCCGGGACCACCGTGCCCATGAAGTCGAAGAACTTCTGCGCGTGGTCGGTCTTGACGTGCTCGTCGCCCGCGGCGCTGTCGCGGAACACCTCCACGATCACGAACTCGTTCTTCTTCTCGACGTTCTCGTGGTAGTCGAACGAGATGTTGCCCGGCTCCGAGTTCACGCCCTTCTTGTACTCGGAGATGCCGGACAGCCACTCGTCGCGCTTGTCCGGGCGGATCTGCGCCTTGAGGACGATGAGGATCATTGAGGCCTCCGGTTCACGGTCGTCGGGAAGGTCGACCGCAGATCCTTCCACGGACACCGGCCACGTGTGCGTCTCAATCCCGGACACCGAGCCCCTTGATCGGGTGAGGGGTTCAGGAGAAGGACGTCGTGTCGATCACGAAGCGGTACCGGACGTCGCCCTGCACGACCCGCTCCCAGGCGGCGTCGACGTCGTCGCAGGAGATCGTCTCGATGTCGGCGCCGAGGCCGTGCTCGGCGCAGAAGTCGAGCATCTCCTGGGTCTCGCGGATGCCGCCGATCTTCGAGCCGGCCAGGCTCCGGCGGCCCGCGACCAGCGAGAACCCGTGGTACTCGAGCGCACCCTCGGGGACCCCGACGTTCACCATCGAGCCGTCCAGGCCGAGCAGGCTCAGGTAGGCGTCCACCGGGATCTGCGCGGCGACGGTGTTGACGATCAGGTCGAAGTGCCCGGCCAGCTCGTCGAACGTGGACGGGTCGGAGGTGGCGTAGTAGGCGTCCGCGCCGAGGCGCTTGCCGTCCTCCTGCTTCGCCAGGGTCCGGCTCAGCACCGTCACCTCGGCGCCCATCGCCTTGGCGATCTTGACGCCCATGTGGCCGAGACCGCCCATGCCGACGATCGCCACCTTCTTACCGGGGCCGGCGTTCCAGTGGTGGAGCGGGGAGTAGAGCGTGATGCCGGCGCAGAGCAGCGGCGCGGCGACGTCGAGGCCGACGCCGGCCGGGATGCCGAGCACGTAGTTCTCGTCGACCACGATCTGCGTCGAGTAGCCGCCGTAGGTCGGCTCGCCGTCGTAGTGCTGCGAGTTGTAGGTCTGCACCTCGCCGGCGAGGCAGTACTGCTCCTCGCCGGCCAGGCAGTTCACGCACTCGCGGCAGGAGTCGACGAAGCAGCCGACGCCGACCCGGTCGCCGACCGCGTACCGCGACACCTGGTCGCCGACCGCGGAGACGGTCCCGGCGATCTCGTGGCCGGGCACCATCGGGTAGTTGCCCTCGCCCCACTCGTCGCGGGCCTGGTGGATGTCGGAATGGCAGATGCCGGCGTAGGCGATGTCGATGACGACGTCGTGCGGCTTCGGGTCGCGACGCTCGATCGTCCCGCGGCCGAACGGCTTGTTCGGGCCAGCGGTGGTCATGGCGGACACGGTGGTGGGCACGAGTACCTCCTGCGGGCGCCGGTGGCGCCCTGCGCTGCGGGTCGGGATGCAGCCGGGGCGCCGTCGCTCCGGATGTGGCGGCCGGGGGCGGCCGCGTCATCAGATGCATACCCGTGAATCGGTCGTGCGCAATCGTTGTGCGGATGTGCGGTGTCGCACCTCCGGGTCCGCGCCGGAGCCGGTTGCCGGGGAGTCCGGGGCTCTAGGGTGGCCGGATGCGAGCGGCCGCGGAGTGGGGTGCTCGTGGCCCCCGGCTGGGCCTGGCCGAGTGGACGGTCCTGGCGGTGGTCTGCGAGCGCCCGGTGCACGGGTTCGCGATCGCCGCGCTGACCGCGTCCGACGGTGACCTGGGCCGGGTCTGGCAGATCCCACGTCCGGTCGTCTACCGGGCGATCGGCCGCCTGGTCGACGCCGGCCTGATCTCCGCGGACGCCGTGGAGGCCGCGGGCGGGCCGCCGCGCACCGTCTACGCCGCGACGACGACCGGTCGCGAGCGGGCCATGGCCTGGCTGGCCGAGCCGGTCCCGCACGTGCGCGAGCTCCGGTCGGAGTTCCTGCTCAAGCTGGCCGTGCTGCATCGTCGCGACGCCGACCCGGCCGAGCTGGTCGCGGCCCAGCGCGCGGTGCTGGAGCCGATCGTCGCCGCGCTGCGGGCCGAGCCCGGCGGCCCGGAGCCCGGCGGCCCGGAGCCCGGCGGCGCCGACACCTTCGACCGGATGCTCGCCGCCTGGCGCCGGGTCTCGGCCGAGGCCGCGCTGGCGTTCCTGGACGAGTTGTGACCTCCGCTTGACCGGGCCAACCAGATAGTGGATAGTTCTGCTATCCACAATGAGGAGGCCGTCATGTCGGACCTGCGCACGTCGGATCTGCGGATCGGGGACGCCGAGCGGGAGCGCGCGATCGCGCAGCTCGAGCGGCACGTCGGAGCCGGCCGGCTGGACCTGGCCGAGTTCACCGAGCGCAGCGACCGGGTCGCCGCCGCGCGCACCCGCTCCGAGCTGGCCGCGGTCCAGGCGGACCTGCCCCGGCTGCCCGACCCGGAACGGGCGGCGCGGGTCCGGCGCGGCGTGCTCGCCGCGACCTGGGGGCCGTGGGCGCTCTCCGGCGTCGTCTGCCTGGTGATCTGGCTGCTGGTCGCCCTCGGCGGGGGCGGTGGCTACTTCTGGCCGATCTGGGTGATCGGCCCGTGGGGCCTGGTGCTGCTGGCCGGAACGCTGGTCGGCGGCCGCTACGGCTCGCCGTGCAGCAGCGGGCGCAGGTCCGCGTAGTTCGAGATCTCCCACCCGCCGTCGACGACCAGGCTGGTGCCCGTCACGTAGCTCGCGTCGTCGCTCGCCAGGTACAGGCACGGGCCGGCGATCTCCTCCGGATCGGCCGGCCGGCGTTGCGGGATCCGGGACATGAAGTCCTCGTGCAGCGACCGGTCGCTGCGGAAGCCCTCGGTCAGCGGGGTGGCGACCAGGCCGGGCAGCACGGCGTTCACCCGGATCCGGTCGTCGGCCAGCTCCAGCGCCGCGCTCTTCGCCAGGTTCTCCGACGCCGCCTTCGCCGCCGCGTACGAGCTCCCGCCGTACAGCGGAACGTGCGCGTTCAGCGACGACACCAGCACGATCGCGCCGCCGCCGGTCTCCCGCATGGCCCGCGCGGCGTGCCGGACGGTCAGGTAGCTGCCGTGCAGCACGAGGTCGGCCGTCCAGCGCCAGTCGTCGTCGGCGCCGTCGGTGATCGTGCCGAACCGGGCCGCCCCCGCGACGCCGAAGGCCAGGTCGAGGCGCCCGAACCGGTCCACCGCCGTCGCCACCGCCGCGGCGACCGCGTCCGCGTCGGTGACGTCCGCCCGCACCGCGACCAGGCCCTCGTCGTCGCCGGTGTCGACCGGAGCGACGTCGGCCAGCACCACCCGCGCGCCCTCGGCGCGCAGCCGCCGCCCGATCGCCGCCCCGATCCCGGATGCTCCACCGGTGACCAGCGCGACCCTGCTCTCGAACCGCCCCATCGCGGTCCCCTTTCCGGGTCGTGGCTGTGGTGAACCCGACCGTAGGGGGTATGACGGCGGCATGACCCGACACGACCTGACCTGGATCCCGCGCCTGCTCGGCGCGGTCACCGCCGGCTACAGCGTGGCGATCACCGTCAAGCCGGAGCTGTTCCTCCGGCCGACGAAGCTGATCGGGGAGGGCGAGCAACCGACCACCGGGCAGCGGGCGCTGACCATGGCGATCGGCGGCCGTGACCTGGTGTCCGGACTGGCCATGCTGCTGGCCCCGGGCGGGACGCCGCTGAGGACCGCGGTCGCGGTGCGGGTCGGGGCCGACCTCGCCGACCTCGCAGTGTTGGGCTCGCAGCTGCCCGACCAGGACGCCCGCGAGAAGGCGACCATGGTCGCCGCCGGCTGGGGCGCGCTCTGCGCGCTCTCGCTGCCGGCCGCCGACCTGCCCCGGAAGGGGCTGCGGCGCGGCGCAGCGCGACCCGGCAGGTGACCCCCGGCAGATGACACCGGGCCCGCGCTGCACGATGATCGGTCGATGGCCACGAGCACCGGGGACGATCCCCACCTGGAACGTGCGTACACGCTGAGCGGGCCGGCCGACGCCCGCGATCTCTACGACGAGTGGGCGGCCACGTACGACGCGGACCTGACCGGCGAGGCGCAGGGTTACGTCGCGCCGTCGGTCACCGCGGTCGCCGTCGTCGCCGCGGCCGGGACCGGTGGCGAGATCCTCGACGCCGGCTGCGGGACCGGCCTGGTCGGTGTCGAGCTGCACCGGCGCGGCGTCGGCACGATCGACGGCGTGGACGTCTCGCCCGGGATGCTGGAGCAGGCCCGGGCCACCGGCGCCTACCGGGACCTGCGCGAGGCCGACCTCACCGCGGCACTGGACCTGCCGGACGACCGCTACGACGTCGTCGTCTGCGTCGGCACGCTGACCCACGCCCACGTCGGGCCGTCCGCGGTCGCCGAGTTCGTCCGAGTGGTCCGGCCCGGCGGGTACCTGGTCGCCACCGTGCTCGACGACGCCTGGGAAGCCGGTGGCTACCGGGCCGAGGTCGACCGGCTCTGCGCCGGGGACGTGGTCGAGGCCGTCTCCATCGGGCTCGCGCCCTACCGGTCCGGGCAGCACGTCGAGTGCCGGCTCATGGTGCTGCGCATCCGCTGACCACCCCCGCCCGGGCCGGGGGGCAGACTGACCCGCATGAGCACCTCCACCGGCCGCGGCGGCACCGGCACCGGGCGCAGGATCCTGCTCGTCCTACTGGTGCTGTCCGTGCTGGTGCACGCCGGGACGGCCCTCCTCACCCCTGCGGCGCCGCTGTCCGCCGTCTCGAACGGCGTGGTCGGGCTCGCGGCCCTCGTCGCGCTCGCGCTGGTGATCCGCCGGGCCGACGGGCCCGCCCTGCTCACCGCGGCCGTCGCGGGCGGCCTGGGGGTGGCGTTGTTCCTGGTTCCCGGCCTGATCGGGGTGGCCGGGGGGCAGGTCTGGATGGCCTGGCTGGATCCGTGGGCGTTCGGCAGCCTGCTGCTCGACGCGATGGTCGTGCGGATCGCGGTCTTCACTCTCCGGAGGGTGCAGGACCCGGCGTCCTGAGGACGCCATGACCGGGCCCACAATCGGCGCCGGAACCTCTCCGAATCGGAAATACCGTGGTCCGGCAAAGATCAATTGAGATGGCGATAATCGGCGTCTGAGCTGCGAAGATGCATAGCTTCGTTATCCCGGTGTGATAGGTCACCGAAACCCGACTTGACCCGATCTCGGGGTGTCGGCGACCTTCGTGGTCGCTCCGATGCGTACCGCGTCCGGGGCACACCGAAATGCCGGAACCGCCACGCCAGGACGACCCCGTCCCACGGTTCCCGGTCAGTCGACCTGCCTAGGCGGGACGGGGTCGCGGGCCACGAGCGCGATCCGCTCGTGACGCAACCGGACGTCGCTCCCCGCGTCGAACCGGCGCTCGGAAAGTCGTGGGCCTGGATCTCAGGTGAGTACAGAATGAGCAGCACTCGTATGTCCATCCGTGGGCGTTTTGTCGGGACTCTGACCGCCGGCATCCTGGCGTTCGGGGCTCCGCTCGCCATGGCCGGGACCGCGAACGCCGCCGAGACGACCGCGCCGGTGACCCCGGCCGCGGTGTCCGCCCCGACCCAGTCCGTCTCCACCAGCACGTGGGACAAGCTCGCCGAGTGCGAGTCCGGTGGGGACTGGAGCACCAACACCGGCAACGGCTTCTCCGGTGGCCTGCAGTTCACGCCGTCGACCTGGAAGGCCTTCGGCGGCGAGGGCAACCCGAAGAACGCCAGCAAGTCCGAGCAGATCCAGGTCGCCGAGAAGGTCCTGGACGGCCAGGGCTGGGGCGCCTGGCCCGCCTGCTCCGAGAAGCTCGGCCTGCGCTGAGCGGAGCTCGCACTTTCGCAGCCCTCCCCGGAGCGGCTGCACGACGGCCGGTGACCCTGCGCGGTCACCGGCCGTCGTCGTGCGTGCGGTGTGCTCGTGCGTGCGGTGTGCTCAGGTGGCGGCACGGAGCCGGGTCGTGGTGTCCAGCACCAGCCCGGGATCGGCATCGTAGGGGGTGTAGAGCGAGATCCGGTCGACCAGCCCGCGGTAGCGGTCGGTCATCGCCGTCGCGACCTCGGCCGGGGACCCGGCGACGGCGAACAGGTCCAGCACCTCGTCGTCGATCAGGCCGGCCATCTCGTCCCACGCCTGCTGCCGGGAGAGCGCGTTGAGCCGGTCGGCCAGCTCGCCGCGGCCGTGGTGCTCCAGCACCGGCCGGTACGGCGGGGTGGAGGCGTAGAACGCGATCTGCCGGCGCACCCCGGCTTCGGCGGCGGCGCGGGCGTCGGCGTCCGCGCCGAGTACCGCGAACACCGGCAGGCACACGTCGAAACCGTCCAAGCCGTCGCGGCCGCGCCCGCGGCGCACCGCGGGCAGCGTCACCCCGCCCAGGTAGGACGGTGTGGTGAGCGAGTGCGCGAGCAGCCCGTCGGTGACCCGGCCGGCCACCTCGGTCATCCGCTCGCCGACCGCGGCCAGCATCACCGGCGCCGTCCCGTGCGGGTTCGGCCCCGGCGAGAAGAACTCGGTCATCAGGGTGTGCTGGTAGAACTCGCCCTGGTAGCGCAGCCGGTCGCCGGTGGCCCAGGCGTCCCAAATCGCCCGCAGCGCGCTGATGAAGTCCTCCATCCGCGCCGCGGGGCGGCTCCACGGCATCCCGAACCGGCGCTCGATGTGCGGCTTCACCTGCGATCCGATACCGAGGTCGAACCGGCCGCCGGAGATCAGCGAGATGTCGTTGGCCTGGTAGGCCAGCGACATCGGGTTGCGGGCGAACGCGACGGCGATCCCGGACTGCAGGCGGATCCGGGAGGTCGCCCGCGCGGCCAGTCCGAGCGCGACGAACGCGTCGTGGCTGGTCTCCGGGACCGAGACCGCGTGGTAGCCGTCCTTCTCCGCCTCGATGGCGAGCCGCTCGGTCTCCAGGGGGTCGGCGGTGAACCCGCCGGTGGTGTCGACGTGCACTACCCGTCCTTCCGCTCCGGTGCGACCCGGTCCAGCCAGGCCAGCAGGTCCGCGACGATCTCGTCGCGGTTGGTCTCGTTGAACACCTCGTGCCGGGCACCCGGCCAGACCCGCAGCGTGACGTCGGTCAGCCCGGCCGCGGCGTAACGCTCGGTGAGCGGGCGGACCAGCGTCAGGCCGGCATTCACCGGGTCCTCGTCGCCGACCACCACGTAGACCGGCAGCCCGCCGGGGATCCGGTGCAGCGTGCCGGGCGAGGCGAGCGGGCGGGCGCCGGCGAACATCGCCTGCGTGCCGGGGGTGTCGAGGCCGAAGCCGCAGCGCGCGTCGGCGACATAGGCGTCGACCTGGGCCGGGTCCCGGGACAGCCACTCGAACCCGGTGCGCGGCTCGAACGCGGCGTTGAACGACGACAGGTCCATCGGCCCCGACAGATCCATCCCGGCCTCCATCAGGTCCAGCACCGCGGTGCCGGAGAGCACGACCGCGTCCGGCGGGGTGGCGTCCCGGACCAGGTACTGCTGCACCGCGAACGACCCCATGCTGTGCCCGAGCAGCACCAGCCCGGCGCCCGGATGCTCCGCGCGGGCGAGGTCGGACAGCAGCCCGACGTCCTCGACGAGCTGCTCCCAGCCGTCGTCACCGAGGACGCCGTAGCCGTCCGGGCCACCGGCGGTGGCGCCGTGCCCGCGGTGGTCCTGGGCGTAGACCGCGAAGTCGCGGGCGGTGAGCGTGTCGGCCAGCGCGACGTAGCGCAGGGCGTGCTCGCCCATGCCGTGCGTGAGCGCGACGATGCCCCGGACGGGCGCGCCCGGCGGGCCGTCGGGGAGCCAGCGGTAGGCGGTGACGGCGGTGCCGTCCCGCCCGGCGAAGGTGAACGTGTCGGACATGGAGGTGCACCGCCGTTGGTGTCGTGACGATCTCACGGCGATCGTCCGTCACCGCCGATCCGCCGGTCAATCGAGTGCGGTGCGCAACCAGGTGACGGCGCGGGTGGTGAAGTCGTCCGCGGTCCGGGTGCCGGAGGCCCAGCCGTCGAAGCCGTGCGGTGCGCCGCGCACGACGTCGACGGTCACGTCCACCCCGGCGGCCCGTAGCCGCTGGGCGTAGGCGAGGTCCTCGTCGTGGAACAGGTCGACGTCGCCGACGCCGATCCATGCCGTCGGCAGCCCGGCGAGGTCCTCCCGCCGGGCAGGGGCGGCGTAGGGCGGCAGGTCGGTCGAGCCCGGTTCCCGGCCGAGGTAGCTGCGCCAGCCGACCGCGTTGTTGCGGTTGCTCCAGACCAGGTGCCGGGGCCGGTCCAGCTCCCGGCGGGCGGCGGTGCGGTCGTCGAGCATCGGGTAGTAGAGCCACTGCGCGGCGGGCTGCACGGTCGGTCCCGGTGCGCCCGGTTCCGCTCCGGTCGGGCCCGGCGCGGCCGGGTGCCCGGTCTGGTCCCGCGGCTCCGGGGCGGCGGCCTCGTCGTGCAGGCGCTGGGCCAGCGCGGCGGCGAGCCCGGCCCCCGCGCTCGCCCCGCCGACAGCGATCCGGTGCGGATCGATCCCGAGCCGGTCGGTGGAGCGGAGCAGCCAGGTCCACGCGGCATGGCAGTCGTCGAGGGCCGCCGGGAACGGATCGACCGGTGCGAGCCGGTACTCCACCGAGACGACGGTGATCCCCAGCTCGGCGGCGATCGCGCCGCACCGGGCGTCGTCGAGCAGGACCGAGCCGAGGACCAGGCCGCCGCCGTGGATCCACAACAGTGCCGCGTCGGTGCGCTGCCGGTCGGGACCGTAGACCCGCACTGCGGGCGGTCCGGGGTGGGTGGTCGCGCGGACGCCGTCGGTCGCGACCGGCCCGGATCGGCGGGACAGCCAACTCAGCAGCGGCAGCAGCCGGGGGTGGCCGAGCGGCAGCGGCGGTACCCATCGGGCGGCCCGGCGCAGGTCGGGGGCGATCGTCCGGTCACCGGCCATCGTGTGCCTCCTCCTCATCGCCGGCCGGTCCGCCCGGCCCGCCCGATCATCGTCGACGGGTCCGGCGCGGGGCGCGACCGGCCCGGTCAGCACCAGGTACCGGCGCTGCGGGCGACCTCGTACACCTCCTCCACCGTCCGGGCGCCGAGCACCGGGGACATTCCGCGCAGCGCCGGGAGCAGCGCGCTCTCGGTGGCGACGACGACGTCGTCCGGCCACCGCCGCGCCCGGACCGGAGCGCCGACCACCGCGATCACCGCCCGCACCGGGAACCGGACCGCGGTGTCCAGCCGCGGCAGCAGCAGCTGCCGCACCCGCGCCGCCTCGGCGCGGGATCGCGGTACCGCGTCGGTGCGGATCCCGGACACGATCAGCCGTTCGCCATCCAGCAGCACCTTCCGGTCCCGGTGGTGCCGGGTATTGATCACACAGACGCCCGGTGGTCCGATCAGGACGTGGTCCAGGTCGGCCGCTCCGCCGTCCAGCGGGACCGAGTGCAGCACCTGCCAGCGCGGCGGCCGGTGCAGCAGCCGGTCCTGGCGGGTACGGCCGGTCAGCAGCTGCAGCCGTTGCGCGGTGCGCTGCTCGCCGTCCGCGCCGAGCCGCCAGTTGCGGTCCGCGCCGCCGGCCTGCCGGACGCGGGCGGCCTGGTGCCCGGCGCGGCGGCCGGGGTGGTGCCGGGCCAGGTCCAGGGAGCGTTCCCGGACGGGTGCGGTGGTCATGGCGTCGGTGCGATCGTCGGTCATGGCGGTGAGTGTGGCGGCGACCACCGACAGAATCGCCTACCGTGCTTCGGGGGTGGTCCGCATGAACGCACCGGGTCCGCGCTTCGAGTCACCCGTCGACCGGACGATCCGGGAGGCCGTGGAGCGGGGGGACTTCGACGATCTTCCCGGCAAGGGCAAGCCGTTGCCGGGGGCCGGGACCACCGGCCCGATCGACGAGAACTGGTGGGTGCGCGGCTACCTGCAGCGCGAGGGGATCTCCTCCGAGGCGTTGCTGCCGCCGTCGGTCCAGCTGCGCAAGGAACTCGACCGGATCGACGCGACGGTGGCCCGGTTCGGTGACGAGCGCCGGGTCCGGGAGCACGTCGCGGAGGTCAACTCCCGGGTCGTCGATCACATGCGGCATCCGATGGGGCCGCGCGTCCCGATCCGCAGGCTCGACGCCGATGCGGTCGTCGAGCGCTGGCGCGCCGCCCGCCGGCATCGCCGGTCACCGCGGCCCGACGCCGGACACCCGGCCCCCGGTCCCGACGGGGCGCGGGCACCGGCTTGCCGCCCCCGGTGGCTCCGCCTGTTCCGTCGCGCCGCCGACGACACCCACTGACGCGGCCCGCGACACGGGGAACGCCCGCCGACGGAAGAACGCGCGCCCTGTGGAGGAACGCGCGCGCCGGCGGAGAACGCGCACGTCCCGGCACGCGCCTTCTCCGGATCGGTGGCGCCGCCCCGGTACTGCATCGTGAACTCCGGCGTGGTCAGCGCCCGGAACCGCTGCTCGGCGGTGCTGCGGATGTAGGTCGTGTAGACGTGGGCACGGTCACCGGTCGCGGTCATCGCTGTCCTCCAGCGCGGTGCGCAGGCCGGTGATCACCTGCACCCGGCCTCGCTCGAACTTCCCGATCCACCGGTCGTGGATCTCCTGGATGGGCACCGGATCGAGGTGGTGGAGCTTCTCCCGGCCGCGGCGCAGCGTCGACACCAGCCCGGCGTCCTCCAGCAGCGCCAGGTGCTTGGAGACGGCCTGCCGGCTCATCCCCAGCCCCCGGCACAGCTCACCGAGCGTCTGCCCGCTGTGCTCGTGCAGCCGGTCGAGGATCTGCCGCCGTGTCGGGTCCGCGAGGGCCCGGAAGACGGCGTCCACGTCGGTCACGCGATCAACTATGCAACTGTATGGATGCTTATAAACGGCGGCGGAGCCGTCCGCCGGGCTTCTCCACCGAGAGCACGGCCGCGGTGAGCAGCATCGCCTGGTGCAGCGCCGAGCTGAGGACCAGCGACCAGAGCACCGAGCGGTCCTCGGCGGTCGCGGCGATCTCGATCCAGCGGGTGTTCAGCAGGACCGACCCGACGATCACCGTCAGGGCCAGCACCGTCTTCGCGACCACCCACCGGTACCGGAACAACCCCCACGCCGTCCGGGCCCCGAGGATCGCCCCGGTCAGCACGGTGCCGACCGCGAAGAACGGGATGACGCCGTTGCCCACCGTCGACATCGCAGCCACGGCGAAGCCGGTCCCGGCGTCCTGCAGCAGCACGGCGGCCGGGAGCACGAGCATCACCAGCGACAAGCCCGTCCATCCGGTCGCCAGCAGGACGTGCCCGGTGCGCAGCGCGGCCCGCGGTCCCCGGGCCAGCCGGCGGGACGTCGCCGCCCGGGCACCGACGGTGGTCACCTCAGCTCCGGCGGGACCGTCTCGTCGGGCGAGGGCCCGCGCTCGGCCCGGCGGCTGTGGACGAACACGGTCAGCAACAGCAGCAGGACCGGGCCGGCCGGGACGAACGGCACGAAGCCGATCACTCCGCCGAGGACCATGAGCACGAGCAGGGCCGCCACGACCCCGGCGTGCACGGTGAGGTTCCGGCGGGCGCGCGGGGTCAGCTCGCCCCGGCGTGCACGGCGCGGTCGGCGCGTCTCCGGGAGGTCGGAGACCAGCGGGATCAGTTCGGCGCGGATCCGCGCGGCGTAGGCGGCGGCCTGCCGCTCGTCGGACTCGGTGAGGGTCAGCCGACCTTCCGCCGCGGCCTCGCGCAGCCGTCCCGCGACGTGCTCGCGTTCCGGGTCGGAGGCGAGCACCTCGGATCCGCCGGGGGCCATGGTGCGCGGCGGCCCGACGCCGTCCGGGACGGTGATCGGCGTAGGTGTGCGGTCGGAGGTGCCGGGTGAGTCGGCGGTCGTCGTCATGGTCGGAAGGGTGGCCGCGCACCGGGGGCGCGCGCGTCCGTCCGCAGTCGCCGATCGGACTGCTGCCCCGGGGGCAGCACGGGCGTGGCCGGTACTGCCGGCGGAGTACGGCGGCCGTCACCGTCCGGAGGACGCTCGCCGTCGGTGCCCGGGGCTACCGTGTCCGGCGTGCCCACCGTGAGCCGTCCGAGCTGGTGGGGCGGGGTGTTGCGGACCCTCGTCCTGCCGGCGGTCGTCGCGCTGCTCACCGCGGGCGGCACCGTGTTCGGCACGATGCGCCGCTCCTGGGACCCCCCGATCGTCCCGGTCGAGGGAACCCCGATCGACGGCGTGGCCGTCGCGCTGCTCGCGGTGGGGCCGCTCGCGCTGGTCTTCCGGCGGTCGAACCGGGTCGCGGCGCTGGCGGTGACCGCGGGTGCCCTCGTCGGCTACCTGGGGCTCGGCTATCCGCCGACCGGCCCGACCGGGCTCGCGCTCGCCGTCGCGCTGGTGTCCGCGGTGGCCGCCGGACTGCACCACCGGGCGCTGGCCGTGGTCGGCGGGGCCGCGGCCGTGCTGCTCGGGTGGTTCCTGCTGGCCGGGGTGCCGGTGCCGTGGGCCGCGACCGGTCCGGTGCTGGCCTGGCTCGCCGCGCTCTTCGCGGGTGGCGCACTCTGGCGGGTCCGTCGCGAGCGGATCGAGCATGCCCGCCGGGCCGCCGAGGAGGAACGGCGGCGGCATGCCGGCGAGGAGCGGCTGCGGATCGCCCAGGAGCTGCACGACGTGCTCGGTCACCACGTCTCGCTGATCAACGTGCAGGCCGGGGTGGCGTTGTTCCTGATGGACGACGACCCGGAACAGACCCGCACCGCGCTGACCGAGATCAAGCGGGCCAGCCGCGACCTGCTGCGCGAGATGCGCTCCACCCTCGGCGTGCTGCGCGGGGTGGACGAGCAGGCCCCGCGGCTGCCGACGCCGGGCCTGGACCGGTTGGACGCGCTGCTCGACGAGGTCCGCGCGGCCGGGCTGGCCGTCCGGCGCCGCACCGAGGGTGAGCCGCGACCGCTGCCGACCGGGACCGACCTGGCCGCGTACCGGATCGTGCAGGAGTCGCTGACCAACGTCCGCCGGCACGCCGGCGCCGCGACCGCCGTGGTCACCCTCGGCTACGGTGCCGACGTCCTTGACCTGCGGATCCACGACGACGGCGCGGGCCCCGGCCCGCACGCGGCCGACGGCACCGGGCTCACCGGCATGCGCGAGCGGGCCCGGTCCGCGGGCGGGACGCTGGAGGCCGGCGCCGGCCCGGAGCGCGGGTTCCGGGTGCACGCCCGGCTTCCCGCAGCCACCCCGATCGCGGAGGGCTCGGCCTCGACCCCGGTCGCCCCGGAAGGCTCGGCCCCGACCTCGGCGACCCCGACCGTTCCGGACACGGCGACGGTGGACGGCACCGCCCCGGCCGGCACGCCTCCGGAAGCGGGCGGCCCTGCCCTGCAGGACCCGGCTCCCGACATCGCGCCCCGGACCACCCACGGGCCGGACCGCGACCGGGTCCCCGGATCGGGGACGGTGGACCGGTGATCCGCGTCCTGCTCGCCGACGACCAGGCGCTGGTGCGCTCCGGGTTCCGTGCCCTGCTCGGGTCCCAGCCGGACCTGGCCGTGGTGGCCGAGGCCGCGGACGGGGAACTGGCGCTGGCCGCCGTCCGGGAACACCACCCGGACGTCGTCCTGATGGACATCCGGATGCCCGGTACCGACGGCCTCACCGCCACCCGGGAGATCACCGCCGACCCCGCGCTGTCCGGGGTGAAGGTGGTCGTGCTGACCACCTTCACCGACGACTCGTACGTCTTCGAGGCGATCCGCGGCGGTGCGAGTGGGTTCCTGGTCAAGGACGCCGAGCCGGCCGACCTGATCACCGCGATCCGGGTGGTGCACGACGGTGAGGCGTTGCTGGCTCCGGCCGTCACCCGGACCCTGATCGCCGAGTTCGCGGCGCGCTCGCGCGGCGGGCCCACCGACGCCGGGGTGCTGGAGGGGCTGACCGACCGGGAGCGCGAGGTGCTGGCCGAGGTCGCCGCGGGGCTGTCCAACGACGAGATCGCCGGCCGGCTGCACATGAGCCCCACGACCGCGAAGACCCACGTCAGCCGGGCCATGACCAAGCTCGGCGCGCGGGACCGCGCCCAGCTCGTGGTACTGGCGTACGAGTCCGGCCTGGTCCGCCCGGGCTGGACCGGCTGAGCGGAGCTTGCGGGGCGACATCGGTGCTGGTCCACCGGTTGCCGCCGCGCGCCGCGCGTACGGTCGGGGTACGGGCCGTCGCTGTCCCGCGCCACCGGCGTCCCGGCACGTAAGGCGTGCGGGCGAGGGCGGAAGGAGAGCCCCGGATGGGTGTGTTGACGACCCTCCTGTTGATCGTGCTGCTGGTCGGGTTGCTGGCCGGCTCGAGCATCCGGATGGTGCAACAGTACGAGCGTGGCATCGTGCTCCGCTTCGGCCGGCTGCTGCCGCAGGTGCGCCAACCGGGGCTGCGGTTGCTGATCCCGGTCGCGGACCGGATGCGCAAGGTCTCGATCCAGACCCTGGTGCTCGACGTCCCCTCGCAGGGCGCCATCACCCGCGACAACGTCACGGTCGGGGTCGACGCGGTCGTCTACTTCCGGGTCGAGGACCCGGAACGCGCGGTCATCAACGTCCAGAACTACATGCACGCCACGTCGCAGGTGGCGCAGACCTCGTTGCGCTCGGTGATCGGCCGGGCCGACCTGGACACGCTGCTGTCCGACCGGACCCGGATCAACAGCGAGCTGCGGGAGGTGATCGACGCCCCGACCGAGGAGTGGGGCATCACGATCGACCGGGTCGAGGTCAAGGACATCTCGCTGCCCGAGGGCATGCGCCGGTCGATGTCGCGGCAGGCCGAGGCCGAGCGCGACCGCCGCGCCCGGGTGATCTCCGCGGAGGGTGAGCTGCAGGCCTCGGACAAGCTGTCCCGTGCCGCCGCGGCGATGGACCGGACCCCGAGTGCACTGCAGCTGCGGCTGCTCCAGACCATGAACGACGTCGCGGCGGAGAAGAACAGCACGCTGGTCATGCCGTTCCCGGTCGAGCTGCTGCGGTTCCTCGACCGCGGCGCCGGGGGCGGGGGCGGCGCCGCGAGCGCCACGGTCGAGGAGCCGGAGGAGCAGGAGACCGGCGACGAGACGGAAGCGAGCGCCGAGCCCCTCCCGGACGCCGTGTCCGGTCAGGACAGCGAGCAGCCGGCCCTGCCGTCCACGCAGCCCCGGGACGCCGGTCCGGACGGCGCCGTCGAGCGGGCCCCCGGTGGCGACGGCGTCACCACAGGCTCCCCGGAAGATCCGCGGTGAGGTCGTCCAGCTCGCCGTAGGTCCGGGCCCGGTAGGTAGCCGCGGTCCGCTCGTCGAACTCCTCGACGGTCAGCCGGCCCTCACCGAACGCCCGGCGCAACCGGTCCGCGACCCGTTCCCGGTCGCGGTCGGCGGCACGGACCTTCCGGTGCGGATCGGGCCCGCCGGTTGCTGGTTCCTGCGACACGCCGACCAGGATAGGTTCCGGACGGGCGACGGAGTGGGACGCGGCGTCCGGATGCGGCATGATCGGCGGCCCGAGCCGCCGACCCCGGAGGACCCGCCGTAATGACCACCGTGTTCGTGTTCAACGGCCCGAACCTGAACCTGCTCGGGGTCCGGAAGCCGGAGGTGTACGGCCGCACGGTGCTCCCCGACGTCGAAGCACTCTGCCGGGAGGCAGCCACCGGGCACGGCCTGAGCCTGGACTTCCGGCAGACCAACCACGAGGGCGTGCTGGTGGACTGGATCCACGAGGCCGGGGCCGCGGTGAAGCGGGGCGACGCCCTCGGTGCGGTGCTCAACGCCGCCGCCTACACCCACACCTCGGTCGCCCTGCACGACGCGATCGAGGGCGCCGAGCTCCCGACGATCGAGGTGCACATCTCGAACGTGCACGGTCGTGAGACGTTCCGGCACCACTCCTACGTCTCCCCGGTGGCCGCGGGGATCGTCGTCGGGTTCGGGGTGGACGGCTACCCTCTGGCGATCGACGGCCTGGTCCGGAAGACGCGTCCGCTCCGCTCGGTCTGACCCGGCCCCCGGAACCCACCGGTGCGTCACTGGGCCGCCGCGACCCCTCGCCACGGCGGCCCGGAGCTCAGGAGCCGGCGATCGCGGACGGGTCCATCCAGACGAACTCCCAGCGGTGCCCGTCCGGGTCGTCGACGCTGCGGCCGTACATGAAGCCGTGCTCCTGGGTGTCGCCGCCGACCGCGCCACCGGCCGCGATGCCGGCGTCGGCCAGCTTGTCGACCTCGTCGCGACTCTCCACCCCCAGCGCGTTGATGACCTCGCGGGCGATCTTCGGGTCGGCGGTACCGGGCTGCTTGGTGAACTCGGTGAACCGCTCCTGGGTCATCACCATGATCACGACGGCGTCGCTGACCACGAACGACGCGGTGCTCTCGTCGGAGAACTGCTCGTTCAGGCTGAAGCCCAGTGCGGAGTAGAACGCCTTCGACGCGGCGAGGTCGGCGACCGGCAGGTTCGGGAAGATCATGTTCGGCATCGCGGGGCTCCTGGATTCCTCTGTGGCCCCGGGCGTTCCGGTGCCGTTCGAGAGGGGAGACCGGGGTGCCCGCCGGGACTCATCGCCCCACCGCGAGGATTTTCCGGACCTGTCCGGCAGGATCGGTCCCATGACCGTGAGGTGGGGAATCATCGGCCCGGGCCGGATCGCCGACAAGATGGCGCCGGACTTCGCGCACGTCGAGGGCGCGGAGCTGGTCGCGGTCGCCTCGCGTTCCGCGGAACGCGCCGGGGCGTTCGCCGCGAAGCACGGCATCGGCACCGTGCACACGTCCTACCGGGACATCCTCGACGACCCGGGGGTCGACGTCGTCTACGTCGCGACACCGCACCCGCAGCACCGCGCGATCGCGCTGGCAGCGCTGGAGTCCGGCACCGCGGTCATGGTCGAGAAGGCGTTCACGGTCAGCTCGGTGGCGACCCGGGAGATCGCCGCGACGGCCAGGCGGACCGGGGTGTTCGCGATGGAGGCCATGTGGACCCGGTTCTTCCCGGCCGTCCGGCGGCTGCGGGAGCTGGTCGCCGAGGGTGCGATCGGCGAGGTCCGCTCGGTGCAGGCCGACCTCGGCGTGCGCAACCGGTCCGGCTCCGACGACCGGTTCTTCTCCCCCGAGCTCGGCGGCGGCGCGCTGTTCGACCTCGGCGTCTACCCGATCTCGTTCGCGCAGATGGTGCTGGGCAGCCCGTCGGTGATCGCGGCCGCGGGCGAGCTGGCTCCGAGCGGCGTCGACGTCGAGTCCTCGATCCTGCTCGGCTGGCCGGACGGGCGCAACGCGGCGTTGCAGATCAGCCTGCGGTCCGCGATGCCCGGCTCGGCCCGGGTGATCGGCGCCGAGGGCTGGATCGAGGTGCCCCCGCGCTTCCACCACCCGGACCGGATCGTGCTGCACCGGCACGGCGCGGAGCCCGAGGAGATCGTGCTCCCGGCCACCGGCGCCGGGTTCGTGCACGAGATCGACGAGGTCACCCGGCGGGTCGCCGCCGGCGAGACCGAGAGCCCGATGATGCCGCTGGCCGACACCGTCGCCGTGCAGGACGTGCTGGCCGCCGTCGCCGGCCGGCTCGGGATGATCCCGGAGGAGGGCCCGGCCACGTTGTGAGGTCTGGTTGCGACCGGGTGAAGTGTGAGCTACCGATCGGTAGCTCCATCTTTACCTCGCACAACGACGGGGTGTAGACCAGCCCGGTGACCGACCTCACCTCTCCATCG
Source organism: Pseudonocardia nantongensis (assembly GCF_046546495.1). NCBI lineage: Bacteria > Bacillati > Actinomycetota > Actinomycetes > Pseudonocardiales > Pseudonocardiaceae > Pseudonocardia > Pseudonocardia nantongensis. The sequence goes on along the minus strand of NZ_JBKGXT010000018.1, from coordinate 102,156 downwards.
CCACGCCGGGAGAAGACCTTTCTCGGCCATCCCACCCAGCTCGGGACGCTGTTCGGCGTCGAGATGTGGGAGCGTTTCTCCTTCTACGGCATGCAGGCGATCCTGCTGTACTACATGTACTACGCCGTCACCGAAGGCGGCCTCGGCTACGACCAGGGTGTCGCCGCCGGCGTCGTCGGCGCCTACGGCGGGACCGTCTACCTCTCCACGATCCTCGCCGCCTGGGCGGGTGACCGGCTGTTCGGCCCGGAGCGGGTGCTGTTCGGCAGCGCGATCTCCGTCATGGCCGGGCACATCTCGCTGGCCCTGCTTCCCGGGAGCGCCGGGCTGGCCGTCGGCCTGGTGCTGGTCGCGCTGGGCAGCGGCGGCATCAAGGCGAACGCGTCGACCCTCATCGCGATGCTCTACGGCGAGGGCGACGACCGCCGCGACGCCGGATTCTCGATCTTCTACCTGGGCGTGAACATCGGCGCCCTGGTCGGCCAGATCCTCACCCCGGTCGTGCAGAGCACGACGGCGAGCTTCCATATCGGCTTCGGCCTCGCGGCCGTCGGGATGGCGCTCGGCCTGATCCAGTACACGTTCCTCCGGAAGAACCTCCCGCCCGAGGGCAGGCTCGTGCCCAACCCGCTGCCGCAGGCCCAGAAGGTGCGCTTCGGGGCGCTCGGCGCCGCCGCCCTCGTCGTGGTGCTGATCCTGGTCCTCACCGACGTGATCACCGCCGGCCGGCTCGACCTGATCGTCACCGCGATCGTCGCGGTCGCGACGATCGCCTACTTCACGCTGATGCTGACCAGCCCGAAGGTGGAGCGGATCGAGCGCCGCCGGGTGCTCGCGTTCCTGCCGATGTGGGTCGCCAGCGCGATGTTCTGGGCGATCTTCCAGCAGATCTTCACCGTGGTGGCGATCTACGCCGAGGAACGGACCGACCGGTCCGTGTTCGGCCTGTTCGAGATCCCGGCCGGGTCGGTGCAGGCGATCGAGCCGTTCTTCGTCGTGCTGCTGGCAGGTGTCTTCGCGGCGGTGTGGACCAAGCTGGGGTCGCGCCAGCCGGCGTCGCCGCTGAAGATGGCCATCGGCACGATCATCATCGGAGCCGGGTTCCTGCTGTTCATCCCGCTGGCCGGCACCGGCGCGAACGGCACCCCGCTGCTCGCGCTGGCCGGCATCCTGCTGATCTTCTGCCTCGGCGAGCTGTTCACCTCACCGGTCGGGCAGTCGCTGTCCACGAAGCTCGCCCCGCAGGCGTTCCGCACCCAGATGGTGGCGCTGTTCTACCTGTCGGTGTCGATGGGCACGGTGCTCGCCGGCGTGCTCGGCGGGTTCTACAGCGCCGAGAACGAGGTGGCGTACTTCGGCATCACCGGGATCGCGGCGATCGTCGTCGGCCTGGTCGTCGTGGCGATCGTGCCGAAGCTGAAGGTGCTCATGGAGGGCGTCCGCTAGCCCCCGAACAGGGGTGACGGTGTGGCGTCGAACACGGGTTCGAGCTGTCCCCAGCTGTGTGCACATCTGTGGACAACTCGTCCCTGCTGTGGACAGCGTGGATCACCGCCGACGGTTGCGGCGTACCGTCGGCAGGTCCATGCCGTCCCCGGTCATCTCCCGGGCGATCCGCACGACGTGCGCGCGGACGTCCGGGGGCTGGTCGGCGATCCGGAGAGCGAGCAGCTCGAGGATCGACGCCAGGCCGAAGGCCGTCTCGGGCCGGGCCAGTCCGGCGTAGTGCGACTGAACGGCCTGGTGCCGCAGCGCCTCGGCGGCGGCCAGGACGGTCTCGCGGTCAGCACGCAGCGCGGCCAGCCGGCGTCGTTCGTGGGCGTTCATGCTCCCCCGGGGATCGGTCGGGTCCATCGGTCCCGCCCGGGGGAGCGGGCGTCGCGGACCAGCGTGCCCCCGCTGACCGCTCGGAGGCCAGACAGGTCCCCGAGATGTCGCACACACGTTCGAGCACCGGTCGTCCTGGAGGAGCTGTACGACCACGGCGAGTGCCGACGTCGCCGCCCGGGCGTGGTTCGCGACCGTCCACCGGCGCTCGAACGCCGACCATCCGCCGCCGCGGTCCAGGGCGTTGTTCAGCGGGGTGTTCACCGCGGCCGCCTCGTCCGCCGGGCGCCGGCGCGGCGCGGTCCCGGACCGCCGCGACGGCCGCGATGTCCCGCTCGGCGTTCGCCCGGGTGGTCGGCGAGTCCCCGGGGGCCGTGCGACGCCGGGCCGACCGCGCGGTGGCGGGGTCGCTCGCGCTCACGGCGGCGGGCGACGGCGCGGTCGAGGGTCCTCGCACGTTAGTTCGATAGATACGTGCTACGCTGCGCCTACGCGGTTCGATCGGGGCGTATGGAGGGATCTCGCGAACAGGATAGAGAAGCGTAGACGACGTCATGCCTGCGGTTCGATGCGGCAGTCTCCTGCTCTCTCGTCAGCGAGCTAGAAAGTCGTAGACGGTGCGACGGGTCGCGTTCGATGCCGTCGTATCTCGCCGTCTAACGCTCGTCCGAGACGACCCGAGAAGCCGCGATGGGCGCTGCTCGCTCGGGCTCTCTGCTGCTGTCTCGTCATCGTCGTAGACGGCCGGATACGGCGCGATGCCGCCTTTGCTCTGCGCACACCGGGTGAGCGCGAGTGTTGCGATGTGGTCGTGCGGACGACCCGTGTCGCAACGCTCGTTCGGCGCGTCCCGGACGACCGCGTGCGAAGCTGCGGGGATGAGTGGCGTGGCGGTCGTGACCGGGGCCGGATCGGGCATCGGCGGGGCGGTGGCCCGCGCCCTGCTCGACGACGGCTGGCGGGTCGCGCTGGCCGGGCGGCGAGCCGACCGGCTCGACGCCGTCGCCACCGGGCACGCGGACGCGCTCACCGTCGCCACCGACGTCGCGGACCCGGACTCGGTGGCGGCGCTGTTCGCCGCGGTCGCCGACCGCTGGGGCCGGGTCGACCTGCTGGTCAACAACGCAGGCACCTTCGGGCCGGGCGGCACCGTCGACGAGATCGCCGTCGCGGACTGGAGCGACACCGTCGCGATCAACCTGACCGGCTCGTTCCTGTGCGCGCGGGAGGCATTCGCGGCGATGCGCCGGCAGCACCCGCAGGGCGGTCGGATCATCAACAACGGCTCGATCTCGGCGCACGTCCCGCGCCCGCGCAGCGCGGCCTACACCGCCACCAAGCACGCGATCACCGGCCTGACCAGGTCGCTGTCGCTGGACGGCCGAGCGTTCGGCATCGCCTGCGGGCAGATCGACATCGGCAACGCCGCCACCGACATGACCGCGGGCGTCGCCGCCGGCGCGCCGCAGGCCGACGGGTCGGTCCGGCCGGAACCGACGTTCGACGTCGGGCACGTCGCCGACGCGGTGCGCTACATGGCCGGGCTGCCGCTCGGCGCGAACGTCCAGTTCCTCACGGTCGCCGCGACCGCGATGCCCTGGTTGGCGCGGGGCTGAGCTCGCGGAGCGAACGTCGGCGCCGAGCGGAGCTTGCGGAGCGAACATCGACACCGAGCGGAGCTTGCGGAGCGAGTATCGGCGCCGAGCGGAGCTTGCGGAGCGAACATCGACACCGAGCGGAGCTTGCGGAGCGAACATCGATACCGAAGCGTCTCGTTGTGAGACACCCCCGGCGCTCCGGACCGGGGAAACTGGGAGCTCGCCGAGGTTGGCCGGCACGGAGCGACCGGGGAGGGGCCGATGTCCCGGACGATGCACGTCCTGCGCCTGATCGTGCACGCCCGTTCCCGACAGCCGGTGCTGCTGCTCGGCGAGGCGGGTGGGGACCGGTGCGTGCCGGTGTTCCTGCGGCCCCCGCAGGCCGAGGTGATCGCCGTCGGCGCCCGGGACGACCGGAGCGTCGCGCTCACCCAGGACATCCTGATCCCGGTGGTCACCGCCCTCGGCCGGGCGTGCGAGTCGGTCGAGATCACCGACCTGGCCGACGGGGTCTACACCGCCGAGCTGGTGTTCGACGGCGGCCTGCGGGTCGCGGTCAAACCGTCCGACGCGCTGGCCGTCGCCGTCCGCGAGGACCTGCCGATCGGGATGGCCGAGCACGTCCTGGACGAGGTGGGGCAGCCGATCGAGGACATCCTGCCGCCGGACTCCGAGGACGCCTCCGGGGCAGGCGCCCAGGCCCGGGCCGCGGTGGGCGAGGTCCTCGCGGAACCGCCGGACGCGCAGCTCCAGCAGTTCCGCGAGTTCATCGACGAGGTCTCCCCGGACGACTTCCGGTAGGGCGCTCACGGGTGCGCAGCGCCCACCAGCTCGGCGTAACGCCCGTCGCGTGCCAGCAACGACGAGTGTCCGCCCCGCTCGACGACGCGGCCCGCCTCCAGGACCAGGATCTCGTCGACGTTCCGGACGGTGGACAGCCGGTGCGCGATCACGATCGCCGTCCGGCCCTCCAGCGCCTCGGCCAGTGCGGCCTGCACCGCGGCCTCGGAGGTCGAGTCCAGGCTGGCGGTGGCCTCGTCGAGTACCACCACCCGCGGCCGGGCGAGCAGCACCCGGGCGATCGTCATCCGCTGCCGCTCCCCGCCGGAGAGCCGGTACCCGCGCTCCCCGACGGTCGTGTCCAGGCCGTCCGGCAGCGAGGCCACCAGGTCCTCGAGCCGGGCCCGGCGCAACGCCGCCCACAGCTCGGGGTCGGTCGCCTCCGGCGCGCCGATCCGCAGGTTCGCGGCGACCGTGTCGTGCAGCAGGTGCCCGTCCTGGGTCACGAAGCCGACCGCGCGGTGCACCGACTCGGCGGTCAGCTCCCGCACGTCCTCGCCGCCGATCCGGACGGCGCCGGAGCCGGCGTCGTAGAGCCGGGCCACCAGCTGGGCGACCGTCGACTTGCCCGCGCCCGACGATCCGACCAGCGCCACCATCCGTCCGGCCGGGACGGTGAAGGACACCTCCTGCAGGACCGTCTCCCCGCCGCGGGCGTCCAGCACCGCGACCTCCTCCAGCGAGGCCAGCGACACCTGCTCCGCGGTCGGGTAGGCGAACGAGACATGGTCGAACTCGACGCCCAGCGGCCCGGCGGGCACCGGCCGGGCGTCCGGTGCGTCGTCGATCATCGGCCTCAGGTCCAGCACCTCGAAGACCCGCTCGAAGCTGACCAGCACCGTCATGATCTCCATCCGGGCCCCGGCCAGCGCGGTCAGCGGCTGGTAGAGCCGGGTCAGCAGCATCGCCAGGGCGACGACGTCACCGGCGGACAGCGCCCCGGCCAGCGCGAACCCGCCGCCGACGCCGTAGACCAGCGCCACCGCCAGCGACGACGCCAGCGTCAGCGCGGTCACGAAGACCCACTGCAGCATCGCCGAGCGGACGCCGATCGTGCGGACCCGGTCCGCGCGCTCGGCGAACTCGGCGGACTCCTGGGAAGGCCGGCCGAACAGCTTGACCAGCGTCGCGCCGGGCGCGGAGAAGCGCTCGGTCATCCGGGTGCTCATCGCCGCGTTGTGGTCGGCGGCCTCCCGTTCCAGCGCGGCCAGCCGGCGTCCCATCAGCCGGGCCGGGACGAGGAACACCGGCAGCAGCAGCGCCGCCAGCAGCGTCACCGGCCACGAGATCGCCAGCATCACGCCGAGCGTGAGCAGCAGGGTGACCAGGTTGGACACCACCCCGGCGAGGGTGTCGGAGAACGCCCGCTGCGCACCGAGCACGTCCGAGTTCAGCCGGGACACCAGCGCGCCGGTCCGGGTGCGGGTGAAGAACGCGACCGGCATCCGCTGCACGTGGTCGAACACCGTCGTGCGCAGCTGGTGGATCAGACCCTCGCCGAGGTTCGCCGACAGCCACCGGGTGACCAGGCTCAGCGCGGACTCGGCGACCGCGGCCGCCGCGATCAGCCCGGCGACGGCCGCCAGCACGGACAGCGGGGCACCCGAGGTGATCGCGTCGGTCGCCCGCCCGGCCAGGACCGGGGTGACGACGGTGAGGACCGCGCCCGCCGTGCTCGCGGTGAGGAACCACGCCATCCGTCTGCGGTGTGGCCGGGCGAGCCGGAGTATCCGCCTGGTCGTCTCCCCGGCGGGCCGGTTCTGCCGGCCCGGATCGGAGCTGGCGTGGTGCATGGCCATGTAGATGCTGGCGTCCATGCGCCGGAACGATAGAATCTGAAGTTCACTTCAGGTCAAGAGAGCGGGCTCAGGCGGGCTCGGGCCCGTTGAGGTCGGGCAGCGTCCACGGCCGTACCACCAGCACCAGGGACAGCCCGGACAGGGCGATCGCGCCGAACATCGCGGCCCCCATCGCGGCCGCGTCGTTGCCGAGGAGCCCGACCACCGGTGAGGTCGCCGCACCCAGGCCGAACTGCAGCGCCCCGAGCAGCGCCGCCGCGGTCCCGGCCGACTCTCCGTGCCGGGCCAGTGCCAGCGCCGGCGCGTTCGGCATGACGAAACCGCAGGAGAGCAGCAGTGCCCAGACTCCGGCGAGGACCGCGCCGATACCTCCGATCCCGGTCGCGGTCAGCACCGCGAGCGCCAGCCCGGCCAGCACGCCCACACCGATCGCCCCGGTGAGCACCCGGCGCGGCTCCAGGTACCGCAGCAGCACCGGGTTCAGCTGGGTGCCGATGACGAGCCAGATCGCCCCGGCGCCGAAGGCCAGCCCGAACGTCTGCTGGTCCATCCCGAACTGCTGCTGGTAGACGTAGGCGGCGCCGGAGACGTAGGAGAACAGCGCGCCCATCGCGAGGCCCGCGACCAGCACCAGGCCGACGAACGTCCGGTCCCGCAGCAACGCCCCGTAGGTGCGCACGGTCGGGCCGACGCGTGCGGCGCGCCGCCGCGACACGGGCAGGGTCTCGGGCAGCCCGGCCGTCACGACGGCCACCATGACCAGGCCGTACCCGGCGAGGAAGAGGAACACCCCGCGCCAGGAGACCCAGTTGAGCAGCACCGCGCCCAGCGTCGGTGCCAGCACCGGGGCGGCGCCCATCACGAGCATCAGCCGGGACAGCATGGTCGCGGCCGCGCGGCCGGTGAACAGGTCGCGCACGATGGCGAGACCGATCACCGCGCCCGCGGACGCACCGACGCCCTGCAGCACCCGCAACACGCCCAGCACCTCGATCGACGGGGCCACCGCCACCAGCGCGGACGCCAGCACGTGCAACCCGGTGCCGAGCAGCAGCGGCAGGCGACGGCCGTAGGCGTCCGACAGCGGGCCGATCAGGATCTGGCCCAGTGCGAGACCGGCGAGCGTGCCGGTCAGGGTGAGCTGCACCGTGGTCCCGGATGCGGCCAGGTCCTGGCCGACGTCCGGGAGTGCGGGCAGGTAGGTGTCGATCGTGAGCGGTCCGAGCGCGATCAGCGCGCCGAGGATCAGCGCGAGCCGTACCCGGCTCGGTGTCGTGCCGGCAGCGTTCGCCGTGTTCGCCGACTTCACGACGCTCGCAGTGCTCGCAGTGCTCGCAGTGTTCGCGCCAGGCACCGGTTCCCCCCTCGTGTCGCCACGACACGGTGCAACCTCACGAGGGGTGACCAGCATTCCGCACCGGACCCGCCGATCCGGTGGCCGGACTCACACCACGCGGTGAGCCGGCTCGAGCCGGACCTGCACCCACTTCGACGTCGGACAGCGGGAGCCCTCGGCGAACGAGTCCAGCGGGACCAGCGGGTTGGTCTCCGGGTAGTACGCGGCGACGCATCCCTTCGGCGTCGAGTACGACACCAGCCGGAAGTCGTCGGCGCGGCGCTCCGAGCCGTCGGTCCACTCGCTGACCAGGTCGACGCGGTCGCCGTCGGCGTAACCGAGCTCGTGCAGGTCGTCCGGGGAGATGAACACGACCCGGCGGCCGGAGTGGATGCCGCGGTAGCGGTCGTCCAGCCCGTAGATCGTGGTGTTGAACTGGTCGTGGCTGCGCAGGCTCTGCAGGACCAGCCTGCCCTCCGGCAGCGTCGTGACCTGGATCGGGCTGACCGTGAACTCGGCCTTGCCGGACGCGGTCGGGAAGGCCCGGTCGTCCCGGGGCGGGTGCGGCAGGGTGAAGCCGCCAGAGCGGGCGATCTTCTCCGCGTAGGCCTCGCAGCCCGGCACGACGCGGCCGATCGAGTCCCGGATCCGGTCGTAGTCGGTCGCGAACTGCGCCCACGGGACGGAGTGGTCGTCGCCGAAGAGGGCACGTGCGACGCCGCAGAGGATGTCGACCTCGGACCGCAGCAGCTCACCGGCCGGCTGCGAGCGGCCGTGCGAGGCGTGCACGGCCGACATCGAGTCCTCGACGGTGACCTTCTGGACGTGGCCGCCGGTCAGGTCCTTCTCGGTCCGGCCCAGCGTCGGGAGGATCAACGCGTCGGTGCCCGCGACGGCGTGCGACCGGTTCAGCTTCGTGGAGATCTGGACGGTCAGCGCGCACTTCTCCAGCGCGGGCTCGGTGACACCGGTGTCCGACATGGCCTGGGAGAAGTTGCCGCCGAGACCGACGAACACCTTCCCCGGGCTCGCGTCCATCGCCTTGACGGCGGCGATCGAGTCGTAGCCGTGCTCGCGGGGCGGCTCGAAGCCGAACTCGTCACGGAGCGCGTCGAGGAAGCCGTCCGGCATCTGCTCCCAGATGCCCATCGTGCGGTCGCCCTGCACGTTGGAGTGGCCGCGGACCGGGCACAGGCCGGCACCCGGCTTGCCGATCATGCCCTGGAGCAGGGCGACGTTCACCATCTCCTTGATCGTGTTCACCGCGTTGCGGTGCTGGGTGATGCCCATCGCCCAGCAGTTCACGGTCCGCTCCGAGCTCGCGAGCAGGGCCGCGACCCGCTCGATCTGCGACCAGTCGAGCCCGGTCGCGTGCACGACGGCGTCGCGGTCGAGGTCCTCGACGTGTGCCGCGTACTCCTCGAACCCGTTCGTGTGCCGCTCGACGAAGTCGCGGTCCAGGACGGTGCCCGGGCTGCGCCCCTCGGCGGCCAGCAACAGGTGGCCGAACGCCTGCCACAGCGCGAGGTCGCCGCCCGAGCGGATCTGCACGAACTCGTCGGCGAGCCGGGTGCCGATGCCGGACATCCCGCGCGCGGTCTGCGGGTTGTCGAACTTGAACAGCCCGGCCTCGGGCAGCGGGTTGATCGCGACGATCGTCGCCCCGTTGCGCTTCGCGGTCTCCAGGGCGGACAGCATCCGTGGGTGGTTGGTGCCCGGGTTCTGGCCGGAGAGGATGACGAGGTCGGCCTCGTGGATGTCGCGCAGCGACACCGTGCCCTTCCCGACGCCGATCGACTCGGCGAGCCCGACCCCGGTCGACTCGTGACACATGTTCGAGCAGTCGGGGAGGTTGTTCGTGCCGAACGCGCGGACGAGGAGCTGGTAGACGAACGCGGCCTCGTTGGACGCCCGGCCGGAGGTGTAGAAGATCGCCTCGTCCGGGCTCGCCAGGCGGTTCAGGTGCGACGCGACCAGCGCGAACGCGCTATCCCAGCTGATCGGCTCGTAGTGCGTGCCGCCGCCCCGGCGGACCATCGGGTGCAGCAGCCGTCCCTGGCTCTCCAGCCAGTGCGCGCTGCGGGTCTTCAGGTCCTCGATCGGGTGCTGCGCGAAGAACTCCGGCGTGACCTGGCGGCGGTCGCCCTCCCAGGCGACGGCCTTGGCGCCGTTCTCGCAGAACTCGGCGGTGTGCCGCTCGCCCGGCTCGGGGTCCGGCCAGGCGCAGCTCATGCAGTCGAAGCCCTCGGCCTGGTTCAGGCGGAGCAGGTTCCGGGCGGTCTTGACCAGCCCCTGCTCCCGGAACGAGCGCCGCACGCTGATGGCGACGGCCTTCGCGCCCGCGGCCGCGGACTTCCGCTCGGTGACCCGGAGCCCGGACTCCTCGGCGTCGGTCGGAGGGTGGATCGGGGAGACGGGCACGGGCACCTCACTGCGGGACATCCACGGGACCCCTCGAGCCTAGGCACGTCGGGCAGCGCGCTGCGCCCGGCTCGTGCGTGGCCCGGGTCACGTGCGCCCGTGCGGGCTCAGCCCGTCTCCACCTGCTCGGTCGGTGCCGGCGGGGTGCCGGAGGGGACCGGCTCCCAGGCGGCGTCGTCGAGCATCGGGCAGGCCAGCCGGTTCTCCGGGACGCCGAACCCGTCGACCAGGGTCCGGGCGTGCGGCCGGAGCTCGGCGCACAGGTCGTTGACCAGCGGCCGCAGCGACCGGGACTCGGCGGCGGTGAGCCGCCCGGTCTCCAGGTACCAGGCCCGCTCGCGCTCGATCGTCGTCAGCACGTGCAGGTCGTAGACGCGCCCCAGGAGCTCCCGCACGGCCGGTTCCCGGACCTTCTCGACCGCTTCCCGGAACGACGTCTCGACCAGCACGTCGACGTGCGCCCGGGCCGCGACCAGCAGCAGGTCCTGGGCGTCGTTGAACACCGCGAACTCGTCGTTGCCCTTGCGCATCGCCGGCGCGAGGTGCCGGATCGCGGTGGCCAGGGTGTCGTCGCGGCGGGTCTCCAGCAGCTCGCGGCGGCGCCTGCGGTCGCTCAGGTCGAGCCAGCGCAACGGCAGTCGCCGGGTCAGCGACGCCGCCCCGGTGCGCTCGGCGAGCACCCCGGCCAGCTGGCGCCCGAGCAGCGGGGCGATCTCCAGCGGGTTGCCCTTCTTGATCGTCCGGCCGTAGTCGGACAGCAGCTCCTTGGCCAGCAGCTGCAGCAGCACCGTGTTGTCGCCCTCGAAGGTGGTGAACACGTCGGTGTCCGCCTTCAGCGCGGGCAGCAGGTTCTCCTCCAGGTACCCGGCGCCACCGCAGGCCTCCCGGCAGGTCTGGATGGTCTGCGTGGCATGCCAGGTGGCGACCGCCTTGATCCCGGCGGCGGACTGCTCCAGGGTCCGCTGCTCGCGGGCGCCGACCGGGCCGGCCCCCGGCGCCTGGACGGCGTGCATCCGGGCCACCAGGTCGTCCTGGGTGAAGTGCAGCGCGTAGGTCGTCGCCAGCGCGGGCAGCAGCTTGCGCTGGTGGGCGAGGTAGTCCAGGACGGCGATCTCCTCGCCGGTGGACGGGTGCGAGAACTGCCGGCGCCGCTCGCCGAAGCGCACCGCGAGCGCCAGCGCCTTCTGCGCCGCGCCGCCGGCCCCTCCGGCCACCGAGATCCGGCCGCGGACCAGGGTGCCGAGCATGGTGAAGAACCGGGCGGTCTCGTTCGCGATCGGCGACGAGTAGGTCCCGTCCGCCGCGACGTCGGCGAACCGGTTGAGCAGGTTCTCCCGCGGGACCCGCACGCGTGCGAAGCTCAGCCGCCCGTTGTCGACGCCGTTCAGGCCGGCCTTGCGGCCGTCGTCGCCGATCGTGACGCCGGGCAGCGGCCTGCCCTCGGCGTCGCGCAGCGGGACCAGGAACGCGTGCACGCCGGGCCGGGTGTCGTCGGTGATCAGCTGCGCGAACACCACGGCCATCCGGCCGTCCCGGGCGGCGTTGCCGATGTACTCCTTGCGCGCCGCGGGGTACGGGGTGTCGATCACGAACTCGCCGGCGTCGCGGTCGTAGGTGGCGGTGGTGTGCAGGTGCTGCACGTCCGAGCCGTGCCCGGACTCGGTCATCGCGAAGCAGCCCAGCAGCTCGCCGTCGATGATCTGCCGCAGGTAGCGCTCGTGGTGCCGCTCGGTGCCCAGTACCTGCACCGCGCCGCCGAACAGGCCCCACTGGACACCGGCCTTGACCAGCAGCGACAGGTCGCCGTAGGCGAGCATCGCGAACGCGGTGACCACGCCGCCGACGTCGCCGTCGCCGCCGACGGCCGGGTCGAACCCGGTGAGCGGGCGGCCGCTGGCGGTCAGCAGCTTCATCGACTCGCCGATGTGCGCCCGGTACTGCTCGGAGGTGAAGTCCGGGTCCGGTCGCAGGTCCTGCTCGGCGAGCTGGGCGCGGGTGTCCTGCCGGACGTGTGCCCACCGCCCGTCGAGGACGGCGCGCAGCTCCTCGGTCGGGACGGTCTCCGGAGCGGTGCTGCGGGTCATGACGGAACCTCCTGCACGTGCGGTGCCAGTCCGGACAGGCCGGACCAGGCCAGGTCGGTGAGGTGGACGGTGAGCCGGTCGCGCGGTGTCCCGTCCGGGCGGGCGAGCCAGTCGTCGGCGGCCCCGCGGACCAGCCCGACGATCGCGTGCCCCCGGATGCGGGCGGCGGCGCGCTGCTCCGGGTCCCGCAGGTGCGCGGCGATCACGGCGGCGACCTCGTCGCCGATCACCGTGACCAGGTCGTGCACCGGGTCGGGTGGCCCGTCGGCCGGCTCCGGGGTGTCGCGGCGCGGGGCGGGCCCGTGGGTCAGCAGCGGCCGGTGCACCACGAAGCGGTACAGCTCCGGGTCGATCTCGATCAGCCGGAGGTAGGCGTCGATGCCCGCGGAGACGGCCGCGCGCGGACCGCGGGCGGGGTCGCCGAGGGCGTCCGCGGTGGCCCGGCGGACCTCCGCGAGCAGCACTCCGGCCACCGACTCGCAGATCGCGGCGTAGAGACCGGATCGGTCACCGAAGTGCCGGTAGACGACGGTCTTGCTGGTCCCCGCCGCGGCCGCGATCCCGTCCATCCCGATCCCGGCCCCGTGCCGGCGGATCGCCGCGACGGCGGCGCCGACGAGCTGGACGCGCCGCTGCTCGCGGTGCGCATCCCACCGGCTGTCCCGCCTGTCCCGTCCTACCTTCACGAAACCTAGAGTACCGTGTACCTTGAGTACCGGCTACCCGGTGGTAATCAGTGACACCACGAACCAGCGACACCACGAACCAGGGCCACCGCAGCACCGGCGAGAACGTCATGGTCCGCCCGGCACCGGCGAGCGCGCAGCGCGGAGCAGCCGATCGGGTGGGCACCGCCGACACCAGGAGGGACCTCCCATGCCAGCCAGCACCCGGCGTGCCGCCGTCATCGGCGGCAACCGGATCCCGTTCGCGCGGGCCAACCGCGCGTACTCTCGCGCGTCCAACCTCGACATGCTCACCAGCACCCTGGACGGCCTGGTGGCCCGCTTCGGCCTGGCCGGCGAGCGGCTCGGCGAGGTCGTCGCGGGCGCGGTGCTCAAGCACTCGCGCGACTTCAACCTGACCCGCGAGGCGGTGCTCGGCAGCCGGCTGAACCCGGCGACCGCCGCCTACGACGTCCAGCAGGCCTGCGGTACCGGCCTGGAGGCGACGGTCGCGGTCGCCAACAAGATCGCGCTCGGGCAGCTCGACTCCGGCGTCGCGGGCGGCGTCGACACGGCCTCGGACGCGCCGCTGGCGCTGAACGACGACCTGCGCCGGATCCTGGTCCAGGTCAACGCCGCGAAGACCCCGCTGGAGCGGCTCAAGCTGGTCGGGCAGCTGCGCCCGGGCCAGATCGTCCCGGAGATCCCGGAGAACTCCGAGCCGCGCACCGGGATGTCGATGGGCGAGCACGCGGCCCGCACCGCGCTGGAGTGGGGCATCGGCCGCGCCGAGCAGGACGAGCTCACCGCGCGCAGCCACCACAACCTCGCCGCCGCCTACGACCGCGGCTTCTTCGACGACCTGGTCACCCCGTACCTGAAGTTGACCAGGGACGACAACCTGCGCCCCGACTCGTCGCCGGAGAAGCTGGCGAAGCTCGAGCCGGTGTTCGGCAAGGGTCCGGGTGCCACGATGACCGCGGGCAACTCGACCCCGCTCACCGACGGCTCGGCGCTGGTGCTGCTCGGTTCCGACGAGTGGGCCGCGGAGCACAAGCTGCCGGTGCTGGCGCACGTGGTGGACGCCGAGACCGCGGCCGTGGACTACGTGCACGGCTCGGACGGCCTGCTCACCGCGCCGGTCTTCGCGGTGCCGCGGCTGCTGCAGCGCAACGGCCTGTCGCTGCAGGACTTCGACCTGTACGAGATCCACGAGGCGTTCGCGTCGGTGGTGCTGGTCCAGCGCGCGGCGTGGGAGGACGCGCGGTTCTGCAAGGAGCGCCTCGGCCTGGACTCGCCGCTGGGCGCTATCGACGACGACAAGCTCAACGTGGCGGGCTCCTCACTGGCGGCCGGGCACCCGTTCGCCGCGACCGGCGGGCGGATCGTCGGCACCCTCTCAAAGCTGCTGCGGGAGAAGGCCGAGCAGGAGAAGAAGAGCCAGCGCGGCCTGATCTCGATCTGCGCCGCCGGCGGCCAGGGTGTCGTCGCGATCCTGGAGGCGAAGGCATGAGTGATTTCCTCGCGACCCTGTCCAACACCGGGATCGCCAAGCAGCTCGGGCTGCCCACGGTCCCGGCCCTGCGCCGGCACAGCCCGGGCGACCCGCTCCTCGCGGGGCCGGTGCTCGTCACCTCGGTCGGGGACGGCCGGTTCGCGAAGCCGGTCGCCGCGTTCGTCGAGGAGCACGGGCAGCGGGCGCCGGCCGAGGCCGGCGAGGAGAAGCTGTACGGCGTCGTCGTCGACCTGTCCGGGGCGCGGACGCTGGCCGACCTCGCCGCCGCCCAGCAGCTGCTCACCCCCGCGGTGCGCAGGCTCGGCCCGTCCGGCCGGCTGCTGCTGATAGGTGCCGAGCCGGCCGAGACCACCGGTGCCGAGGCCGCCGCGGTGGCCCAGTCCCTGGACGGGCTGATCCGCTCGATCGGCAAGGAGCTGCGCTTCGGTGCGACGGCGAACCTGCTGGTCGTGGCCGCGGACGCGGCGCCGGCGGCGATCGACTCGTCGATCCGGTTCTTCCTGTCCGCGCGCTCGGCCTACGTCGACGGCCAGGTCGTGCACGTGACGCCCCAGGTGGGCGTCCCGGCCGAGCCGGCCGAGATCGACGACCCGAAGGCCGAGGAGCGGCCGCTGGCCGGCCGGATCGCGGTCGTCACCGGCGCGGCCCGTGGCATCGGCGCCGCCATCGCCGACACGCTCGCCCGGGACGGCGCGTCGGTCGTCGCGGTGGACGTCCCGGCGGCCGGCGAGGGCCTGTCCCGGACCGCCAACCGGATCGGCGGCACCGCGCTGCAGCTCGACATCACCGCCCCGGACGCGGCCGGGCGGCTGCTCGGCCACCTCGCCGACCGGCACGACGGCGTCGACCTGGTGGTGCACAACGCCGGCATCACCCGGGACAAGCTGCTGGCCAACATGAGCTCCGACCGCTGGGACCCGGTGCTCGCGGTCAACCTGGGCGCCCAGCTGACGATCAACGAGGCGCTGCTGGCCAAGGGCTCGCCGCTGCACGAGTCCGGTCGTGTGGTCTGCGTGTCGTCCCAGTCCGGGATCGCCGGCAACCGCGGCCAGACCAACTACGCCGCGTCCAAGGCCGGCGTGATCGGGATGGTCCGGTCGCTCGCCCCGCGGTTCGCCGAGCGCGGTGCCACGATCAACGCGGTCGCGCCCGGCTTCATCGAGACCGAGATGACCGGCAAGATGCCCGTCGGTACCCGGGAGGCCGGGCGCCGGATCAACTCGCTCAAGCAGGGCGGGCTGCCGGTGGACGTCGCCGAGACGATCGGCTGGTTCGGCCGCGCCGAGTCCGGTGGCCTGAACGGCCAGGTCGTGCGGGTCTGCGGCCAGTCGATGCTGGGGGCCTGATGGCAGCCGTGACCGACCGCGAGATCACCGAGCTGTCCGGGCCGCCGGCGCTGGGGCCGCGCTACGCCCGGGCCGCGGCCCGGGCGGTACTGCCCGGCGGGTCCGGCCGGGCCCTGCCCGCGCGCGAGATCGTCCGGCGCGGGGTCCCGGTGGACCCGGCGCACCTGGCGGAGTACGCGCACGTCTGCGGGTTCCGGGTCTCCGACGCCCTGCCGGTGACCTACCCGCACGTGCTGACGTTCCCGCTGCAGGTCGTGCTGATGGCCGACCGGTCGTTCCCGCTGGCGCTGCCCGGGATGGTGCACCTGGCCAACCGGATCACCGTGCACCGGCGGACCTCCCCGGCCGACACCCTGGACGTGCGGGTGCGCGCCGAGCGGTTCGTCCCGCACCCGAAGGGCGCGCAGGTGGACCTGGTCGGGGTCGTCGAGTCGGCCGGCGAGACGGTCTGGGAGGGACGCAGCACCTATCTCTCCCGCGGCGCGACGGCACCCGAGGCCGAGGGCGACACGAGCGCCGACATCCCCGAGCCCGAGGCGCCCGCCGGCCCGGCGAACGCGCGCTGGAGCCTCCCGGGCGACACCGGGCGCCGCTACGCCGCCGTGAGCGGGGACGTGAATCCGATCCACCTGCACCCGCTGACGGCGAAGGCGATGGGGTTCCCGCGGGCGATCGCGCACGGCATGTGGACGGCCGCGCACGCCGTCGCGTCGCTGGAGGGCCGGCTGCCGGACGCGCTCACCTACGACGTCGTGTTCCGCAAGCCGGTGCTGCTGCCGGCCCGGGCGGACCTGGTCACCACCCGGGACGACGACGGTGGGTGGCGGCTGGCGCTCCGCGGCGCCGAGGACGCCTCGCGCAGCGCAGGTGGAGCGAGCCCCGGCGCCGACAAGCTGCACCTGATCGGCCGGGTGAGCGGGTAGCCGGAGCGGGCACCCGACCGGATGGCGGGGTCCGGCCATCCGGTCGGGTGGTTCTGGATCGGTTCACGAACCGGAACAGCAACCGGAGACCGGTGACGGGCGTCCACCTGTATGTCCACCATTCGTCATCCGCCCGAGAGAGGAGGCCCACCGTGAACCAGACCGACACCCCGGCCGAGACCGTCGACACCACGTACGACGGCGACGACGAGACGCACATCGTCCGCGGCCTCGACTGACGTCACCGCCACCCAGCCGCCTCACCCGCCGGGCGTGGAACCCATGCCGTCCCGGGTGACGCACAGGGCCGCGCGCAGAACCTCGATCAGGAGCTGCGCCGCCCCGGCCCCGGCGCACCGCCGGGCGCCGCCGCACGACGTCTAGGGTCGGGTCCATGCTGGTCGAGCGCATGCGCCCGTTCACCTCGACGGTCTTCACCGAGATCTCCCGGCTCGCCGTCGAGACCGGGGCGATCAACCTCGGCCAGGGCTTCCCGGACACCGACGGCCCGGCCTCGCTGCTGGCCGACGCCGCCGCCAACATCACCGAACGCGGCCGCAACCAGTACCCGCCCGGCCCCGGCGTGCCCGAGCTGCGCGAGGCGGTCGCCGCGCACCAGCGCCGGTTCTACGGCCTGGTGGTCGATCCGGCCGACGTCCTGGTCACGGTCGGCGCGACCGAGGCGATCACCGCGACCCTGCTCGGGCTGTGCGGGCCCGGCGACGAGGTCGTCACCTTCGAGCCGACCTACGACTCCTACGCGGCCGGTGTCGCGCTGGCCGGCGCCACGCTGCGCCCGGTGCCGCTGCGGGCCCCGGACTTCGCCTTCGACGACGCCGAGCTGGCCGCCGCGTTCTCCGAGCGCACCCGGGTCGTCCTGGTCAACACCCCGCACAACCCGACCGGCGCGGTGTTCGACCGTGACCAGCTGAGGAGGATCGGCGAGCTGGCGCTCGCGCACGACGCCGTGATCGTCACCGACGAGGTCTACGAGCACATGACCTTCGACGGCGCGGAGCACGTGCCGATGGCGACGCTGCCCGGCCTGGCCGACCGGACCCTGACGATCTCATCGGCCGGCAAGACGTTCTCGGTGACCGGCTGGAAGGTCGGCTGGGTGCACGGCCCGCCCGAGCTGGTCGGCGCGGCCCGCACGGTCAAGCAGTTCCTGACCTTCCACGGCGGGGCACCGCTGCAGCCGGCCGTGGCGGAGGCGCTGGCACTGGGCGACGACTACTACACCGGGCTCGCTGCCGACCTGACCCGCAAACGCGACCTGCTCTCGGAGGGCCTGCGCGCCGCCGGGTTCGACGTGCTCACCCCGCGCGGGACCTACTTCGTCATCGCCGATCCGCGCCCGCTCGGCTTCGACGACGGCGTCGACCTGGCCTGGAAGCTGCCGGAGCTGTGCGGAGTCGCCGCGGTGCCGGTGTCGGTGTTCTGTCCCTCGGAGGCCGGCGCCGCCGCGACCCGGCCGCTGGTCCGGTTCGCCTTCTGCAAGCGCGACGACGTGCTCGGACAGGCGGCCGAGCGGCTGGCCGGCCTGCGGCGCTGACGTCCGACACCGGGGCTTGGCGCGGTTGCGGCCCGTGCTCGAGTGAGCGCGCCTGCCCCTTCGCTCACCCTTTCGGCCTAGGATCACCGGTCATGATGGACGACCGGCCCGCGATCCGCGGGCGCGCGGTGATCGGCTGGCCGGTGCGCCTGCTGCTCGCGTTCGTGGTGGCGGCCGCGAACGTCACCGGCGCCGCGGTCGTCCTGGTGATCGCAGCCTTCGTGCTGCCCCGCGAGCCGCTCGCCGATCCGGCCGCGATCCGGCTGGTCAACCTGGTCTGGCTCGGCGGGTACCTGCTGGTCGCGGTCCCGCTGGGGATCCTGTTCGGCCGGCGCCGGCTGACCGTGCACCGGCGCTCGCCGGCCCCGGAGCGGGCCGAGCGGCGGCTGGTGCTGCACGGCCCCGGCCGGATCACCCAGATCATCGCGCTGCTGTGGATCGTGGCCGCGGTCCTGTTCTGCTTCCTGAACCTGCGCTACTCGGGACGGCTGGCGTTCTCGGTGACGGCGGCGGTGGCGATCGGCGGGGTCACCACCTGCGCGCTGTCCTACCTGCTCGCCGAGCGGATCCTGCGCCGCGCCGCGGCCCGGGTGCTCTCCGGCCGACCGCCCCGGCGACGCCGCCTGGTCACCGGGGTGATGCTGCGCTCGGTCGGGTTCTGGGCGCTGGGCACCGCGGTCCCGGTGGCCGGGCTGATGCTGGCCGGGCTCGCCGCCCTGACCTTCGGCGACACCGCACCCGGCCAGCTGGCGGTGACGATGCTGGCGCTGGGCGCGACCGCGATCGGCGCCGGCCTGCTCACCACGATCGGTGCGGCCCGGGCGATCGCCGACCCGGTGCTCACCGTGCGACGGGCGCTGGCCCGGGTGCAGGACGGCGACCTCGACGTCGGGGTGCCGGTCTACGACAACACCGAGCTCGGGCAGCTGCAGGCCGGGGTGAACGGGATGGTCGAGGGGCTGCGCGAGCGCGAGCGGATCCGGGACCTGTTCGGCCGGCAGGTCGGCCGCGACGTCGCCGCGGCGGCCGCCGCGCGCACCGACGAGATCCCGCTCGGCGGCGAGGTCCGGTCGGTCGCGGTGCTCTTCGTCGATCTCGTCGGGTCGACCACGATGGCCACCCGCCGCCCGCCGGAGGAGGTCGTCGCGCTGCTCAACCGGTTCTTCGGCATCGTCGTCGAGTGCGTCGAGCAGGCCGGCGGCTGGATCAACAAGTTCGAGGGGGACGCCGCGCTCGCGGTGTTCGGCGCCCCGCTGGACATCGACGACGCCCCCGGTGCCGCGCTGGCCGCGGCCCGCAGGCTGGGCGAGCGGCTGTCCACGGAGATGCCGGAGATCGAGGCCGGGATCGGCGTCTCGGCCGGCGAGGCGGTCGCCGGCAACCTGGGCGACCCCCGCCGTTACGAGTACACCGTGATCGGCGACCCGGTGAACGAGGCCGCCCGGCTCACCGACGTCGCCAAGTCGGTGCCGGGCCGGGTCGTCGCAGCACGGCAGGCGGTGGACGCCGCCGGGGCCGAGGCCCGGCACTGGCGGACTGGCGAGCAGGTCACCCTGCGCGGGCGGGACGAGCCGACCGGCACCTGCGTCCCGGACGAGCACGCCGGGAGCCCCGCGTCGGGCACCGCCGAGTCCTGAACCCTGCCTGGACCTCGCCGCCGCGCCGGCGGCCGGTCCGGTCGTGGGTGACGGGAACGCGAGGGTCGGGCAGGATGCCGGTCCATGAGCAGCGCCGCCTACGGTTTCAGCGAGCAGACGACCGCCGCGATCACGCGGGCCCGTCGGCACTCGATCGGCGACCTGCTGCACCGCACGGCGGTCCGGCACCCGGGCAAGCTCGCCGTGGTCGACGGTGGGCACCGCTGGGCCTTCGGGGAGTTCGACGCCGCCGTGAACCGCTGCGCGGCCGCGCTGGCCGGGCAGGGGCTGGTCAAGGGCGACCGGCTGGCGCTGCTCTCGCACAACTGTCGCCAGTTCGTGACGCTGGTGTTCGCGACCGCCAGGCTGGGCGTCGTGCTGGTGCCGATCAACTTCATGCTCGGCCCGGAGGAGATCACCTACATCCTCGACCACTCCGGGGCGAAGGCGCTGGTCACCGAGGACGCGCTGGCGCCGACCGCGGACAAGGCGCTGGCGCAGTCGTCGGAACCGGCCCGGGTCCGCGGCTGGATCGGACTGTCCGGGGCCGCCGCGACCGGGGACTGGGTCGACACCGCCGCCTGGATCGACGGGGAGGGCGACCCGGGCGTCCCGGACGTGCACGTAGGCGACGACGACCCGCTCCGCCTGATGTACACCTCGGGGACCGAGTCCCGGCCCAAGGGCGTCATGCTGCCGAGCCGGTCGCTGGTCGCCCAGTACCTGAGCTGCATCGTCGACGGCGGGATGACCCACGACGACGTCGAGCTGCACTCGCTGCCGATGTACCACTGCGCGCAGCTGGACTGCTTCTTCTCCGTCGACGTCTACCTGGGCGCGACCAGCGTCATCCTGCCCGGGCCGGACCCGGCGACGCTGCTCGCGACGATCGAGCGGGAGAAGGTCACCAAGCTGTTCTGCCCGCCGACGGTGTGGATCTCGCTGCTGCGCCACCCGGACTTCGACACGACCGACCTGTCGAGCCTGCGCAAGGGCTACTACGGCGCCGCCGCGATGCCGGTGGAGGTGCTGCAGGAGCTGTCGCGGCGGCTGCCGGACGTGGCGCTGTGGAACTTCTACGGCCAGACCGAGATGTCGCCGCTGGCCACGATCCTGCTGCCCCAGGAGCAGATCGAGCGGGCCGGGTCGGCCGGGCGGGCCTCGCTCAACGTCGAGACCCGGGTGGTCGACGACGCCGGCGAGGAGGTCCCGCCCGGTGAGATCGGCGAGATCGTGCACCGGTCCCCGCACGCCGCGCTGGGCTACTACCGCGACGAGGAGAAGACCGCCGAGGCGTTCGCGGGCGGCTGGTTCCACTCCGGCGACCTCGGCGTCATGACCGAGGAGGGATACCTCTCGGTGGTCGACCGGAAGAAGGACATGATCAAGACCGGCGGCGAGAACGTCGCGTCCCGCGAGGTGGAGGAGTCGCTCTACCTGCTCGAGGGCGTCGCCGAGGTCGCGGTGTTCGGGGTCGGACACCCGCACTGGATCGAGGCCGTCACCGCGGTCGTCGTGCCGAAGGAGGGCATGACACTGACCGAGGACCAGGTGCACGCGCACGCCCGGGAGAAGCTCGCCGGCTACAAGCGGCCCAAGTACGTGGTGTTCGCCGAGGCGCTGCCGAAGAACCCCAGCGGGAAGATCCTCAAGCGGCAGCTGCGGACCGAGCACGCCGGCATCGCGGAGCGCGACGCCTGAACCGGCGGGAACGGTCAGTCGCTGATCCCGTACAGCCGGATCTTGCGGTAGAGGGTGGAGCGGGCCAGCCCGAGCGCGGTGGCTGCCGCCACCCGGTTGCCGCCGGCGTCGCGCAGCGCTCCGACGATCGCGTCCCGCTCCGCCTGGTCGACGGCGCGCAGCGAGCTGCGCGGGGCGCTCTGACAGGACTCGGGCAGGTCGGCCGGCTCGATGCTGCCGACCGGGCGCCGGCGCAGCGCGGCGGCCAGCGCGTCGCGCAGCTCGGTCACGTTGCCGGGCCAGGTGTGCCGGGTCAGCCGGCGCAGCGCGGCCGGGGACAGCCGGATCTCGCGCTGCGGGGCCAGCTCGGCCAGCAGTGCGCCGGCCAGCGCGGGCAGGTCCCCTGAACGGTTCCGCAGCGGCGGTACCGTCGCCGACCACCGGAACCGGTCCAGCAGCGCGCCGTACGCGGGCCCGCCCAGGGCGTCATAGGAGGCCGTCGCGGCGATCCGCAACGGCCGGTCGGCCGGGCGGGCGGTGTCGAGCGCCGCGGCCAGGGTCTCGACCGCCCCCGCCGGCAGCCGGTCCACGTCGGACAGCACGAGCAGCCGGACCGGGTCCGGGCACCGGATCCGGTCCGCCACCGCGTCGGGCGCGGCCGCCACCTGCTCCGGCCGCACCGGTACTACGTGCCCCGGGCCGTGCAGCAGCCGGTCCACATCGGCCAGCATCCGGGATCGGCCGGAGCCCGGCTCGCCGAGGACCAGCACCGCCGTCGAGGACTCGCGCAGCGCCTCGGTGACCGCCGTCCAGGCCGTCCGCCACGCCGGGGACCGGCTCCCGGCCGCCGGCCCGGGCGCATCCGGTGCCGGGTCGGCGGAGCGGGAGCGGGGGTGGACGGTGGTCGGGTCCCCGGTGGACTCCTGCGGGACCGAGACGGTCCCGATCATCCCGGCGACCGAGTCGCCGACCGTGACGACCGTCCCGCGCAGCCGCACCCGGGTGCCCGACGGCAGGTCGACGCGGTCGTCGGTGGACGGGGCCCGGAGCATGACGAACCGCATGTGGTCCTGCAGCGCGAGCAGGTCACCGGGCTCGAGCAGGGTCTGGGTCAGCACGTTGGTCAGCACCGTCCGGCCGCCCACGGCCAGCACGGCCCGGCGGCCCCGGGTGTCGACCCGGGACCAGGCGTCGAGCAGCGCCTGCTGGCCCGCGTCCCGGTCGTGCAGCAGCGCATCCTGGATCTGCGCGGCCGCGGACCGGACGAGCGAGTGCAGCACGGGTGAGGAGTGCTCGGACCGGCAGCTGACGTCGAGGACGCCCTCGATCCGCCGGGTGAGCGGGTCGCGCACCGGGGCGCCCGCGCAGGCGTAGCCCTGCAGCCGCTCCACGAAGTGCTCGGCGCCGACGATGTGCACCGACTCCCCGGACTCCAGGACGGTCCCGACGCCGTTGGTGCCGACCTCCCCCTCGCCGTAGCCGAACCCGGTGGCGAAGTTGTTCCCGTCGGCGAGCAGGCCGATCCCGCGCCCGGTGTCGCGCCGCACGACCAGCCGCGCGTGGTCGTCGGTCAGCGCGATGCACACCGGGACGTCCGCGATCTGCTCGGCCAGCCGGTCGATCACCGGCTGCGCACACCGGACGAGGCGGGAGTCGAGGTCGAGGTCCGGGTGGTACCGGTTCGCGATCGTCGCGGGGTCGACGCCCCGGGCGAGGCTGCGCCGCCAGGACGCCGCGACGTGGTCCCGGACACCGAGCAGGTCCACATCGGACCGGTCCAGGTGGCTCACCCGGGCCCGGGTGAGCGGCGTGTGTCCGACCGGGGCGTCTGCCATCGACCACTCCTCTGTGCGCTCCCTCACATCATGCGGCCGTGGTCAAGTCCGCCGACTGTCCGAGATTGGGACACCCGCGGTCGCACGCCGCCGATCTAGGTTCGGCGGGTCACCCCTTCAACGTCGACCGGAGGAGACATCGCGATGACCGGTGCCGCCACCACCGAGCGCGACCAGCAGGACGCCCGGGACGCCGAACACGTCGACGTCCTCGTCGTCGGAGCGGGTGTCTCCGGCATCGGTGCCGCCCACCACCTGCGCGAACGGTTCCCGGACCGCAGCTTCACGATCCTGGAGGCCCAGGACGACCGCGGCGGGACGTGGTGGACCCACCGGTACCCGGGCGCGCGCTCGGACAGCGACCTGTTCACCTACGGCTACCGGCACAAGCCGTGGCGCGGCCCGTCGATCGCCGGCGGCGACCAGATCCTGTCCTACCTCGACGAGGTCATCGACGAGGACGACCTCGCCGGTCACATCCGCTACCAGCACCGGGTCACGGCGCTGGACTGGTCCTCCGAGGACCGCCGGTGGACCGCCGAGGTCACCCGCACCGACACCGGCGATCGGCTCCGCCTCACCACCGACTTCCTGTGGATGTGCCAGGGCTACTACAACCACGACGACCCCTACACCCCCGAGTGGCCGGGCACCGACCGGTTCGAGGGTCGGATCGTGCACCCGCAGGCATGGCCCGGCGATCTCGACGTCGACGGGAAGCAGGTGCTCGTCATCGGGTCCGGGGCGACGGCGGCGACCGTGGTCCCGGCGCTGGCCGGCACCGCCGGGCACGTGACGATGCTGCAGCGCTCGCCCTCGTACTGGTTCCCCGCGCCGACGGTGCACGAGCTCGCCACGATGCTCGAGCCGCTGGACCTGCCCGACGAGTGGACGCACGAGATCCTGCGGCGCACCTACGTCCAGCAGCTCGACTGGCTGGCCACGACCGGGCGCGACGACCCCGATCAGCTGCACGAGTTCCTGGTCGAGACGATCCGCCCGCTGCTGCCCGAGGGCACCGACGTCGAGAAGCACTTCGTCCCGCGCTACCGGCCGTGGCAGCAGCGGATCGCGTTCGTGCCCGACGGCGACTTCTTCACGGCCATGCGCGAGGGCCAGGCCTCGGTCGTCACCGACGAGATCACCGAGTTCACCGAGAAGGGCGTGCAGCTCGCGTCGGGCGAGGTGATCGAGGCGGACGTCGTCGTCACCGCGACCGGGTTCAACCTGTCGGTGCTCGGCGACATCCCGTTCCGGGTCGACGGCGAGCCGGTCGACTTCTCCCGGCGGGTCACCTGGCGCGGGATGATGATCAGCGGCGTGCCGAACATGGCGTACGCGTTCGGCTACTTCCGGCACAGCTGGACGCTGCGGGTCGACCTGATCAACGATGTCGTCGCGCGGATCTTCGAGCGGATGGACGAGCGGGGCGCGAGCACGGTGGTGCCCGAGCTGCGCCCCGGTGACGAGGACATGCCGCTGCTGCCGTGGAGCGACCCGGCGAACTTCAACCCCGGCTACGTCATGCGCTCGCAGGACAAGATGTTCCGCCAGGGCGACCGGGAGCCGTGGACCCACATGCACGAGCACGACCACGAGCGGGCCTCGCTGCCCGCGGCCGACCTCGACAACGGATTGACATATCGCCCGTGAGTGGTGGGCGCGGTCAGGACCGCGACAACCACTCACGAGCTCCGGAGGAGCCCCCATGTCCCAGACGAGAATCCGCACCGGCATCACGGTGAACCACGAGACCATCGGTGACGGCGAGCCGTTGCTGCTGATCATGGGAACGTCCGGCTCGATCCCGCTGTGGGGCGAGCTGGCCGCCCGGCTCGCCGAGCACCACCAGGTCATCACCTACGACCTGCGCGGTCTCGGCGGCACCGAGCGCGGCGAGGGGCCGATGACCGTCGCGTCACTGGCCGAGGACGCCGCGGCCCTGCTCGAGGCACTGGAGGTGCCGCGGGCGCACGTCCTCGGCTGGTCGCTCGGGTCGGCGATCGCGCAGGAGCTCGCGCTGGCCCACCCGGACCGCGTCGCCTCCACGGTGATGTACGGGACGTGGGCGCGCTGCGACGGGTTCCAGCGCTCCGTGCTCTCCGCGCTCCGGCTGCCCTACGTGCACCGGGACATGGAGGCGGCACTGGCCGCGTCCGGGATCGCGTTCTCCCCGGAGCTGCTCGACCGGCCCGACTTCGAGGAGCTGCTGGGCCCGCTGATCCCGGCGTTCCCGCAGACCGAGGTGCAGATGCAGGCGACCGTCGAGCAGTGGGACGCCGACCTGGCCCACGACACGCTCGACCGGCTCGGCTCGATCACCGCTCCGACCCTGGTCGTGGTCGGCGAGCAGGACCTGCTGACACCGCAGTGGCAGTCCCGCAAGGTGGCCGACGCGATCCCCGGGGCCCGGTTCGAGCTCGTCAGCGGGCCCGGGTCGAGCCACGGGATGCACATCGAGCGGCCCGAGGATCTCGCGAAGATCGTCACCGGCTTCCTGGAGGGCGCTACGCGCCCGTGAGTGGTTGTCGCGGTCAGGACCGCGACAACCACTCACGGGTGGCGCAGCCGCTCCAGAAAGGCGTAGGCGAGCGCCGCCATCTTCGCCGCCTGCGCGTTGTCCGCGGCGCCGCCGTGGCCGCCCTCGATGTTCTCGTAGTAGGTGACGTCGTGGCCGGCCTCGGCGAGCGCGGCGGCGAACTTGCGGGCGTGGCCGGGGTGCACCCGGTCGTCCCGGGTCGAGGTCAGCAGGATCACCGGTGGGTAGGCGGCTCCCGGATCGATCAGGTGGTACGGCGAGAAGGTCCGGACGAAGTCCCAGTCGGCGGTGTCCGGGTCGCCGTACTCGGCCATCCAGGACGCCCCGGCGAGCAGGTGGCTGTAGCGCAACATGTCGAGCAGCGGCACCTGGATGACGACCGCGCCGAACAGCTCCGGGTAGCGGACCAGCATGTTCCCGGCCATCAGCCCGCCGTTGCTGCCGCCCTGCACGGCCAGCTGTGCGGGCGCGGTGATCCCCCGGTCCACCAGGTCCCGGGCGACCGCGGCCATGTCCTCGTAGGCCCGCGGCCGGTTCTCGCGCAGCGCGGCGCGGTGCCAGCGCGGGCCGTACTCGCCGCCGCCGCGCAGGTTCGCGACCGCGTACACCCCGCCCCGTTCCAGCCAGGACCGGCCGATCCCGCCGGAGTAGCCGGGGGTCAGCGCGATCTCGAAGCCGCCGTAGCCGTAGAGCAGGGTGGGTGCGGTGCCGTCGAAGGCCAGGTCCGCGGGCCGGACCAGGAAGTACGGCACGCGGGTGCCGTCGTCGCTGGTCACGAAGTGCTGCTCGATGACGTGCCGGGAGGCGTCGAAGAACGTGGGCGAGCTCTTCAACGTCTCGGGCTGCTCACCGATCGTCGCGATCGCCAGGGTGGACGGGGTGAGGTAGTCGGTGACGGTGAGCCAGACGTCGTCGCACTCGTCGGTGTCCACCGCGGACACCCCGACGCTGCCGAAGCCCGGAGCGCCGGTGAACGCGCTGCGGGCCCAGCCCTCGGCGCCGGGGGTGAGCACGGACAGCCGGTTGACGACGTCCTCCAGCACGTTGAGCACCAGGTGATGGCGGGTCCAGGTGTACCCGGCCAGCGACGACGCCTCGGTCGGGCCGAACAGTACGTCCCAGCTCGGCGTGCCTGCCAGGACGTCGTCGAACCGGGCGGCGAGCAGCGATCCGGCCCGGAACGCGCCCCAGTCCTCGCGCAGCTCCAGGATCAGCCACTCGCGCTCGACGTCGGCGACCGCCGAATCCGGGACGTCGACCTTCCGCAGCGCCGTCCTATCAGGGCCGTCGGGGCCGTCGACCAGGTACAGCTCGTCGGTGTAGAAGCCGATCGCCCGGCGCACGAAGTCCCGTTCGAAGCCGGGGGTCGGGTCGTGGTGCGCGCTCACCGACAGGTCCTCGACCGCGCCCTCGAAGACGACCGGTGCGTCGGTCAGCGGGGTGCCCCGCGTCCAGCGGCGCACGGTCCGGGGGTAGCCGGAGCTGGTCGTCGTCCCGTCGCCGAGGTCGGTGGCGACCCAGATGGTGTCCCGGTCGATCCAGCTGACGCCGCCCTTCGCCTCGGGCCGGTGGAAGCCGTCGGCGACCCAGTCCTTCGCGACGACGTCGAACTCGCGGGTGACGTCGGCGTCCGCGCCGCCGCGGGAGAGGTCCACCAGCGCGCGGTCGAGGTCGGGGCGCAGGAACCGGGCGCCGTGCCAGACCCAGTTCTCGCCCTCGGCCTCGTTGAGCGCGTCGACGTCGAGCAGGATCTCCCAGTCCGGGGCGTCGGTCCGGTACTGCTCGGGCGTGGTGCGCCGCCACAGGCCCCGCGGGTTCCGCTCGTCGGTCCAGAAGTTGTAGTAGTACCCGCCGCGGTAGGTGACCCACGGGATGCGGGCGTCCGAGTCGAGGACCTCGCGGATGCCCGACTCCAGGCCGTCGAACAGCTCGGTGCCGGTCAGCAGCTTCTCGGTGCGGGCGTTGTGCTCGGTCACCCACTCCAGGGCCGCGCTGCCGGTGACGTCCTCGAGCCAGGCGTGCGGGTCGTTCGTCATGCCCCGATCATCGCTCAGATCAGGTAGTCGCCGTCCCGGGCATCGGTGATCAGCATCTGACCGGGCTCGTGGGTGATCGCCAGCGGCAGCCGGGACTCCAGCACCGCTGCCTGCGGGGTGACCCCGCAGGCCCAGAACACCGGCACCTCCCCGTCGGTCATCGGGACCGGGTCCCCGTAGTCCGGCGCGTCCAGGTCGGTGATCCCCAGCTCCGAGCCACCGTCCCGCCCGCCCCACCCGACGTGGACGGGTGCGCCGTGCACCGCCGGGTAGCGGGTCGTGACCGACACCGCGGTGTCCACCAGGCCGGCCGGGACCGGGCGCATCGAGACCACCAGCGGCCCGGACAGCCGCCCGGCGGTGCGGCAGCGACGCGTCGTGCGGTACATCGGCACGTTCGTGCCCTGCGCCAGATGCCGCACCGGGACGCCGGCGGTGAGCAGTGCGTTCTCGAAGGTGAAGCTGCACCCGATGAGGAAGGCGACCAGGTCGTCGCGCCAGTACTTCTCGACGTCCGACGGCTGGTCGACCAGCTCGCCGCCGCGATACACCCGGTAGCCGGGCAGGTCGGCGCGGATGTCGCCGTCGAGGAGCGCCCCACCGACCTCGCCGGGCTCCAGCACGTCCAGCACCGGGCACGGCTTCGGGTTCCGCTGGGCGAACAGCAGCACGTCCCAGGCGTACTCGCGCGGGACGGCGATCAGGTTGGCCTGGGTCCAACCCGCGCACCAGCCGGACGTCGGGGTGGACAGCCCGGCGCGGAACCGTTCCCGGGCCTGCGCCGGGCCGAGGTCGGCGGTCACGGTGCGAACGCCGTGATCTCGACGCCGGCCCGGGCCAGCCCGTCCCGGACCCGCTGTGCCATCGCGACGGCGCCGGGTGAGTCGCCGTGCACGCAGGCGGACTCGGCGCGGACGGCGACGTCGGAGCCGTCCACCGCGCGGACGACGCCGTGCTCGATCATCCGGACCAGGCGCTGGGCGGCGGCGTCGGCGTCGTCGAGCAGGGCGCCGGGCTCGCGGCGGGACACCAGGCCGCCCTCGGGGGTGTAGCCGCGGTCGACGAAGAACTCCGGCACCGCGCGCAGCCCGGCGGATTCCGCGGCGGCCAGCAGCTCCGAGCCGGGCAGCCCCAGCACCGGCAGCGCCGGGTCGTAGGACCGGACGGCGTCGACCACGGCCCGGGCCTGCTCGGTGTGGGTGCGGGTCGCGTTGTACAGGGCACCGTGCGGCTTCA
The DNA here is from genome assembly GCF_046546495.1 of Pseudonocardia nantongensis. Classification (NCBI taxonomy): domain Bacteria; kingdom Bacillati; phylum Actinomycetota; class Actinomycetes; order Pseudonocardiales; family Pseudonocardiaceae; genus Pseudonocardia; species Pseudonocardia nantongensis. The sequence goes on along the minus strand of NZ_JBKGXT010000018.1, from coordinate 73,283 downwards.
CGTACCGGACCCGGGTTCCCGCCACCCGGCACAGCGCCTCCAGCGCGCCGATCTGGTAGAGCACGTCGTCGGTCAGCTCGGCCGGTTCGACGTCGATGAACCGGCGCCCGAACCCGCGCAGGTCCGGGTAGGACACCTGGGCGCCGACCGCGACCCCGGACGTGGCGGCCCGCTCGGTCGCCGCCCGGAGGGTCGTCGGGTCACCGGCGTGGAACCCGCAGGCGACGTTGGCCGAGCTGACCAGCCCGAGCATCGCGTCGTCGTCACCGAGGACCCACTGGCCGTAGGACTCGCCGAGGTCGGCGTTGAGATCGATACGTGTCATAGCCCTGCTCACAGTTTCCCGAGGTTCTCCGCTACGAACTGGTACCCGATGAACAGCGTCACCAGCCACCCGGCGACGCCCGCGCCCAGCAGCCACCGCGGGTAGTGGTAGCCGCCGAGCAGGTCGCGGCGGCGCCAGGCCACCCACAGCAGGATGGTGAACCCGATCGGCAGGATCAGCCCGTTGAAGGCGCCCGCGAAGACCAGCAGGGTGACCGGCGTGGTGCCGGCGACCAGGAAGACCGCGGTGCTCAGCACGATGAAGCCGACGGTGAGCAGGTTCGTCGTCCGCCGCGGGGACTCCCGCGAGGTCAGGAACGACACCGAGGTGTAGGCGGCGCCGATCACCGAGGTGATCGCGGCGACCCAGAGGATCAGGCCGAACAGCCGCAGCCCCACCTCGCCGGCCGCCGCGCCGAACGCGGTGGCGGTCGGGTTGTCCGAGTCCGCGAGGTTCACCCCGCCGGCGACGACGCCGAGGATGGCCAGGAACAGCAGCACCCGCATGACGGCGGTGACCACGACCCCCTGCACCGAGCTGCGCGCGACCTGTGCGGCGTGCTCCGGGCCGGACAGCCCGGAGTCGAGCATCCGGTGCGCCCCGGCGTAGGTGATGTAGCCGCCGACGGTGCCGCCGATCAGGGTGGTGATGACCAGCCAGCTGACCTGGTCGGGCAGCACGGTCTGGCGCAGCGCGTCGCCGACCGGCGGGCCGGACACGATCGCGACGTAGGCGGTCAGCCCGATCATCAGCACGCCGAGGACGACGACGATCCGGTCCAGCGCCACCCCGGCCCTGCGGATCGTGAAGATCGCGATCGCGAGCACCGCGGAGATCGCGCCGCCGATCGCGGGCGGCAGCCCGAGCAGTGCGTTCAGCCCGAGCCCGGCCCCGGCGACGTTGGCGATGTTGAAGACCAGCCCGCCGATCACGACCAGGGCGGTGAGCAGCCAGCCGGCGCCGGGCGCGACCTTGTTGGCGAGCTGGTGGGCGCGCATTCCGGACACGCCCACGACCCGCCAGACGTTCATCTGGATCGCGACGTCGACCAGGATCGACACCAGGATCGCGAACGCGAACGCCGCGCCGAGCTGGGCGGTGAACTGGGTGGTCTGGGTGATGAAGCCGGGGCCGATGGCGCTGGTGGCCATCAGGAACATCGCCCCGAGCAACGTGCCGCGATGCGCGGCGCCGGTGCGTGGCTGGTCGCTGGTCTCGCTCATCGCTGCCTCCGGGAGGTCCGGCGTCGCGCACGGTGGGTGGGGCGGTGCAGGTCGGACGAGTGTGCAGGATTGTCCAACGATCCGGCAATCCCACACGGGTACGTTGCTGGTTAGGATCGGATGTCGTGAGCGAACCGAACGTGGCGGTGCAGGACGCGCTGGCGTCGCTGTCGGCGTCCAGCACGGTCGTGGTGCCGGCGCCCGAGCGGGTGGCCGACCGGATCCGGGTCGAGGTCGCCGAGGCCCGGCTGGGGGTCGGCGCCCGGTTGCCCGAGCAGGCGCTGGGCGAGGCGCTGCAGGTCTCCCGCAACACGGTCCGCGAGGCACTGTCCCAGCTGGTCGCGGAGCGGGTGCTGGTCCGGATCCCGAACCGCGGCGTGTTCGTCGCGCGTCCGGAGGCCGACGACATCCGGGACGTCTACTCGGCCCGGCTGGTGATCGAGCCCGGCGCGGTGCGCTACGGCGAGCGGGTGGCCGATCCGGCCGTGCTGGCCGCCGTCCGGGGCGCGGTCGAGGAGGGGCGCGCCGCGGCCGCGACCGGCGACTGGACCGGCGTCGCGGCCGCGAACCAGCACTTCCACCGGGCGATCGTCACGCTGGCCGGCAGCCCCCGGCTGGAACGGGAGATGGGCCGCCTGCTGGCCGAGATGCGGCTGGTGTTCCAGCGGATGCCGGGGATCCGCGAGTTCCACGAGCCCTACCTGGCCCGCAACGGCGAGATCGCGACGCTGCTGTCCGAGGGCGCCGCCGAGCGGGCCGCGGACGAGCTGGCCCGCTACCTGGTCACCGCCCGCGACCAGCTGCTGGGGGCCTACGCCCGGATCTGAGCGGCGGGCCGCTCCGGCGGATCACCTCAGGTCGCCCGCCCGGGCGAGGACGGCGGCGCGGTGGCCGACCCGCAGCCGCGCCAGCGCCCGGACACCCGAGGGCAGCGGCACCGAGCGTCCCCGGCCGGCCGCCACGACGACCGCCTCCGAGGCGAGCACGCTCGCCACCGCCGTCAGGAACCCGGCCTCCGGGCCGGCGGTGTCGGGGGCACTGTCGGCATCCGGACCGGTGCGTGCGTCGGCGCCGGACCAGGACGTCTGCCGCCCGTGCGGCAGGTCCGCGAGCACCACGTCCGGCCGGGTGCCGCCGAGCGCCGCGGCGGTGGCGGCCGGGTCCAGGGCGTCGGCGGTGCCCACCGTCCACGGCACCTCGGCGGCGGGCCACAGCGCCCGGGCCGCCGCCGCGGCGTCGGTGTAGGCGGGCTTCCCGTGCCGCCGGGCCAGCCCGTCCAGCTCGGCGGCCCGGGCCGCGCGGCCGGCGGGATCGAGCAGGGCCAGGTTGCGCCGGGCCAGGTCGAGCGGGCCGGGATCGGCGTCGGTCCCGGCCAGCGCGGTGATCCCGGTGCCGAGCAGGCCGAGTACGGCCAGCGTCGTACCGGCGCCGCAGCACGGGTCCCACACGCTGACCGGGCCGGGGCCGGGCAGGTGCTCGCGGGCCCTGCCGAGCAGCTCGAGGGTCAGCCGGACCGGCAGCGTCGGGCGCCCCGGCGCGGAGACCAGCACCGCGTCGAGCGAGGCGTGGTTCGCGGCCGGGGCGTGGCGGTACTGCACGCCGAACAGTGTGCGCGAGTGACAGGTGCGCGAGTGACAGGTGCGCGGGTGACAGGTGCGCGGGTGACAGGTGCGCGGGTGACAGGTGCGCGGGTGACAGGTGCGCTCAGCGGCGGGTGCGCGCGTGCAGCAGCGCGGCGACCCCGCCGATCAGGACCAGCACCGCGACCGCGACGGCGAGGAGCCGCCCGCCCCCGGCCGAGGCGCTCCCGAGTACCAGGCTCAGCGGTGCGCCGACCGCCAGGGCGAGGATCAGCGTCGCAGCCACGACCCGTCGGGTCGCGGGTCCCTGCGGTCCGGGGGTGTTCCGTTCGTCCTGCACGCCCCCTTCGTACCCGGTGGCCGGCCCGCTGTACGCGCCCCGTCCGACCCGCGCATGTCCGCACACAGTCGAACAACCTCGAACAGGTTCGGGCGCCGGGTTCGGGGACACTGGGCCGGTCGCCACCGAGTCGAGAGGACCGATGATGAGCCGCTGGCTGCGCCCGACCGCCGGATCCGGGCACCCCCGCCTGGAGTTCGGGGCGGACTACAACCCCGAGCAGTGGCCGCGCGAGGTGTGGGCCCGCGACGTCGAGCTGATGCGGTCCGCCGGGGTCACGATCGTCACCGTCGGGGTCTTCTCCTGGGCCCGGCTGCAACCGCGCCCGGACACCTGGGACTTCGGCTGGCTGGACGAGGTCATGGACCTGCTGCACGCCGGCGGGATCGCGGTCGACCTGGCGACGGCGACGGCGTCCGCACCGCCGTGGCTGCACCACCGGCATCCGGAGATCCTCGCCGTGGACGCCGGCGGCCGGACCGTGTGGCCGGGCGGGCGCCAGCACCACCGGCCGACCTCACCGGTGTTCCGCCGGTACGCCATGGCGCTGGTGGAGCGGATGGCCCGCCGCTACGGCGACCACCCGGCGCTGGCGGCCTGGCACGTGTCGAACGAGCTGGGCTGCCACGACGTGGCGGACCACTCGCCGGACGCCGAGGTCGCGTTCCGCGCATGGCTGCAGCGCCGCTACGGCGACCTGGGCGCGCTCAACCGGGCCTGGGGCACCTCGTTCTGGTCCCAGCACTACGGCGACTGGGCCGAGATCATGACCCCGCGCGCGGTCGGGCCCGGCGCGGTCCCGAACCCCACCCAGGCGCTGGACTTCGACCGGTTCTCCTCGGACGCGCTGCGCGACCACCTGTGCGCCGAACGGGACCTGCTGCACACGCTCACCCCGGACGTCCCGGTCACCACGAACTTCATGGTGATGGCCGAGACGAAGGGCATGGACTACGCGAGCTGGGCGCCCGAGGTCGACATCGTCGCCAACGACCATTACGTGTTCCCCGGCCTCGGCGCCGCGACCGCCCGGGACGAGCTGTCGTTCTCCTCGAACCTGACCGGCAACCTGGCCGGCGGGGACCCGTGGTGGCAGATGGAGCACTCGACGTCGGCGGTGAACTGGCAGCCGGTGAACCCGCGCAAGCGGCCCGGCGAGCTCGCCAGGGACTCGCTCACCCACCTCGCGCACGGCGCGGACGCGATCTGCTACTTCCAGTGGCGCCAGTCCGCGGCGGGCGCGGAGAAGTTCCACTCGGCGATGCTCCCGCACGCCGGACCGGACTCGGCGGTGTTCCGCGACGTCACCGCGCTGGGCGCGACGCTGGCGGACCTGGCCCCGGTGGCCGGGGCCCGCCGGGTACCGGCCCGGGCGGCGATCCTGTGGGACTGGCCGTCCTGGTGGGCGGTCGAGCAGCCCTTCACCCCGAGCAGCGAGCTGCGCTACCGGGACGAGGCGCTCGGCTGGTACCGGGCTTTCCTGGACGCCGGGGTGCGGGCCGACGTCGTGCCCGCCGGGGCGGACCTGTCCGGCTACGAGCTCGTCGTCGCACCGGTGCTGCACGTGGTCGGGCCGGAGCGGGCGGCCGAGCTGGCCGCGTTCGTCGACGGCGGCGGGCACCTGGTCGCCACCTACTCCTCCGGCACCGTCGACGACGACGCGCACGCCCTGCTCGGCGGCTACCCGGGTGCGCTGCGCGAGCTGCTGGGGATCCGGGTCGAGGAGTTCGCACCGCTGGCCACCGGCAGCACGGTGACCCTGGACGACGGCTCCACCGGTGACCTGTGGAGCGAGCCGGTGCAGCTCACCGACGGTGCGGTCGAGGTGCTCGCGCGCTACACCGGCGACGGGACCGACCCCGGAGCCGCGGACCTGGCGGGCCTGCCCGCCGTCACCCGGCGCCCGGCCGGCGCGGGGTCGGCGAGCTACGTCTCGACCCGGCTCGACGACCGCGCCCCGCTGCTGCGCCGGCTGCTGGCCGGCGCCGGGATCCACCCGGAGCTGCCCGGCGAGCTGTGCGGCCGGGTCGAGCTGGTCCGCCGTGGGGGCTTCCGGTTCGTGATCAACCGCACCGAGGCCCCGGTGTCCCTGGCCCCGCTCGGTGGGATCGCCTCACTGGCGGGCCTGCCCGCCGCGACGCTGCCGCCGCGCGGCGTGACCGTTCTGCGGGGCTGATCGTCCTGCCGGACCGACCGGACGCCCGGCGGAGGTCCTACTGTGTGCCTCGACCGGGTCCCGCCGACGTCGTCCTGGGGTCAACCATGCCGATACCGAGCACGCTGATCGGAATCCCCGCGAGCCCGGGCCGGGCGGGTGGCCGGGTGGTGCGGGTCGCCGAGCCGCCCGGCGAGCCGGCCACCGGCCCCGCGCCCGCCGACCCTGCCGGCGAGGCCGCCCGGATCGAGCCGGCCGTCGAGCTGGTGTCGACGCGGCTGACCGCGCGGGCCGCGACCGTGTCCGGGGACGCGCGAGAGGTGCTCGAGGCGACCGTGACGATGGTCGGTGACCCGGCACTGCTCCAGAACGCGCAGGAGCTGGTCACCGAGCGCGGCCGCCCGGCCGCCCGCGCGGTGTGGGAGGCCGCGAACGGGTTCGCGGCGACACTGTCGTCGATGGGCGGCTACATGGCCGAGCGGGCCCGGGACATCTCCGACGTCCGGGACCGGATCGTCGCCGAGCTGCTCGGCCTGCCCGCTCCGGGCGTGGCCGACCTGGACGCGCCCGCGGTCCTCGTCGCCACGGACCTGGCCCCGGCCGACACCGCCGGGCTCAAGCCGGGCGTCGCGCTCGCCCTGGTCACCGAGCAGGGCGGCCCGACCAGCCACACCGCGATCCTGGCCCGGTCGCTGGGCATCCCGGCCGTCGTCGGGTGTGCCGGGGCGAGCACCCTGACCGACGGCTCCGCGGTGATCGTGGACGGCGCCACCGGCGAGGTCGGTGAGGTCGCGACGCTGGACGAGGCCGTCGAGGCGGCCGCCGCCGCGGCCGTCGTCACGGACTGGGACGGGGTCGGCCGCACCGCCGACGGGCACGTCGTCCCGCTGCTGGCTAACGTCGGCGACGGCCCCGGCGCGGCCAAGGGTGCCGCCGACGGCGCCGAGGGCGTCGGGCTGTTCCGCACCGAGCTGGCGTTCCTCTCCGCTGCCGAGGAGCCGTCGGAGTCCCGCCAGCGCGAGGCCTATGTCGCGGTGCTGTCCGCGTTCGCGGGCAAGCCGGTCACCGCTCGCACCCTGGACGCCGGCGCGGACAAGCCGCTGCCGTTCCTGTCCCTGGACGGCGAGCCGAATCCAGCGTTGGGCGTGCGCGGCCTGCGGATCGCGCGGGACGGGTCCGGCGGGGACGGCGCCGGCGTGCTGGACCGCCAGCTCGCCGGGCTCGCCGCCGCGGCGAAGGAGACCGGTGCCGAGCTCAAGGTCATGGCGCCGATGGTCGCCACCGCCGAGGAGGCCCGCTGGTTCGTCGAGCGCTGCCGGACGCACGGCATCGGCAGGGCCGGGGTGATGATCGAGGTTCCGGCGGCCGTGCTGACCGCGGACGAGATCATGCGCGAGGTCGACTTCGTGTCCGTGGGCACCAACGACCTGGCCCAGTACCTGTTCGCCGCGGACCGCCAGTCCGGGCCGCTCGCCGCGCTGAACGACCCGTGGCAGCCGGCGCTGCTGCGACTGATCGGGATGCTCGGCGAGGCCTCGGAGCGCACCGGTTGCCCGGTCGGGGTCTGCGGCGAGGCCGCGGCCGACCCGGCACTGGCGTCGGTGCTGGTCGGGCTGGGCGTCGCGAGCCTGTCGACCGGCCCCGGTGCGCGGGCCGCGGTCGGCGCGGCCATCGGTGGGCTGACCCTGGCGCAGTGCCGGGAGCGCGCGGCTGTCGCCCGGGCCGCGGCGGACCCGATCGACGCCCGGCGTGCCGTCGCTGCGCTCGACGGCTGACGCGTGCCTCCACCCGGGTGGTTGGCGGGCGACGCGACGGCGACCGGCCGTGACGTCCGGGTGGCGGCCCCGGCGCGGTCGTTCGCCCGTCCGGTACCCGGGCGCCGCTCGTCGTGACGGGCGACCCGTTCGACGTGCGCGATCGTGTCGGGCGGCGCGGACGCCGCTGACCGCAACGGCCTGCGACTCCGGCGGGTGACCCCCGCCCCCGGTTGCCGGAGACACCCGGACGGTTGTTGAGTGGTCACGGTTCTTCCGCTCCCCGGCATCGTGGTCGGCCCGCCGTCGGCGGGTCGGCCACGATCATCGCGGAGCCGGGCCCGGCTCGGGATCACCGCGCGCCTGCGGAGGTCAGCCGGGGAGGTCAGCCGGGTGCGGGCTGCCCGGCGAGGACCCGTTCCAGGACCGCGCGCACCGTGGGGTCCTCGACCGTGTAGTACACGAACGTCCCCTCGCGCCGGTTCTCGACCAGCCCGGCCAGGCGCAGCTTCGACAGGTGCTGGCTGACCGCGGTCGGCGCGACGCCGACCAGCTCGGCCAGGCACGCCACCGACGACTCGCCCTGCAGCAGCGCCCAGAGGATCTTGATCCGGGTCGGGTCGGACAGCATCCGCAACGCGTCCGCCGCGCGGCGGACCTCGTCGTCGGGCGGCATCGAGAAGCCGGGGATGGACTCGTGCACGACCGCGAGTCTACGACACCTGCGCGGCTGCGCGGATGATCCTTCGTCTCACCAGTCGAACATCTGACTGCGTATCTTCGTGAATGCGCAGGTACGGTACGCCCATGCGTTCCGCGTTCGCCTTGCCCGAGGTCCGGTGGGCCGCGGCCGCCCTGCTCGCGTTCCTGGTCGCCGCCGGGTCCGACCTGCTCGGCGCCCCGGCCACCGTGGTGATCGGCGGCTACCTGGCCTGTTACGTCCTCGGCGGTTGGGAGCCGGCTCTGGTGGGGTTGCGCGCGCTGCGCGAGCGGACCCTGGACGTCGACCTGCTGATGGTGGTCGCCGCCGCGGCGGCCGCAGCGATCGGCCAGTGGTTCGACGGTGGCCTGCTCATCGTCATCTTCGCGACGTCCGGGGCCCTGGAGGCGGTGATGACCGCCCGCACCCGGGCCGGTATCGAGGCCCTGCTCGACCTGACCCCGGAGACCGCGACCCTCCTCGATGGCGGCGACGAGCGGGAGGTTCGGGCCGACTCGCTGGTGACCGGGCAGACCGTCGTCGTGCGGCCGGGTGAGCGCATCCCCGGCGACGGGCGCGTCCTCGACGGCGTCTCCGAGGTGGACACCGCCGGGCTGACCGGCGAGCCGGTCCCGGTCCGCCGTGAGCCCGGCGACGACGTGCTGGCCGGGACCGTGAACGGGACCGGCGTGCTGCGGGTGCGGGTGCTGCGCGACGCAGGGGACACCGTCGTCGCGGGGGTGGCGGCGCAGGTCGAGCGCGCCGCGGAGACCAAGGCGCACCGGCAGCTGTTCATCGAGAGGGTGGAGCAGCGCTACTCGGTGCTGGTGGTCGCCGTGACGGTCGCACTGCTCGCGGTGCCGCTGCTGGCCGGCGCGCCGTTCGAGGAGACGCTGCTGCGCGCGATCGTGTTCATGATCGTCGCGTCGCCGTGCGCGATCGTGCTGGCCACGATGCCGCCGCTGCTCGCCGCGGTCGCGGTGGCCGGGCGGCGTGGGACGCTGGTCAAGGACGTCACGGTGCTGGAGGCGCTGTCCGAGATCGACACCGTGGTGCTGGACAAGACCGGGACGCTCACCACCGGCCGTCCGCAGGTGGTCGGGGTGACCGCGCTGCGCGGCCGGGACGAGGACGAGGTGCTGGCACTGGCCGCCGCGGCCGAGGCCGGCAGCGAGCACGCGCTCGGCCGGGCGGTGCGCGCGCACGCCCTGGACCGCGGCCTGGAACCACCCGCCGCCGACGGGTTCGAGGCCGTCCCGGGCGAGGGTGTGCGGGCCCGGGTGGCCGGGCACACCGTCGCGGTGGGCCGGCCCCGGCTGCTCGCCGCCCCCGACCCGGAGGTCGACGCCCTGGTCGGCGAGCTGCAGGAGGCCGGCCGGACGGCGGTGCTGGTGCTGGTCGACGGCGCGGTGGCCGGCGTCGTCGGGCTGTCCGACGAACCGCGGGACGGCGCCGCCGGCGCGCTGGCCGCCCTCCGCCGCACGGTCGGCGAGGAGCCCGAGGTGCTCACCGGCGACGCCGAACGCCCGGCCCGGGTGCTCGCCGCCCGGCTCGGGCTGTCCCGGGTGCGGGCCGGGCTGCTGCCCGCGGACAAGGTCGAGGCCGTCCGGGAGCACCAGGCGTCCGGCCGCCGGGTGCTGGCCGCCGGGGACGGGATCAACGACGCGCCGCTGCTGGCCGGGGCCGACGTGGGTCTGGTGGTCGGGGAGGGCGCCGGCGCGCTCGCGCTGGAGGCCGCCGACGGCGTGCTCACCCGGGACCCGCTCGGCTCGCTCGCGCCGCTGGTGGCGCTGGCCCGGCGGGCCCGCCGGATCGCCCGGGCGAACCTCGCCCTCGCCGCCACGGTGATCGTCGTCCTGGTGGGCTGGGACCTGCTGGGCACGCTGCCGCTGATCGTGGGGGTCGCCGGGCACGAGCTGTCCACGGTGCTGGTCTGCCTGAACGGGCTGCGGCTTCTGGTCAGCGCCCGGCGCGCGGACCGGCGGGTTCGGCGTGGCGGCGTCGTTCCGCCCGCGCCGGCGGCGCCGGTCCCGGCGCGCGGCCGGGTCGGGGCCGGGTCGCGCTGACGGCCCGACCGACCCTGCCGGGGTCACGCCGCGGCGGCGTCCAGCGCGGCGAGTGCCATCCGGCGCAGCACGGCGACCCGGGTGTCGGCACCGGGGCCGGTCGTCGGCGTCGCCGGGGCCGGTGCGTACGGCGTCGAGTTGAGCAGGCCGAACACGCCGTGCGCCACGGTCCGCGCCTCGTCCGGGACGACGCCCGGGTGCACCCGGCGCAGCGTGTCCACCCACAGCTCGACGTAGGTGCGCTGCAACCGCCGCACGGAGCGTCGGGCGTCCTCGGGCAGGTTGGCCAGGTCCCGGTCCTGGACGACGATCAGATCCGGCTCCCGGGTGGCGAAGTCGACGTGGAAGTCGACCAGGTCGGTCAGCGCCGCGCGGGCGTCCCGGTGATCGACGCGAGCCCGGCCGCCCTCGAGCAGTCGCTCGCTGATGTCGATGAGCAGCTCGGCGAGCAGGGCCTCCTTGCCCGGGAAGTGCCGGTACAGCGCCGGCCCGCTCACTCCGACGGCCGCACCCAGCTCGGCGATGCTCACCCCGTGGAAGCCGTGCGCCGCGAACAACCGGGCGGCGACCGTGCGGATCTGCTCGCGGCGACTGGGGGCGGCGCTGCCGGGGGCGGCCATCCACCGATCCTACCGCCCGTGTTAACAAACGTTCACCCCGGTGAGCGGTGGCCCGTGCCTCGTCTCGGCCGGGCACAGCCGTCTCAGCCAGGGCACAGCCGTCTCAGCGAAGACACAGCCCCGCGCCGATACCCTGTCCGGTGTGAGCAGTACCCTGCGCCGCCTGCGCGACCGGCTCGGCGTCCGCGCCGTGTCCGCGCTCGCCGCGGCGGCCGCGGTCGCGGTGGTGCTCGTCGTCGCCGGGATCGCGCTCGTGCTGGGCCTGCAGCGGACCCTCACCAGCAGCGTCGAGGAGACCGCGAAGGGCACCGCCGAGCAGCTCGGCCAGCGTATCGAGGCGAACTTCTCCGGGACCGGCGACCCGAAGAAGAACGCGATCGACGCCACCGGCAAGCGCACCGACATCGTCCAGGTCGTCACCGCCTACAGCGACGAGACCAACGCCCCGGACTCGGTGGTCGGGTCGAACGGCGAGCAGGAGGACATCCAGGTCATCGGCTCGTCGGACCCGCTGGGCAGCCGGCCGCAGATCGTGCCGTGGCTGCTGGCCCCCGGCGAGACGCGCACCGCGCACGACGTCGAGATCCGCAAGGTCGACGACACGGTGGAGAACGCCCTGGTCTTCGGCGAGGGGTTCCGGGCCAACGGCCGGCCGATCACCGTCTACGCCGCGGAGGAGACGAGGTCGGTCTCCGACGCCGTCGACACGGTGCAGTGGCTGCTCGTCGGCGGCATCCCGGTGCTGGTGCTGATCACCGGCTACTTCACCTACCTGTTCGCCGGGGGCGCGCTGCGCCCGGTCGACCGGATGCGCGCCCGGGTGGCCGGGATGAGCGAGAAGGACCTGTCCCAGCGGGTGCCCGAACCGGTCGCCAACGACGAGGTCGGCCGGCTGGCCCGGACGATGAACCAGATGCTCGGCCGGATCGAGTCCTCGCAGGCCACCCAGCGCCGCTTCGTCGCCGACGCCAGTCACGAGCTGCGCAGCCCGCTGGCCACCGTCTCCACCGGCCTGGAGCTGCTCGGCAGCGGGATGCGGGAGGACTCTCCCGACCGTGCCACCGTGCAGACGCTGCGCGGGGAGGCGACGCGGCTGACCGGGTTGGTCGAGGGGCTGCTGTTCCTGGCCCGGGCCGATGAGCGCGGGCTCGCGCCGCGGCGCGAGGAGGTCGACCTCGACGAGATCGTGGAGGCCGAGCGGGTGCGCCCGGCCGCACCCTCCGGGGATCCGGCCGTCACGGTCCGGGTGACGACCGAGCCGGTCCGGGTGGTCGGCGACCGCGGGCAGCTGGTCCGGGTGGTGCGCAACCTGGTCGACAACGCCAAGCGGCACGCCGCCTCGACCGTGGCGGTCGCCGTCCGGGCCGAGGACGGTGTCGCGGTGATCGAGGTCGACGACGACGGCAACGGCGTCCCCGGGACGGACCGGGACCGGGTGTTCGAACGTTTCGTCCGGCTCGACGAGGCCCGCTCGCGTGGCGACGGCGGGTCCGGGCTGGGCCTGTCGATCGTCGCCGAGCTGGTCACCGCGCACGGCGGCACGGTCGCCGCGCTGGACTCGCCCGAGCTGGGCGGGGCCCGGTTCCGGGTGACCGTGCCGATCGCCGCCCCCGTGCACCTCGATCCGGACCCCGACCGGAGCCTCGACCAGAGCGCCGACCCGGAGCCCGCTCCGGCCGCCTCCGGCGCCGCTGGTGCCGCCGGTGTGCTCCCGGCCGGTACGTTCCCGGCCGGGGCCGACGCCGGTTTCCCCGGCACGTATCCGGGCGAAGCGGAGCGCGACCCGTGGACCGGCCTCCCGATCGACCCGCCCGCCCCGCCCGCCCCGTCCGCCCCGGTCGCCGCGCCGGGAGCCGAGCTGAAGGACGACCGCCCCTCCGGCCCGCTGCCGCGGATCCGGCCGATCCCGGACGGCGCCGGTCGACCTTCCCGGGCCGCGGGCCCGGCCGGACCCGCCGCGCCGACCGGTTCCTCGGAGACGGTCGGCACGACCGGTCCGGCCGGCTCCGACGGTCCCGCCGATGCGGCCGGTTCCACCGGGGCCACCGGTCACGGCGACCCGGCCACGGACGCCCCGACGGTCCGCCCGGTGATGGCGTCGCGACCACCCGCCCCCGCCGACGGCGGACCCGACCCCGACGGCAGGCGCCACCCCGCCGGCGCCGCGAACGGCGACGCCGGGCCGGAGGACGCGCCGGCCGGGCACCCCGCGCCGACCACGCCCGCCCCGACCACGACCGCCCCGACCACGCCCGCCCCGGAGGTCCACCCCGTGCCCGACCCGCAGGCTCGGCACCGGCCCGACCCGCCGACCGGGCCGCTGCCGATCCGGCCGAACACCGTGGGCAGCCCCTACGACGAGAACGTCACCCGGCCGCTCCCGGTGCCCGGGAGCAGCGCCGCCACCCGGCCGACCCGGAGCGGTACCGCCGTCGCACCGCGGGACGACCGGTCCGCGGAGGCGCCGCGCCCGGCGGGGCGCACCCCGCCGCAGAGCCGCCCGTCCTACCCCCGCGGCCGCCCCGACGACCGCCGCTGACCGTCCCCGACCGGCACCGGCCGGTCGCGGTCGGTGACCTCGCGGGGCGGGGTGGGATCAGGCCGACGGCGCCGCGGGCTCGGACATCCGGTAGCCGACGCCGCGCAGGGTCTCGATGCTGCGCGTGCCGAACGGTGTGTCGATCTTGCGGCGCAGGTAGCCGACGTAGACCTCGACGACGTTGACCTCGCCGTCGTAGTGCGCGTCCCACACCGAGCGCAGGATGTCGGTCTTCGTCACGACCTGGCCGGTGTGGGCCATGAGGTGCTCCAGCACCCCGAACTCGCGCGGGGTGAGCGAGATCTCGACGTCGCCGCGGTGCACCCGATGGGTGGCCGGGTCCAGGCTCAGGTCGCCCACCCGCAGCACCGACGGCGCCGTCTCGCCCGCCCGGCGCAGCAGCGCGCGCAGCCGCGCCCGCAGGACGACGAACGAGAACGGCTTGGTCAGGTAGTCGTCGGCGCCGAGGTCGAAGGCGTCGGCCTCGTCGTACTCGCCGTCCTTCGCGGTCAGCATCAGCACCGGCGTCCACACTCCGCGCTCGCGCAGGTGCTGCAGGATCCGGTAGCCGGAGAGGCCGGGCAGCATGATGTCCAGGACGAGCACGTCGTGCCGCCCGGACAGGGCCGCCTGCAGCCCGGAGTTCCCGTCGTGCGCGATCTCGACCTCGTGCCCTTCGGCGGCCAGGCCGCGCCGGACGAGCTCGGCGAGCGGCTTCTCGTCCTCGACCAGTAACAGGCGCACGGCCCTACCGTAGTGAACGCGGTGGCAGGGGAGGCCGCGGCACGGAGGCCGCGGCACGGGAGGCCGTGGGCGGAGGGGCCGGCCGGCACCGGCGTCGTCCACCCCTGGACGCGAGGCGTTAACGAACGATAACCTGTTAACGGTTATTAACAGGGAGGGTGGCAGCGTCGATGTCCGATCAGCAAGCCCCGCTCGGGGTGGTCCCCGAGGAGGCCCCGCGACTGGGCAGCCCGGTCGACCCGTCCGGCGAGCAGTACGCCGCGAACGTCGCGGCGCACCGCGACCTGGTGGCCGACCTGAACGCGCAGCTGGCGACGGCCCGTCTCGGCGGCCCGGCACGCTCCCGGGCGCGGCACGTGGAGCGCGGGAAGCTGCTCCCGCGGGATCGGGTGGACTCGCTGGTCGACCCGTCGTCGCCGTTCCTGGAGCTGTCCCCGATGGCCGCCCACGGCATGTACGACGACCAGGCCCCCGGCGCCGGGATGATCACCGGGGTGGGCCGGGTGGCCGGCCGGGAGTGCGTGATCGTCGCGAACGACGCGACCGTCAAGGGCGGCACCTACTTCCCCGTCACGGTGAAGAAGCACCTCCGCGCGCAGGAGGTGGCGCTGCACAACCGGCTGCCGTGTGTCTACCTGGTCGACTCCGGCGGGGCCTACCTGCCCGAGCAGGACCGGGTGTTCCCGGACCGCGAGCACTTCGGCCGGATCTTCTACAACCAGGCGCAGATGTCCGGGCTGGGCATCCCGCAGATCGCGGCGGTGCTGGGCTCGTGCACCGCGGGCGGTGCCTACGTCCCGGCCATGTCGGACGAGGCGGTGATCGTCCGCAACCAGGGGACGATCTTCCTCGGCGGCCCGCCGCTGGTGAAGGCCGCGACCGGCGAGGTCGTCACCGCCGAGGAACTGGGCGGCGGGGACCTGCACTCGAGGACCTCCGGGGTCACCGACCACCTGGCCGCGGACGACGCCGAGGCGCTGCAGCGGGTCCGGGCGATCGTCGGCACCCTGGGCCCGCGGGCGCCGCGCCCGTGGGACGTGCGGCCGACCGAGGAACCCGCCGTCGACCCTGACGGGCTCTACGGCGCCGTCCCGACCGACTCGCGCACCCCGTACGACGTGCGCGAGGTGATCGCCCGCGTCGTCGACGGCTCCCGGTTCCACGAGTTCAAGTCCGAGTACGGGACGACGCTGGTCACCGGTTTCGCCCGGATCCACGGCCACCCGGTCGGGATCGTGGCGAACAACGGCATCCTGTTCTCCGAGTCCGCGGTCAAGGGCGCGCACTTCGTCGAGCTGTGCGACCAGCGCGGCATCCCGCTGGTGTTCCTGCAGAACATCTCCGGGTTCATGGTCGGCCGCGACTACGAGGCCGGCGGCATCGCGAAGAACGGCGCCAAGATGGTCACCGCCGTCGCCTCCACCCGGGTGCCGAAGCTGACCGTCGTGATCGGCGGCTCGTTCGGCGCCGGGAACTACTCGATGTGCGGGCGGGCGTACTCGCCGCGGTTCCTGTTCATGTGGCCGAACGCCCGGATCTCGGTGATGGGCGGCGAGCAGGCCGCCACCGTGCTGGGCACGGTCGGGTCCGGCGCGGATCCGGATGCCATCCGGGCCCAGTACGAGACGCAGGGCCACCCGTACTACTCCACCGCCCGGCTGTGGGACGACGGCGTGATCGACCCCGCCGACACCCGCACCGTGCTGGGCCTGTCCCTGTCCGTCGCCGCCAACGCACCCCTGGCCGACCCGGCCTTCGGCGTCTTCCGGATGTGATCCGACGGGGGCTCCGCCCCCGTCAGCCCCCCGAACTACGCAACCCAACCAAGCCCCCAACCGCGCAACCCAACCAACGGCGGCTCCGCCCCCGTTGGTCGACCTGGAAGAGGAACCGATGTTCTCCACGGTGCTGGTCGCGAACCGCGGCGAGATCGCGGTCCGCGTGATCCGGACGCTGCGCGCGCTCGGGGTGCGCAGCGTCGCCGTGTACTCCGACGCGGACAGCGACGCCCCACATGTCCGGGCCGCCGACGAGGCCGTCCGGATCGGCCCGGCCGCCGCGGCGGAGTCGTATCTGTCGATCGAGAACGTGATCGCCGCGGCCAGGGCCACCGGAGCGCAGGCGATCCATCCCGGCTACGGGTTCCTGTCCGAGAACACCGCGTTCGCGGCCGCCTGCGAGCAGGCCGGGATCACCTTCGTCGGACCGCCGTCGTCGGCGATCGACGCGATGGGCGACAAGGTCCGCGCGAAGCAGACCGTCGCGAAGGCCGGGGTGCCCGTGGTGCCCGGTTCCGACGGGGCAGGTCTGTCCGATGACGACCTCGTCGAGGTCGTCACCGAGATCGGCTACCCGGTGCTGCTCAAGCCGTCGGCCGGTGGTGGCGGCAAGGGCATGCGCGAGGTACACGGTGCGGCCGACCTCGCCGACGCGATCGCCGGGGCCCGCCGGGAGGCGCGCGGCTCGTTCGGCGACGACACCCTGCTCGTCGAGCGCCTGGTCGCCACCCCGCGGCACATCGAGATCCAGGTCATGGCCGACGGGCACGGGAACGTCGTGCACCTCGGCGAGCGGGAGTGCTCGCTGCAGCGCCGCCACCAGAAGATCATCGAGGAGGCGCCGTCGGCCCTGCTCACCCCCGAGCAGCGGTCCTCGATGGGTGCCGCGGCCTGCGAGGCCGCCCGTGCCGTGGGCTACACGGGCGCCGGGACGGTCGAGTTCATCGTGGAGGGCGGCGGCCGGGCGTCGGGGGATGGAGCCCCCGGGCTGGAGTTCTTCTTCCTGGAGATGAACACTCGCCTGCAGGTCGAGCACCCGGTCACCGAGGAGGTCACCGGGCTGGACCTGGTCGAGCTGCAGCTCCGCGTGGCGGCCGGCGAGCCGCTCCCGATCGGTCAGGACGACGTCGTGCTGACCGGGCACGCGGTCGAGGCTCGGGTGTACGCCGAGGCGGCTGCCGTCACCCCGCGCAGCGCAGGCGGCGCGGGCATCGAGGCCGGGGACGCGCTGACCTTCCTGCCCTCCGGCGGTCCCGTGCTCGCGTGGGCGGCCCCGGCCGGGGTGCGGGTGGACGCCGGGATCGAGACCGGCAGCGTCGTCGGCTCGGACTACGACCCGATGCTGGCCAAGGTGATCGCGCACGGCGCGACCCGGGACGAGGCGCTCCGCCGCCTGGACGCCGCGCTCGCCGGCACCGTGCTGCTCGGGCTGGACTCGAACATCGGGTTCCTGCGGTCGCTGCTCGCCGACGACGACGTCCGCGCCGGCAACCTGGACACCGGCCTGATCGCGCGCCGCGGCGCGGCGCTGGTGACCGGCGACGTCCCGGCGGACGTCTTCGGTGCCGCGGCCGGTCACGCCCTGCTGCGGCTGGAACCGGCCGGGCCCGTGGTGGACCCGTTCGACGTGCCCGGCGGCTGGCGGGTCGGTGAGCCGGCCTGGACCGCACGCCGGCTGGTGGGCGGGGGCGCCGACACCGTCGAGGTGCGGGTGCGCGGCCGGGCGTCCGGCTTCGACCTGGCCGTGCCCGGCGACGCCGGTGCCGGCTCCGACGCCGGTGCCGGCCCCGACCCCGAGCCCGGCTCCGACGGCGGGACGGCCGGCTCGGAACCGGCGTCGGTGACCGCGGCCGGGACGGTCGTCCGGTGCCGCACCGTGGCGGTCGGCGGCGCCGTGGCCGCAGGGGGCACCGCGCTGGAGCACACCCAGGACGGCCGCACCCGCCGGTACGCCGCCGCCCAGGGCCCCGACGGCGTGCTGTGGCTATCCCGGGACGGCCACACCTGGGGCGTCCGGGAGCAGGAGCCCCTCGAAGCCGCCCGCACCGCGGCCGCCGACGGCGGCGGCCCGGTCACCTCGCCGATGCCGGGCACGGTGACCGTCGTCGAGGTCGCCGAGGGCGACACCGTGACCGCCGGCCAGAAGCTGGTGGTCGTCGAGGCCATGAAGATGGAACACGTGCTCACCGCCCCCGTCGACGGGACGGTGCGCGAGCTGAGAGCCCGGTCCGGCGGCACCGTCGCGAAGGACGCGGTGCTGCTCGTGGTCGAGAGCAGCGACAGCGGAACGAGCATCGGCACCGAGGCCCCGACCCACCAGGAGGACCCGGCATGACCACCACCGAGACGACGTCCGCCGAGGAGTACGAAGCGCTGCGCGCCTCGGTCGAGGAGTTCGCGCGCAAGGAGGTCGCCCCGGTCATCGGGGAGCTCTACATCCGCGAGGAGTTCCCCTACGACATCGTGGCCAAGATGGGGCAGATGGGCCTGTTCGGCCTGCCCGTCTCCGAGGACCACGGCGGGATGGGTGGCGATTTCTACGCGCTCTGCCTGGCCCTGGAGGAGCTGGCCCGGGTCGACTCGTCGGTCGCGATCACCGTCGAGGCCGGGGTCGGGCTCGGCGCGATGCCGATCCACCGGTTCGGCACCGAGGAGCAGAAGGCGCGCTGGCTGCCCGACCTGGCGGCGGGCCGCGCCCTCGGCGCCTTCGGCCTCACCGAGCCCGGCGGCGGCTCGGACGCGGGTGCCACCCGCACCACCGCACGCCTGGAGAACGGCGAGTGGGTGATCAACGGGTCGAAGTGCTTCATCACCAACTCGGGTACCGACATCACCTCGGTCGTCACCGTGACCGCCGTGACCGGGGAGAAGCCGGACGGGCGCAAGGAGATCTCGGCGATCCTCGTCCCGGCCGGCACCCCCGGGTTCACCGTGTCGCAGAAGTACTCCAAGGTCGGCTGGAACTGCTCGGACACCCGCGAGCTGTTCTTCGACGACGTCCGCGTCCCCGAGGCGAACCTGCTCGGCGAGCGCGGCCGCGGCTACGCCCAGTTCCTGTCCATCCTGGACGAGGGCCGGGTCGCGATCGCCGCGCTGTCGGTCGGGCTGGCCCAGGGCTGCGTCGACGAGTCGCTGCGCTACGCGCACGAGCGCGAGGCGTTCGGCAACACGATCGGCTCCTACCAGGCGATCCAGTTCAAGATCGCCGACATGGAGGTGCGGGCGCACACCGCCCGGCTGGCCTGGCAGCACGCCGCCCGGCTGCTGGTCGAGGGCAGGCCGTTCAAGCACGAGGCCGCGATCGCGAAGCTGGTCGCGTCGAACGCCGCCATGGACAACGCCCGCGACGCCACCCAGATCTTCGGCGGGTACGGCTTCATGAACGAGTACCCGGTCGGGCGCTTCTACCGGGACGCGAAGATCCTCGAGGTCGGAGAGGGCACCTCCGAGGTCCAGCGGATGCTGATCGCCCGCCACCTGGGCCTGTAGCCCACGCCCACGCCCACCAACGCTGCTTCGAGGGCGGCCCGGGGTCGGTGTGGCCGGCTCCACAACACGGACGTGGCCGGGTGGGGTGGGCGCCCGGGTGTGGCGCGTGGTGGAGGGGTACACCGGGGGCATGAGCGATTCGATCAACCATCAGGTCCGGCTCGCCGCGCGTCCCACCGGGACGCCCGGGCCGGAGGTCTGGGAGCACACCACCGAGCCGGTCGGCGACCCGGCCGCGGGCCGGTTCGTCGTCAAGGTCAGCCATGTCTCGCTGGACCCGGCGATGCGCGGCTGGATGAACGAGGGGAAGTCCTACGTCCCACCGGTGGAGGTCGGCGCCGTGATGCGGGCGCTCGGGCTCGGTGAGGTCGTCGCGTCGAACCATCCGGAGTTCGCCGTCGGCGACACGGTGACCGGCGTGCTCGGCGTCCAGGAGTACCTCGACACCGACGGGCAGGGTCTGCAGAAGGTCACCCCGACGGCCACGGTCCCCCCGGAGCGCTACCTGGCCCTGCTCGGTATGACCGGGATGACGGCGTACTTCGGGCTGTTCGACGTCGGTGGCCTGCGCGAGGGCGAGACGGTCGTCGTGTCCGGGGCCGCGGGCGCGGTCGGCAGCGTCGTCGGGCAGCTGGCGAAGATCAAGGGCGCTCGGGTGGTCGGCATCGCCGGTGGTCCGGAGAAGTGCTCCTGGATCACCGACGAGCTCGGGTTCGACGCCGCGATCGACTACCGCGCCCAGGACGTCGCGAAGGAACTGCGCACGCTGGCTCCGGACGGGGTGGACGTCTATTTCGACAACGTCGGCGGCGAGATCCTGGACGCGGTCCTGACCCGGCTGCGCTACGGCGCCCGGGTCGCGATCTGCGGCGCGATCAGCACCTACAACGCCAGCGAGCCGGTGCCCGGCCCGCGGAACTACCTGTCCCTGCTGGTCAACCGGGCCCGGATGGAGGGCTTCATCGTCAGCGACTTCGCCGAGCGCTGGGGCGAGGCCGCTCGCGAGCTCGCCGGCTGGCTGGCCGAGGGCCGGATCCACAGCCGGGAGGACGTCGTCGACGGCACGGTGGACGACTTCCCCGAGGTGCTGCTGAAGCTGTTCCGCGGGGAGAACACCGGCAAGCTGGTGCTCCGCCTGCGCCAGGGCTGATCGCGCCCGGCACGATGGCGGGGTGCGCCTCGCTCTCGCCCGGACCGCCGTCGTCGTCTCCGGGGCGGCGATCCTGGTCGTCGAGACCCTCGCGACCCGCCTGGTCGCCCCCTACGTCGGGCTGACCCTGGAGTCGACGACCGCGGTGATCGGGGTGGCGCTGGCCGGCATCGCCCTCGGTTCCGCGCTCGGCGGCCGGTGGGCCGACCGGCACGACCCGCTGTGGGTGGCGTCGCTCGCCCTGGTCGTCGGCGGGCTCGGGACGCTGGCGGTGCGCCCGATCGTGCGGGTGCTCGGCCCGGTGTTCGG
Source organism: Pseudonocardia nantongensis (assembly GCF_046546495.1). Taxonomy (NCBI): domain Bacteria; kingdom Bacillati; phylum Actinomycetota; class Actinomycetes; order Pseudonocardiales; family Pseudonocardiaceae; genus Pseudonocardia; species Pseudonocardia nantongensis. Next base: position 52,511 of record NZ_JBKGXT010000018.1, on the reverse strand, counting down.
CGCCGGGCCGACCGCGGCGGTCCTGCTGGTCGCGGCGTCCACACTGGTCTCGGTGACGGCGCTGGCCGCGGTGGGCCCGGCCGTCACCCGGGCCCGGCTGACCGGGTTGGAGCACTCCGGGGAGGTCGTCGGCGGGCTGTCCGCGGCCGGGACGCTCGGCTCGCTGGCCGGGACCTTCGCCACCGGGTTCATCCTGGTCGCGCTGCTGCCGGTGAGCGCGATCCTGATCGTCACCGCGGTCGCCTGCCTGATCCTCGGGGTGGTCGTCGCGCCGGTCCGGCCGTGGCGGCACCTGCTCGGCGGCGGCGGGGCGGCGCTGCTGCTGGGCGTCGCGCTGGTCGCCGTCCCGGGCCGGTGCGACGCCGACACCACCTACTACTGCGCGTCGGTCCAGCCCGATCCCGCCGACCCGGCCGGGCGCTACCTGGTGCTCGACGACCTGCGGCACTCCTACGTCCGGCTCGGCGATCCGGCACACCTGGAGTTCGCCTACACCCGGCGGTTCGCGGCCGCGATCGACACCGCGTTCGCTCCCCGGGATCCGCTGGACGCGGTGCACGTCGGTGGTGGCGCGCTCACCATGCCGCGGTGGCTGGCCGCGACCCGCCCGGGCAGCAGCTCGACCGTGCTGGAGCTCGACCGCGGCGTGATCGAGCTCGGCGTCCGGGAGCTCGGCGCCGGTGCGGTACCGGGCGTCACCGTGCGCACCGGCGACGCCCGGGTCGGGCTGGCCGCGCTGCCCGACGACTCCGCGGACCTGGTCGTCGGGGACGCGTTCGGGGCCCGGTCGGGGCCCTGGCACCTGTCGACGCGCGAGTTCCTCGACGAGGTGCGGCGGGTCCTGCGCCCGGACGGGCTCTACGTGCTCAACGTGATCGACCGCGACCCGCTGGACCTGGCACGGGCGATGACGGCCACGGTGGACGCCCGGTTCGGGCAGACGATGCTGGCGGCCCGCCCGGACGAGTTCACGTCGGGCGGTGGCGGCAACCTGGTCGTGGTCGGCTCGGACCGGCCGCTCGACCCGGCCGCGCTCGCGGCAGCGGTGGCCCGCTCCGGTGAGCCCGGCGCGGTGCTCGACCCGGCGCGCACGGCGGCGTTCGCCCGGGACGCCCCGGTCCTGACCGACGACCGGGCCCCGGTCGACCAGCTCATCACCACCCGCCTGGAGGGCTGACCGGTGTGCCCGGACCGGTGGGCACCGGGCCGGCGCCCGCCCCGGCGGGGCGTGATCGCCGGGCCGGACCGGGCCTGCCGCGGCCGCGCTAGGGTCGCGCCGGAGACCGGGGCCCTACACGCCGCGGCCGAACGAGGGGGAGACACGGTGGCGACCTGGGACGATCTGCATTCCTACGTGGTGGTCCGGTACGAGATCGTCCGGCAGACCGCGCACGAGCTGCGGTTCCGGCTCCCGACGACCGGTGACCGGACCCAGCTCGTGGTCGTGCGCCGGGTGACCGAGGACGCCGCCCGGCCCGGCGTCGAGGTGACCGAGGCCGCGGCGGCCGTCGCGGACCCGGGGCAGGAGTGGGTGCAGATCATCTCCCCGGTCGCCCGGATCGCCGACGTCGACCTGGCGCGACTGCTGGAGCTGGCCGGACCGTCGGTCCTCGGCGGGCTCGCCGCCGAGGAGGGTGTGGTCGTCTACCGGCACTCCATCCCGCTGCGCCCGGCCGCCCTGGACGGCTTCGAGTTCCCGTTCCGGCAGGTCGTGCACCTGGCCGACGAGCTGGAGCACGCGCTGACCGGCGCCGACGAGCACTAGTGCCGACGCCCGGCGGGCAGCGTCACCGGTCGATCAGGCCGGGTAGCCGGTGACGCCGTCCCGGGTCCCGATCGGGGTGAGCTCGGTGACGGTGGGGTGGCCCGCGTCGAGCAGCGCGACGTCGGTGCCCGGCTCCGCCTCGCCGTAGTCCTCGGAGACCAGTGCCTGCAGGCCGCCGGGGCGCATGCCGTCGGGCTCCCGGTGCACCATCCGGACCCGGACGGCGCCGGAGGCACACAGCCGGGCCTCGCGCAGCGGCGGCAGGTCCGCAGCCGGCACGTCCGGCACGTTCACCGACCACGGGGTCCCGGCCGGACGCCCGGCGAGGCGCTCCAGCAGCCCCGGGAGCAGCCCGGTCACCGCCGGCCAGTGCGGGTGCTCGGGCAGCCGCAGCCCGCAGTGCAGCGAGAACGCGATCCCGGACCAGCCGTTCAGCGCCCCGGCCAGCACCGCGCCGATGGTGCCGGAGTGCAGCACCTGACTGCCGGTGTTCGCGCCCGGGTTGATCCCGGCCAGCACCAGGTCCGGCTCGCGGGACAACCAGCCCTGCCCGGCCGCGCGCACGATGAACGCGGGATCGGCGTCCAGCCCGAACGCCGGGAACCCGCCCGGGATCTCCTGCTCGGTGACGGTGACGTGGCCGTCGGTGACCACGCCGCGCACCGATCCGCCTGCGCCGCTGGCGTCGCCCGCGGGTGCCGCGACGATCACGTCGTACCCGGCGTCCGCGGCGCCGCGGGCCAGGGCGTGCAGGCCGGGAGCGTGGATGCCGTCGTCGTTGGTCACCAGAGCGAGGGGCACGCCCGTCACACTAGGTGTGGCCCGACCTGACACCGGCACCGGTGGTGCACGATGATCGGGCCCGACGCCCAGGGCTGGATCGATCCGGTTCCGCTCGGGGACAGCACGAGGTGACAGGACGAGCAGGAGGAGGGGATCCCGTGATGGCCTGGGAGCACGGCGGCATCAAGCCGGACGACCTGGCGATCGACACCCTCGGCCCGGCCCGGATCACCTCCCCGCTGGCCCCGCTGCTGGACGCCCGCCGCACCACCGAGCACTACGTCGACACCGACGACCGGGTGCTGCTCGACGACACCGCGGCCGGGATCACCGCGCGCGGCGTCGAGCTGGCGGACCTGCCCGGCCTGGAGCCGTGCGGCCCGCGCCGGGAGATCTACTTCGACCCGTCGAAGACCCGTGCGGGCATCGTGACCTGCGGCGGGCTGTGCCCCGGGCTGAACGACGTCATCGCCGGGCTGGTCCGCACGCTGACCTACCACTACGGCGTCCGCCGGGTGGTCGGGTTCCGCAACGGCTACCGCGGCTTCGTCTCCGCCTACGGGCACGACGTGGTCGAGCTCACCCCGGAGTCGGTCCGGGACACCGCCGTGGACGGCGGCACCTCCCTCGGCACCTCGCGCGGCCCGCAGGACCCCGAGGAGATCGTCGACTGCCTGGAGCAGATGCACCTCAACGTGCTGTTCGTGATCGGCGGCGACGGCACCATGCGGGGCGCGATGGAGATCGCGCGGGTGGTGGCCGAGCGGGGGCTGCGGATCGCCGTCGTCGGGATCCCGAAGACGATCGACAACGACATCCCGTTCATCGACCAGAGCTTCGGTTTCCAGACGGCGTTCTCGCAGGCCAGCGAGGCCATCCGGTCGGTGACGGTGGAGGCCAAGTCCACCCCCGGCGGCGTCGGCCTGGTGAAGCTGATGGGCCGGCACTCCGGCTTCATCGCCTGCTACGCCTCGCTCGTCCGCTCGGACGCCGACGCCGTGCTGATCCCGGAGGTGCCGTTCGAGCTGGACGGCGAGACCGGCCTGCTGCACCACCTGCGTCGCCGGGTCGAGCAGCGGGGGCACGCCGTCGTCGTGGTCGCGGAGGGAGCCGGGCAGGAGCTGCTGCCGCCGGTCGGGCGCACCGACGCCTCCGGCAACGCCAAGCTCGCCGACGTCGGGCCGTGGCTGCGGGAGCGGATCGCCGACTCGTTCGCCGGAGCCGGGATGGAGACCACCGTCCGCTACGTCGACCCGAGCTACCTCATCCGCAGCGTTCCCGCGAACCCCTACGACAGCGTCTACACCGTGCGGCTGTCCCAGGCGGCGGTGCACGCGGCGATGTCCGGCCGGACGGCGATGGTGGTCGGCCGGGTCCGCCGCCGGTTCGTGCACATCCCGATGTCGCTCGCGGTCAGCCGGCGCAACCAGGTCGACCCGCACGGCGACCTGTGGATGGCGGTGCTGGAGTCCACCGGGCAGCCGTGGCGGTTCGGCGAGGACTCCGGCGCCCCCACCCGCGCGCCGCACACCTGATCCCGCCCGGGCCCCGGTTCAGTTCAGCTTGGCGCGGTGCTTGCGGGCCTCGAGCCGTACCTGGTCGAGCACCTCGGTGCCGGAGCGCGACCCGCGGCCCGGACCGTCCACCCAGGACTCCATCAGGCGGGCGGCCTCGTCCCAGCGGGCCTGCGCGGCGAGCACCTCGCCGAGCTCGCGGACCAGCTCCGGCCCGTTGTGCCGCAGCCCGAGCCGCATCCGCAGCACCCACTCCAGGTTCACGTGGTCCTTGCCTCGCCGGTAGCTCGCGCGCAGGTTCTCCAGCATGCGGGCCAGGATCTGCCGGGTCGAGACCCGGGGCAGCTGCTCCGGGCCGAAGGGCGTGTCCGAGCCCGTGACCGCCCGGAACAACGCCTCGCAACCGCGCCGGTCCAGCCGCCGGCCGCCGTCGAACGCATCGAGGTAGCGGTCGCTGCCCGGTTCCCGCACGAGGAAGTGGCCGGGCATCCCGACGCCTTCCAGCGGCACCCGGGCCCGGCGCCCGACCTCGATCGCCAGCACGGACAGCGTGATCGGGATGCCGGTGCGGCGCTCCAGCACGTCGGGCAGCAGCGAGTTGCGCGGGTCGCCGTAGTCGGCGCTGTTGCCGACGAACCCGGCCTCACCGAACAGCCGGGCGGTCAGCGAGTCCAGGTCGGTGACGCCGGCGGCCAGCTCGTCCAGGGCGGCGCGCGCCCCTTCCGCTTCCGCGGCGGCGGTACCCGGGTCGGCGGCGGCGCCGGCGGCGATCGCCAGAGCGCCCTCGTCGAGCTGGGGTTCGGGGCCGGTCACCATGCGCAGGAAGCGGGTGACCGGGTCGGCGGCACGGTCGGACACGGCTCAGGGCGGGGTCATGGTGACCCGGACGACGGTGCCCTGCACCGTGTCCGGGTCGTCCTCGGCGGTCCAGACCTGCAGCACGTCGGCCAGCTCGGAGACCAGCCACAGGCCGCGCCCGCGCGCCCCGGCCGCCGGCGGCGCGGCCAGCCCGGGGAACGTGAGCCGGCAGGCGTCCGCGTCGGTCATCTCCGCGACCAGGCCGGCCGGGGTGCGCCAGGCCCGCAGCAGCGGGTTCCCTGAGCCGTGCTCGATGCCGTTGCTGACCAGCTCGTTCACCGCCAGGACCAGGTCCTCGACGCGGCGCGGGCCGAACCCGCTCAGCCGGGCCGTCTCCTCGAACCGGCGGCGCATCGCCCCGAGCCCGCCCAGCTCGACCGGCACGGACAGCAGCGGTTCGCCGAGGTCCTCCGGCGGCGGCTGCGGGTTCTCGGCCAGCAGCTCGTGCTCGGCCCGCCGTCCCACGCCCGGCACCGGGGCGCCGTCGACCAGCAGCTCGTCGTGCAGCTGCCCGGCCCGCTCGCGCGCACCGTCGACGTCGGCGAAGCTGCAGAGCAGGGTCACCGGCAGGCCGTGCAGCGCGTGCGTCAGCGCGAGGTCGAGCCGGGTCCAGTAGGCCTGGTCGGTACCGGGTAGCTCGACCGGCTGACCGACCGTGCACACCCCGTCGGCGCCGTCGGTGAGGGCGTTGCGGACCGCGCGGCCCCAGCGGCCGGCGACGGTGAAGGGCGGCGCCGTGTGCACCTGCTCCGGCGCGCGGAACTCGACGCCGGCGTCCGGCCCGAGCGTGCGCTCCAGCTCCGACCGGCACCGCGGGTCGACGACGACCAGGGCGCGCCGGTCGTGCTCCAGGGCGTCGCTGATCGGGCGCGCGAGCACCGCAGCGTGATGCTCCGGGTCCCGGTAGGGCACGGCCCGGTGAACCAGTCCGGGCGCGGTGGCGGGGGCGCTCATCGGGCCCGATCGTCCGGGCGCCAGTCGGTGCGGGCTCGCAGTGGCGGTGTCGGTCGCAGTGGCGGTGTCGGTCTCACTGGCGGTGTCGGTCTCACTGGCAGGGTCGGTGTCATCGGTGTGGGCCTTCCCGTCGAGGCTGCCGGCCGTCCGTCCTCAGGCGGCTCCTCGCCGACCGACGATAGCCGGGACGGGCATGATCCGCGGCACGAGGCGTGTGGGTTTACCGACTCGACCGCCGACAGGTGCCGCAGGTGCGGTAAGGAAGGGGCCGCGGGTGAACCGGTCGCGCGGTCTGCGCGACGAGCGGTCGCCCGGGGCGACGAAGCGACCAACGATGTGAACGGGAGTGGACCGGATGCGCGTCTTCAACGGAGTCGACGAGCTGCGAGCGGCGAAGGGGACCGAGGTCGGCACCTCGGACTGGGTCACCGTGGAGCAGGAGCAGATCGACGGGTTCGCCGACGCGACCGGGGACCACCAGTGGATCCACGTGGACCGGGAGCGGGCGAGGACCGGGCCGTTCGGTACGCCCATCGCGCACGGCTTCCTCACGCTGTCCCTGCTGCCGGTGCTGGTGCAGGGGGTATACAAGGTCGAGGGCGTGCGGATGGGGATCAACTACGGCCTGAACAAGGTCCGGTTCCTGAGCCCCCTCCCGGTCGGCAGCCGGGTCCGGGGCCGGGTCGAGCTCCTCGACGTGACCGACGTGAGCGGTGGCGTCCAGATCACCACCCAGGTGACGGTCGAGATCGAGGGCACGGACAAGCCCGCGCTGGTCGCCGAGTGGCTCACCCGCCAGCACGTCTGAGTCGCGCGAACCGACCCCGCGACCGACAACACCGAGGAGGAGAAGCACATGCGTGATGCGGTGATCTGTGAGCCGTTGCGGACGCCGGTCGGCGGGTTCGGGGGTGGGCTGCGCGACGTCCCGGCGCACACCCTGGCGTCGACTGTGATCGCGGCCTTGATGGAGCGGACCGGGCTCGATCCGTCTGCGGTGGACGACGTGTTGCTGGGGAACTGCTATCCGACGATGGACGCGCCGGCGATCGGGCGGGTGGCGGCGTTGGATGCGGGGTTGCCGGTGACGGCGTCGGGGATCCAGATCGACCGTCGGTGCGGGTCGGGGTTGCAGGCGGTGCTGTATGCGGCGATGCAGGTGCAGACCGGGGCGTCGGAGGTGGTGCTGGCCGGTGGTGCGGAGTCGATGTCGTCGGCGTCGTTCTACTCGACCTCGATGCGCTGGGGTGTGAAGGGCGGCGCGGGGGTGATGTTGCACGACTCGCTGGCGCGGGGGCGGGTGACCGCGGGCGGTGAGCATCATCCGGTGCCCGGGGGGATGTTGGAGACGGCGGAGAACCTGCGCCGCGAGTATGGGATCCCGCGCGGGGAGCAGGACGAGTTCGCGGTGCGGTCGCATCAGCGGGCGGCGGCGGCGCAGGCGGGGGGTCGGTTCGCCGAGGAGATCGTGCCGGTGACGGTGCGGGGTCGGAAGGCCGACACGGTGGTCGAGGCCGATGAGCACATCCGGCCGGATTCGAGTGTGGACAAGCTGTCGACGCTGCGTCCGATCCTGGGTCGCGATGATGATCAGGCCACGGTGACGGCGGGGAACGCGTCGGGGCAGAACGACGGTGCGTCGGTGTGTGTGGTGACCAGTCCGGAGAGGGCTGCGGAGCTGGGGTTGCGGCCGTTGGTGCGGCTGGTGTCGTGGGGCCTGGGCGGGGTGCCGCCGGCGACGATGGGGATCGGGCCGGTGCCGGCGACGGCGAGGGCTCTCGGTGCGGCGGGGTTGTCGCTGGCCGAGATCGATCTGATCGAGTTGAACGAGGCGTTCGCGGCGCAGGTGTTGGCCTGTACCCGGGAGTGGAAGTTCGCCGAGCCGGATTTCGAGCGGATGAACGTGAACGGGTCGGGGATCTCGCTGGGGCATCCGGTGGGGGCGACCGGTGGGCGGATCCTGGCGACGTTGGCGCGGGAGATGGAGCGTCGGGACGCCCGTTACGGGCTGGAGACGATGTGCATCGGCGGCGGCCAGGGCCTGGCCGCGATCTTCGAGAAGGCCTGACCCACTCCCTGCTTCCTACGCCCCACCTCGCGTTGTGGAGCCTTGACGTCGTCCGAGGTGCCTCTACGGCACGTCACGGCTCCACAACGCTGGGAGGGGGTGGGGCCCGGGGGGCGGGGTGGCTCAGTGGGCCTCGGTCTTGGCCCGCTGGTAGGAGGCCTTGATCTCCCGCTCGGCGTCGGCGCGGCCGACCCAGGTGGCGCCCTCGACGCTCTTGCCCGGCTCGAGGGTCTTGTAGATCTCGAAGAAGTGCTGGATCTCGGCCCGGTCGAACTCGGCGAGGTGGTGGATGTCGCGCAGGTGCTCCTGGCGCGGGTCGTCACTCGGGACGCAGAGGACCTTGTCGTCGCCGCCCTTCTCGTCCTTCATCCGGAACATCCCGATCGCCCGCGAGCGGATGACGCAGCCCGGGAAGGTCGGCTCCTGCACCAGGACCAGCGCGTCCAGCGGGTCCCCGTCCTCGCCGAGGGTGTCGTCGACGAACCCGTAGTCGGCGGGGTACTGGGTGGCCGTGAACAGGGTCCGGTCCAGCCGGATCCGGCCGGACTCGTGATCGACCTCGTACTTGTTCCGGCCGCCCTTGGGAATCTCGATGGTGACGTCGAAGTCCACGGTTCGTTGCTCCTTCAGGAGGGTCACGGTGCGCCGGTCCGGCCGGGCCCGGTGGCCCGCCCGGTCCGGCGGCGTCGGTACTGCCCCCTAGTGTGAGGGACCGGAGGCGCCGGGGTGCAGGCCGGTGACCTCTGCCGGACCGAGTGTGTGCCGCGTCGCACCCCCGACCGGACAGGTCGACCCCGGATGCGTCCGGACGTCGGCGGTGAGGATCAGGAGGTGGGAGTGGGACGCAGGCATCGCCGGTCGGACCGCGGCACCCGGCGGACGGCGGTGATCGCCGTCGCCGTCATGGCGCTCGCCTCGCTGTTCGGGGCGGTCGCGCTGGCCGGTCCGGACACCCGGGACCAGCTCGGCCTCGGCCCCGCCGCGGCGAGCCTCCCGCCGGTGCCGATGCCGCAGCTGCGCCCGCTCACCCCGACCGCGCCGGTGCCCACCACCGCCGGCATCACCCAGGCGCTGGAGGAGCAACTCGGCTCGCCGGCGCTGGGTGACGTCACCGGCGTCGTCATGGACTCGTCCGCACCGCGCGGCGTCGCCCCGCTCTGGGAACGCGACGGCGCCCAGGCGATGGTCCCCGGCTCGACCACCAAGCTGCTGACCGCCGCCGCGGTGCTGCTCAGCGAGGATCCGAGCCAGCGGATCGTCACCAAGGTCGTGCCCGGCCCGACCCCGGACTCGGTGGTGCTGGTCGGCGGCGGCGACCCGTCGCTGACCGCGCTGCCCGCGGGGCAACAGGGCCTCTACCCGGAACCGGCCCGGATCGACGAGCTGGCCGAGAAGGTCAAGCAGGCCGTGGGACGCCCGATCAGCACCGTCTACACCGACACCAGCCTGTGGACGGGCCCGGAGACCTCGCCGGGCTGGGGCGCGAGCGACATCGCCGACGGCTACATCGCCCCGATGTCCCCGCTGATGCTCGACGGCGGCCGCACCGCCCCGCAGGAGCAGGACGGACCCCGCTCGAGCGACCCCGCGCAGGCGGCCGGTCAGGCGCTGGCCGACGAGCTCGGCGCGTCCGACGTGCGCTCCGGGCGGGCCGCCCCCGATGCGCCGACGCTGGGCTCGGTGTTCTCCCCGCCGCTGGCCAGCCTGGTCGAGTACATGCTCACCGCCTCGGACAACGTGACGGCCGAGGCGCTGGCCCGTCAGGTCGCGGTCTCCCGGGACGGCGAGGCCTCGTTCGAGGGCGCGTCGCGCTCGGTCACCGAGGCACTGGTGCAGGCCGGCTACGACGTCACCGGCGTGTCCCTGCACGACGGCTCCGGACTGTCCCGGGACAACCGGGTCACCGCCCGGCTGCTCGGCTCCGTGCTCGCGTCGGCCGCCGCCCAGTCGGACAGCCCGACCGACGTGCAGTACCTGCGCCCGATCCTGACCGGCCTGCCGGTCGCCGGAGGCGGCGGGACGCTGGCCGACCGGTTCACCGGCGGCCCGTCGGTCGCCGGGCGCGGCGCGGTGCGGGCGAAGACCGGGACCCTGAGCGGCGCGTCCAGCCTGGCCGGGGTCGTCACCGACGTCGACGGCCGGCTGCTGGTGTTCGCCCTGCTGTCCAACGGGACCTCGCCCGCCGACGCCCGCCCCGCGCTGGACGAGATCGCCGCGTCGCTGAGCCGCTGCGGTTGTCGGGGCTGAGGCCCGGCGGTCGACGGCCGCAGCGGAAGCACTGAGGCCCGGCGGTCGAGGGCCGCAGCGGAAGCACTGAGGCCCGGCGGTCGACGGTCGCAGCGGAAGCACTGCGGGCCGACCCCGCGGGTAGCGTGACCGGCATGCAGCCCGAGACGCCCGGCCCGGCCGGATCGACCGCGCCCGATGCCGTCCCGCCGGCGTCCGGGGCGGTGGACCACGGGCTCCCGGTGAACTGGACCCTGGCCTCGACGACCGCCACCCGGCTGATGCAGCCCGGCCCGCGCACCACCCCGGCCGCCGCGTCCGCGCTGGTCGAGCGCCTGCGCGCGGACTCGGCCCGGGCCGAGGGGCACGTCCGCGAGGTCACCGGTCTGGGCGCCGGGCTGCCGCTGCTGCCCGCCGACGTGCTGGACCGGGCCGCGTGGGCGCGGGCCGCCGTCGCCGGGATGGACGCGCTCACCTCCGGGGCCGAGCTGCCGGCTTCGCCGAGGCCGCTGCGGGCGGTCACCTCGGCCGGTGCCGGGGTGCAGCTCGGCGCGCTGCTGGCCTACCTGGGCGCCCGGGTGCTCGGGCAGTACGACCCGTTCGGCGGCCCGGACGGGACCGGCCGGCTGATGGTCGTCGCGCCGAACGTGCACGCCGCCACCCAGTCCCTCGACGTCGACGGCGCCCAGTTCGGGCTGTGGGTGTGCCTGCACGAGGCCACCCACCGGCTGCAGTTCACCGCGGTGCCGTGGCTGCGTGACCACTTCGCCGACCTCGTCGGCGGGTTGCTGTCGCTGCAGGAGCCGGACACCGCCAAGCTCGCCCGGCTACCCGACGCGATCCGTTCGCTGCGCAGCGAGAAGGGCGAGCCGGCCGACGTGCTGGCCCTGGTCGAGCTGCTGCAGGGGCCCGAGCAGCGCGCGGTGCTGGACCGGCTGCTCGCGCTGTCCACGCTGCTGGAGGGGCACGCCGACCACGTGATGGACGCCGTCGGCCCCGAGGTGGTTCCCGATGTCGCCACCATCCGGGCCCGGTTCACCGAGCGCCGCCGCGGCGGCGGGCTCGTCGACCGGCTGCTGCGCAGCCTGCTCGGCGTCGAGGCCAAGATGCGCCAGTACGCCGTCGGCGCCGCGTTCTGCCGGGAGGTCACCGACGCCGTCGGGATGGCCGGGCTGAACCGGGTCTGGGAGTCCCCGGAGACGCTGCCGACCCGCGCCGAGCTCGCGACGCCCGCGGACTGGCTGCGGCGCGTCGGCTGACCGGGCTCCCGGACCACCGCCACCGGCCGTCCCGCGTGTCGAGCACCGTGTTATCGCTCCCGGCCCCGCCAGGGTGTCCCGAGGGGCGGCCTCGTCCCTGCCGGGGCCCCGAGGGTGCCCCTGGGAGCGTGTGCAGCCCCGGCAGCCTCGAGGGTGCCCCCGGGAACGCGTGCACTCCCGGCAGCTGGGGCGCGCCGGCCCGGGACGGCGCCTCTCGTGTCCCGAGGGGCGTCCTCGCCTCTGCGGGGGCCCCGAGGGTGCCCCTCGGGGCCGAGTGCCGGGGCTCGCAGGCGACGGCGTCGGTGGTGCGGCGGGGATCGCGGCGGTGCCGATGACACGAGGGTCGGGAGTCGCTACGCGCCGGGTCGAGCGGGCGGTGCGGGGCGCCCTCACCGCGCTGCCGGAGGTGGCGCGGTCGGCACCGCCGGTCGTCGGCTGCTCGGGGGGCGCCGACTCGACGGCTCTGCTGCTCGCCGTCCGCGCGATCGTGTCCGGGCCGGTGCTCGCCGCCGTCGTCGACCACGGGCTGCAGGACGGGTCGGCGGCGCGCTCGGCGGAGCTGGCCGGGCGGCTGCGCGCGTCGGGGGTGGACGCGGACGTGCACCCGGTGACGGTCACCGGGCCGGGTGGCACCGAGGCGGCCGCCCGCCGGGCCCGCTACGCCGCGCTGGCCGCCGCCCGGCCGCACCCGGACTCGCCGGTACTGCTCGGCCACACCCTCGACGACCAGGCGGAGACCGTGCTGCTCGGCCTCGCCCGCGGCTCCGGCGCGCGCTCCATGGCCGGGATGCGGCCGTGGGCCGCACCCTGGCTGCGTCCGCTGCTGGGCGTGCGCCGGGCGGACACCGTCGCGGCCTGCGCCGAGGCCGGTGTCACCGTCTGGGACGACCCGCACAACGCCGATCCGCGGTTCACCCGGGTCCGGATCCGGCGCGAGGTGCTCCCACTGCTCGACGACGTCCTCGGCGGCGGTGTGCCCGCCGCGCTGGCCCGCACCGCCGGCCAGCTCCGCGACGACGACGACGCCCTGTCCGGCTGGGCGGCCGGCCTCGGCCCCGACGACGAACCGGCCCCGGAGCCGGGGACCGTCACGGATCGGACCGGTACAGCCGGAACCGGTACCCACCCGACCACCGACTGTGACCGGCCGGGCCACGCGCAGGCGGACGGCGCGGGTGATTCCGGTGACAGCCCGGTACCGGGGACGGCACCCGCGGGCCTCCCGCCGGACCCGATCACCACCCCCGGCGACCCCGTCGCGGTGCTGCCGCTCACGGCCGCGCTGATCACCGCCCCGGCCGCCGTGCGACGCCGGGTCCTGCGGAAATGGCTGATCGGGCACGGCGTGCGGGCGCTCACCGACGAGCAGCTGCGGGCCGCCGACGGGCTGCTCGCCCGGCACTCCCGGCGGGGTGGCCCCACCCTGGGCGGCGGGTTGGAGCTGATCCGGACCCGTGGCAGGCTCGTGCTGCGCCACCGCGTCTGGGGGCGTGACCGGGAGTGACCGCTCGGCGAACGTGTGAGCCGCGCATCGATACAGCGGCGAACAAGGCGAACAGGGCCGACAGGGCGAACAAGGGGGTCGGGAACGCGTGTACGACGGGGACATCTCCTCGGTGCTGGTGACCGAGGAGCAGGTGCGGGAGAAGACCGCCGAACTGGCCCGTCGGGTCGCCGAGGACTACGCCGACGTCACCACCGGTGGCGGCGAGAGCGACCTGCTGCTGATCGGGGTGCTCAAGGGCGCGGTCATGTTCATGACCGACTTCGCCCGCGCGCTGCCGGTCCCGACCCAGCTGGAGTTCATGGCGGTCAGCTCGTACGGGTCGTCGACCTCGTCGTCCGGCGTGGTGCGGATCCTCAAGGACCTCGACCGGGACATCGCGGGCCGGCACGTGCTGATCGTGGAGGACATCATCGACTCCGGCCTGACCCTGAACTGGCTGCGCGGCAACCTGCAGACCCGCTCTCCCGCCTCGCTGGAGGTGGTGGCGCTGCTGCGCAAGCCGGACGCGGTCACGGTCGACGTCCCGCTCCCCTACGTCGGCTTCGACATCCCGAACGAGTTCGTCGTCGGGTACGGGCTGGACTACGCCGAGCGCTACCGCGACCTGCCCTACATCGGCACGCTGAACCCGGCCGTCTACGCCTGAGCGGGCTCAGCGCCCGAGCGCCGGACCCGCCGGTGTGGCCAGTGCCCGCGGGTCCACCCCGGGCGGGGTGCTGGTGAACCCGGCCCCGCCGGCCAGCGTCAGGCCGGTCGGGCCGTCGGTGCGCCGGGCGTAGTCCAGGGCGCGGCCCAGGTCGGTGTACTCGATGCTGGCCCGGTCGCCGGTCGTGGTGAGGCTGGACAGCACGCCGACGGCCGCGCCGTCGTCGTCGAGCAGCGGGCTGCCGGACTCCCCGGCCACGCCCGGGCTCATCGTGTAGACCGCGTGCCCCCAGCCGCCACCGACCTCGCCCGCCGCGGTCCCGGCCCGCGCCGCCGTGGTCCGGGCGCCGTCCGGACCGGGCGCGTTGGACAGGCCGTACACCGGCGCTCCGGCCGCGGGCGGGGTGTCGGCGATCCCGGTCGGGCCGCCGAAGAACGGCACCGCCGCCCCGGTCGTCGTGGCCGCGGGCAGCTCGACCAGCGCGAGGTCGTTGTAGGCGCAGGTGTCCGGATCGGTCTCGCCGCGGGTCTGCATGGTCGTCCAGGAGCTCCACGCCAGCGAGCCGGTCACCGTGCCCTCCCGGCCGTGCACCCGGACCGGCGTGCGGAGCGGGACGGTCGCCGAGGTGCAGCCGTCGGTCTCGGCCTCGTCGCCGGTGCCGGCGCAGTGCGCGGCCTGGGCGAGGAACGTCCGTTCGCCGCTGGTGAACACGAAGCCCGCGGTGCAGAGTCCGGCACCGGCGGTCTCGGTGACCGTGCCCGGCCCGATCGCGTCCGGGCCGGGGGAGACCGCGGTGACCGGTCCGGCCGGCAGGGCCCGTGCGCTGGTGGCGGCGCCGACCGCGGTGGCCTCCGGGGCGCTCGTCGGGGCGTCGGCTCCGTGCGGCTCGGACGGTGCCGTGACCAGCGCGAGCGCCGCCGACGCGGCCAGGCCGGCCGTCAGCACCGCCACCGTGCGCCGGGGGCCGTCCGCCACGCGCAGCACCATCCGCACCTCTCCGCCCTCGGACCTCGCCCGGCCGTGTCGACACCTGCTCCGCCGGGCGGAACGTGCGCGGGACGCCGCGGACCGCGGCGGCGCACCGGCCGTGCCCGTCAGTTGTCCCACACCGCCGTCCCGGGGTGTGCGGCGGGACACCATCCGTGACGCAACCGTGCTGGAACCTCCGGCAGCCACCGGACGTTGAACGCGAGGGTGCTCCGGACGGGGATCCGGGACCCGGGTCCGCCCGGCACGGATGCCCGGACGTGGGGCTATCCTGGCGGGTCAGGGCCGACCGGCGGGGGCGGTGCACCACACCTCGCCGCCGCCGCGAACCACTCTCGGGAAGGTGAAGGCCGCTCCAGGCCGACGTTGCATGGACCGCAAGCGACTGCTCCGCAACCCGCTGATCTGGATCCTCGTCGCGCTCCTGATCTATCTCGGGTTCAGCTCGCTGTTCGACGACACCCGCGGTTACACCGAGGTTCCGACGTCGGTCGCGCTGACCCAGATCGACCAGGGCAACGTCGCGGGCGCCCTGGTCGAGGACCGTGAGCAGCAGCTCCGGCTGACCCTGGACCGCCCGATCGACGTCCCGGGCAGCGGCAGCGTGACGGAGATCATCTCCCAGTACCCGGCGCAGAACTCCGGCCAGGTCTTCGACTCGCTGCGGCAGGTCCAGGGCATCGGCGAGTACGACACCGTCGTCCGGCAGGACTCGTTCCTGTCCACGCTGCTGATCACGATGATCCCGCTGGCCCTGGTGCTGATCCTGCTGTTCTGGTTCCTGAACAACTCCCAGGGCGGCGGCAACCGGGTGATGAGCTTCGGCAAGTCCAAGGCCAAGCAGCTGAACAAGGACATGCCGAAGAACACCTTCTCCGACGTGGCGGGGGCCGACGAGGCGGTCGAAGAGCTCTACGAGATCAAGGACTTCCTGCAGAGCCCCAGCCGCTACCAGGCGCTCGGCGCCAAGATCCCGAAGGGCGTGCTGCTCTACGGCCCGCCCGGTACCGGTAAGACGCTGCTGGCGCGGGCGGTGGCCGGCGAGGCCTCGGTGCCCTTCTACACGATCTCCGGCTCCGACTTCGTCGAGATGTTCGTCGGTGTCGGTGCCTCCCGGGTCCGGGACCTGTTCGAGCAGGCCAAGCAGAACGCGCCGTGCATCATCTTCGTGGACGAGATCGACGCCGTCGGCCGCCAGCGCGGCGCCGGACTGGGCGGCGGGCACGACGAGCGTGAGCAGACGCTGAACCAGCTGCTGGTCGAGATGGACGGCTTCGACGCCCGGGGCGGGATCATCCTGATCGCCGCCACGAACCGACCGGACATCCTGGACCCGGCGCTGCTGCGTCCGGGCCGGTTCGACCGGCAGATCCCGGTCGCCGCGCCGGACCTGGCCGGCCGCAAGGCGATCCTGCAGGTGCACGCCCAGGGCAAGCCCTTCGCCGACGACGTCGATTTCGAGTCGCTGGCCAAGCGCACCGTGGGGATGTCCGGTGCGGACCTGGCGAACGTGGTCAACGAAGCGGCCCTGCTGACCGCCCGTGAGCAGAGCAACCTGATCAACGGGGCGGCGCTGGAGGAGTCGGTCGACCGCGTCGTCGGCGGGCCGAGGCGAAAGTCCAAGGTCGTCTCTGAGCGCGAGAAGAAGATCACCGCCTACCACGAGGGCGGGCACGCGCTGGCCGCCTGGGCGATGCCGGACCTCGAGCCCGTCTACAAGCTCACGATCCTGCCGCGCGGGCGCACCGGGGGCCACGCACTCGTCGTCCCGGAGGACGACAAGGGCTTGATGACCCGCGCCGAGATGATCGCCCGGCTGGTCTTCGCGATGGGCGGGCGCTCGGCCGAGGAGCTGGTGTTCCACGAGCCGACCACCGGCGCCTCGTCGGACATCGACCAGGCGACCAAGATCGCTCGGGCGATGGTCACCGAGTACGGCATGAGCGCGAAGCTGGGTGCGGTGAAGTACGGCCGCGAGCAGGGCGACCCGTTCCTCGGGCGCTCGATGGGCAACCAGGCGGACTACTCGCTGGAGGTCGCCCACGAGATCGACGAGGAGGTGCGCAAGCTCATCGAGGCCGCGCACACCGAGGCGTGGGAGATCCTCAACACCTATCGCGACGTGCTGGACAACCTGGTCCTGGAGCTCCTGGACAAGGAGACGCTGAACCGCAAGGACCTGGAGCGGATCTTCGGGCCGGTCGAGAAGCGGCCGCGGATCACCGCGTTCAACGACTTCGGCGAGCGCACTCCGTCGGACAAGCCGCCGATCAAGACCCGGGGCGAGGTGGCCCTCGAGCGCGGCGAGTCCTGGCCGACGCCGGCGGAGGAGCGCACCCCGGCCCCGGTCGGGTCCGGGGTCTCCGCGAACGGCGAGAACGGCCACGACGCCGCGGCCGGGCTGCCCGGCGCGTCCCCGTTCCCGGCCGGCGGGTCCACCCAGGCCCGCCCGGACGCCCCGAACGAGGGCGGCTACAGCGGCAACGGCACGACCGGCGGTCCCGCCCCGTCCGGCTCCGGTGAGCGGCCCGCCCAGGGCCCCGGCGCACCGGGCAACGGCGGCCCGTACGGCGGGAACGGCGCCCAGGCCGGCAACGGCCGGCCCGGATCCCCCGGGGACCGGCCGGGCGGCTACCCGGCGCCCCCGCCCGCCGTCGCGCCCAACTACGGCGCGCCGCCGGACTGGCGGCCGGCGACCACGCCGCACGGCCAGACCTGGCCCCCGGCCAACTGGGGCGACCGGCAGCCGGGTCCGCAGCAGGGGCAGGGCCCGCAGCAGGGGCAGGCTCCGCAGCAGGAGCAGGCTCCGCAGCAGGGGCAGGCTCCGCAGCAGGGGCAGGGACAGCACGGACCGGCCCAGAACGGCCCGTGGACCGGCTCGGACGTCGGCCCCGGCCCCGGCGGAACCCCCGCGGATGACGGCTCGGCCGGTACCGAGGACGAGCAGCGGGGCACGAACCCGGAGGCAGGACACTGAGCACGTCGACGACGGACGGACTCCCCTCGCCGGTGCGGTCCGCGGCGGTCGCGGCCGGGGTGACCCAGGCCGTACCCGAGGGAGTGGACCTGGACCGGGCCGAGCGCGCGGTGCGCGAGCTGCTGGTCGCGGTCGGCGAGGACCCGGAGCGCGAGGGCCTGCGGGAGACCCCGGCCCGGGTGGCCCGGGCCTACGGCGAGATCTTCGCCGGGCTCTTCGTGGATCCCGACACGGTGCTGGAGAAGACCTTCGACGAGGGCCACGGTGAGCTCGTCCTGATCAAGGACATCCCGCTGTTCTCGACCTGCGAGCACCACCTGGTCCCGTTCCACGGGGTCGCGCACGTCGGCTACATCCCGGCGGTGGACGGCCAGGTCACCGGGCTGTCGAAGATCGCCCGGGTGGTCGACCTGTACGCCAAGCGCCCGCAGGTGCAGGAGCGGCTCACCGCCCAGGTGGCCGACGCGCTGGTGCGCAAGCTGGACCCGCGGGCGGTGATCGTCGTGCTGGAGGCCGAGCACCTCTGCATGTCCATGCGCGGCATCCGCAAGCCGGGCTCGCGCACCACCACCTCGGCGGTCCGCGGCCTGTTCAAGAGCTCCGCATCCTCGCGTGCGGAGGCGCTCTCGCTGATCAGGGGGTCCTGAGTGGTCGCCCCGGACGGTGCGTTGCCGGACCTGGGCCGTTGCGCGGTGATGGGGATCCTCAACGTCACCCCCGACTCCTTCTCCGACGGCGGCCGCTACCTCGACCGCGCCGACGCGATCTCGCACGGTGTCGCGATGCGCGACGCCGGCGCCGACCTCATCGACGTCGGCGGCGAGTCGACCCGGCCCGGCGCGCAACGGGTGGACGCGCCCACCGAGCAGGAGCGCGTGGTCCCGGTCGTCCGCGAGCTGACCGACGCGGGCGTGCGGGTCAGCGTGGACACCACCCGCTCCGAGGTCGCCGCCGCCTGCGTCGACGCCGGTGCGGTGATGATCAACGACGTCTCCGGCGGCCTGGCCGACCCGCGGATGGCCGCGGTCGTCGCCGAGACCCGGGTGCCGTGGGTGCTCATGCACTGGCGGGGACACAGCGCGGGCATGCAGCAGCTGGCCGGCTACGAGGACGTGATCGGGGAGGTCCGCCAGGAGCTGGTGGCCCGGGTCGACGCCGCGGTGCTGGCCGGGGTGGACCCGGACCGGATCGTGCTGGATCCGGGCCTGGGCTTCGCGAAGACCGCCGCGCACAACTGGGCGCTGCTGCGCCGGCTGGACGTGCTGGTGGCGCTCGGGTTCCCGGTGCTGGTCGGGGCGTCCCGCAAGCGGTTCCTCGGCGACCTGCTGGCCGCGGCCGGCGGTGAGCTCCGCCCGCCCGCAGGCCGGGACGGTGCGACCGCGGCGATCAGCGCGCTCTCGGCGGCCGCGGGTGCCTGGGGGGTCCGGGTGCACGACGTCGGCGCGACGATGGACGCCGTCGCGGTCAGCGCCGCGTGCCGGCTCGGCGCCTCCCGGGCGCGGACCGGCACGTACCGTCCGGAGGACGAGTGATGAGCGGCTCCGAGGCTCGTTCCGCGTCCGCCGCTCCCGACCGGATCGAGCTGCGCGGGCTGCGCGTGCACGGCCACCACGGGGTGTTCGACCAGGAGAAGGCCGACGGCCAGGAGTTCGTCGTCGATCTGGTGGTGCGCGTCGACCTGGCCGCCGCGGCCGCCTCCGACGACCTCGCCGACACCCTGGACTACGGCGCGCTCGCGCAGCGGGCCGCCGACGTCGTCGGTGGGCCGTCGCGGGACCTCATCGAGTCGGTCGCCGGGGCCGTGACGGAGTCGGTGCTGGCTGCCGACGAGCGCATCCGGGAGGTCGAGGTGACCCTGCACAAGCCGTCCGCACCGATCCCGCTGACCTTCGACGACGTCGCCGTCGTGCTCCGGCGGTCCCGGACGTGACCCGCGCGGTGCTGTCCCTGGGCTCGAACCTGGGGGACCGGATCGGGCACCTGCGGGCGGTCGTCGACGATCTCGTCGGCACGCTCGTCGTCGCGTCGCCGGTGTTCGAGACGGTGCCCTGGGGCGTCACCGACCAGCCGGACTTCCTGAACGCCGTGGTGATCGCCGACGACCCGGGCCTGGGCGCGTGGGACTGGCTGCGCCGCGGGCAGCGGCTGGAGGACGCGTCGGGCCGGGTCCGCGAGCAGCACTGGGGGCCGCGCAGCCTCGACGTCGACGTCGTGCAGGTCGACGGGCCGGATGGTCCGGTGCTCTCGGAGGACCCCGAGCTGCTGCTGCCGCACCCGGGCACCCCGGAGCGCGGCACGGTGCTGCTGCCCTGGCTGGTCGCCGACCCGGACGCGCTGCTGCACGGACACGGCCCGGTCGGCGACCTGCTGGAACGGCTCGGACCGGCCGGCCGCGCTGGCATGCACCGGCGCGACGACCTGCCCCTGCTGACCGGGGGGCGGCCGTGACCGCGTCCGGTCCGGACGGCCCGGCCGATCGGTCGCCGGGGGGCCCGGAGGACCCGCGGCCCACGGTCACCCCGACCCGGTACCGGGACCTGGGCGGGATCGCGGTGGTCGCGACGCTGCTGGGCAACATTCTGGTCCAACTGACGTACTCGTACCTGCCGGGGCTGCCGGTGGCCGCCGGGGTCACGGTCGGCCTGCTGGGTGTGGCCGAGATCGTCGGTGGGGTGCTGTTGCGCAGGCGGATCGAACACCGGCACGGCGCGCCACCGGTGCCCGCGCTGGTCGCCGCACGGGCGGTGCTGCTGGCCAAGGCGTCGTCGGTCGGCGGGGCGGTGCTCACCGGACTGTGGGCCGGTGTGTTGTTGCACACGTTGCCGCGGGCGTCCGTGGTGGTGGCCGCGGCGGCGGACAGCGTCTCGGCCGGCATCGGCCTGGTCTGCGCGCTGCTGCTGGTCGGCGGTGCGTTGTGGCTGGAGCACTGCTGCCGGGCCCCGGACGACCGGGACGACGACCCCGGCGGCGGGGACCCGCGCCCCACCGCCTGAGCGCACCTCGCCGGACATCGGGGGCGGTGCGCGGGCCGGTCGCCCTCTACGCTCGCGGGTCATGTCCATGCCCACCCTCGGCCGGCCGTACATCCCGACGGCGGTTCCGGCCCCGTCGGCGAAGCGGCGCGGCGTGCTGCTCCCGGTCGTCGGGCTGGTGCTGCTCGCGCTGCTGGCGGTGATCACGATCGGGGTGCTGCAGCGGGCCATCGGGACCGCCGGCGTGGTGATCGGCACGCTGGCGGCGCTACTGCCGGTGGTCCCCGTCGTGGCCGGGTTCCTGTGGGTGGACCGGTGGGAGCCCGAACCACCGCGGATGCTGATGGGCGCGTTCCTGTGGGGCGCCGGGTTCGCCGCGCTGGTCTCGCTACTGATCAACACCAGCGCGTCCGCCGTGCTCGACGTGGCCGCCGGTCTCGGCGCGGGCGACCTGTTCGGGCCGGTCGTCGTCGCCCCGCTCGTCGAGGAGTTGGCGAAGGGACTCTTCCTGGTCGGGCTGCTGGTGTTCCGGCGACGGGAGTTCGACGGCCTCGTCGACGGCGTCGTCTACGCCGGGATCACGGCCGCCGGCTTCGCGTTCAGCGAGAACATCCTCTACCTGGGCCGGGCGGTCTCCGACCCGCAGACGGCCGGGGTGCTGGCGACGCTGTTCGTGCGCGGGGTCGCCTCGCCGTTCGCGCACCCGCTGTTCACCTGCATGATCGGCATCGCGGCCGGGATCGCGGCCTTCCATCGCCGCGTCGTCGTGCGGGTGCTGGCCCTGCTCGCCGGATACATCGCCGCGGTACTGCTGCACGCGTTGTGGAACGGTGCGTCGGTGCTGGCGGCCTCGCCGGGTGCGTTCTTCCAGGTCTACCTGTTCGTGATGGTGCCGCTGTTCGCCGGACTGATCTTCATGGTGGTGTTCGCTCGGCGGCGCGAGGCGCGGATCGTCGCCGCGCAGCTGCCCGGCTTCGCCTCGGCGGGCTGGATCGCGCCCAGCGAGGTGCCGCTGCTCGCCCGGCTGTCCCGGCGCAAGGGGTGGCGGGCCCTGGTGCGGCGCAAGTCCGGGCGGGCCGCGGCGAAGGCCGTCGCCGAATACCAGGCCGCCGTCACCGAGCTGGCGTTCATGCGGGACCGGATCTCCCGCGGTGTGGTCCGGGAGAGCGCGGCCGCCGCGCACGACGGGAAGCTCGCCGTCCTCCTCGCAGCGCGGGCCCGCGCGATCGGACGGCCGGACTCCGCGGTGTCGCTCACCGCGGCATGGCGGATGCCACCGCCGCCGGACTGGCGCCCCCCGCCGCCGCCGGCTGCGGACGGCAGCTTCTCCGGCGTCCACAAGATCCCCACCGACCTGCTCGCCGCCCGCCAGCCCGGTCGGCCCGCCGGCCCCGGCGGCGTGCCGCGGGACGGCTCCGGTCGCCCTCCGGCCGGTGCCGCGCCGGCGCCCGGCGCCGTCCCGCCGCGTACCGGCCGCCCCGGACCGCCTCCCGCCGCTCCACCTCCCGCTCCCGGGACTCCGCCTCCCGCGGCTCCTCCCGCTCCCGCCGCTCCGTCTGGCGGCGCCCCGGCTGCTCCGGCTGGTGGACGTGGTGGGCACGGGGCCGGCCCCGGCTCCCCGCCCCCCGGGAGCGGCCCCACCGCCCCGGTCCGCCGCCCTTCCGACCCGCCCGGCCGGCACCGCCCGCCTGACCGACGCTGAGTCCCGGCCCGGCCCGGCCCGGCCCGGCCCGGCCCGGCCCCGGCACCCGGTTGACCCGCGGCCCGGTGGCTCCGTGACCCGACCCGGATCCGCACGGGTTCGTCGCGTTCACACGAGGTCCGATCCCGTGCGAACGCAGCGAACCCGTGTGGATGCGCCGACCCGGCGAAGGCACGGGGCCGCGACCGGGGTCCTTGCACCGGGTCCGGGCCGACGCCGTCCTCGGAGGGGCTGCCGAGTCGGATCCCGGTGCGAATCCGCGGGATGCGACGAGCGGCACCGACCACCCGGGTGAGGACGGTCACCGGCGGGCCCGGCAGGGCGGGACGCGGCCTATCCTCGCGTCCGGCACGCGGCCACCGAGGTCGCGCGCACCGCGGATTGCCCGACCGGTACCCCTGCTGGACCGGAGCGGGAGGAAACGGACCTGACTGTGATCGATGCCGGCCGCCCTGCGCGGCTCGCCGTCGGCGTGGTCTCCGCCGGACGTGTCGGTTCGGTACTCGGAGCCGCGCTCGGCCGTGCGGGCCACCACGTCGTCGCCGCCTCCGCCGTCTCGCGCGCCTCCCGGAAACGGGCCGCGGACCTGCTCCCCGACGTTCCCCTGCTCCCGCCCGACGAGGTCGCCTCCCGGGCCGACCTGCTGCTGCTCGCCGTCCCCGACGACGTGCTGCCCGGTCTGGTCCGCGGGCTCGCCGCCGCGGGCTGCTTCCGTCCCGGCCAGATCGTCGTGCACACCGCAGGCTCGCAGGGCGCGGCGGTTCTCGCCCCGGCCACCGAGCAGGGCGTGCTGCCGCTGGCCCTGCACCCGGCGATGACCTTCACCGGCCGCCCAGAGGACGTCGAGCGGCTCGCGTCCTGCTGCGTCGGCGTCACCGCCCCCGGCGAGGCGGAGGAGGACGGCCCGGGCGCCGACCCCCGCGACGCCGTCGGCTGGAGCGTCGCCGAGGCCCTGGTGCTCGAGATGGGCGCCGAGCCGGTCCGGATCCCGGAGGCCGTCCGGCCGCTCTACCACGCAGCGCTCGCGCACGGTGCCAACCACCTGATGACCCTGGTCGGCGACTGCGTCCAGCTGCTCGAGTCGGCCGGGATCACCCCGGCCGGACGGCTGATCGCCCCGCTGCTGTCCGCCGCCCTGGACAACGCCCTGCGGCACGGCGACCGCGCACTGACCGGGCCGGTCGCCCGCGGCGACTCCGGGACCGTGCGCACCCACCTGGACCGGATCTCCACCGCGGACCCGGACCTGGCCGCGTCCTACCGCGCACTGGCCGGGCGGACCGCACGGCGCGCCGCGGCGGCCGGGTTGCTGGACGAGTCCGCCCTGCACGACGTCGAGAAGACCCTGGAGGAACAGTGAGCCGCAGCACGATCCCCCCCGGCTCCGCCGCCCCTGCCGGCTCCACCCGGAACGGCTACGCGCCCGGCCGGCTGACCGTGCACTCCGATCCGGCGAAGCTCACCCCGGTCACCCGCGCCCTGCGCGGCGCCGGCCGGAAGATCGCGCTGATCCCGACGATGGGGGCGCTGCACGAGGGCCACCGCGAGCTGATCCGGCACGCCCGCCGGCTCCCGGGCACGGTCGTCCCGGTCGTGTCGATCTTCGTGAACCCGCTGCAGTTCGGGGCGGGCGAGGACCTGGAGCGCTACCCGCGCCCGCTGGAGGCCGACCTCGAGGCGTGCCGGGAGGAGGGCGTCGAGCTGGTCCTCACCCCGCAGGTGGAGCACATGTACCCGCCGGGCTCGGAGACCCGCATCGCCGCCGGCGCGCTCGGTGACGAGCTGGAGGGCGCCGTCCGGAAGGGCCATTTCGACGGTGTCCTGACGGTGGTCTCGAAGCTGTTCCACATCGTCGGCCCGGACGTCGCACTGTTCGGGGAGAAGGACTACCAGCAGCTCACGCTGGTCCGTCGGATGGTGCGTGACCTGGACTTCCCGCTGTCGGTCGTCGGCGTCCCGACGGTCCGGGAGGACGACGGCATGGCGCTGTCCTCGCGCAACGCCTACCTCGACCCCGAGCAGCGCGGGCGGGCCGCGGTCCTGGCCCGGGCGCTCGTCGCCGGTGCCTCGGTGTCCGCCCGTGGGCCGGACGCCGTGCTGGCGGCGGCCCGCGCCGAGCTCGCCGCCGAGCCGGACATCGAGCTGGACTACCTGGAGCTGCGCGACGCCGACCTCGGCCCGGCCCCGGCGTCCGGCGAGGCGCGGCTGCTGGTCGCCGCCCGGGCCGGCAGCACCCGCCTGATCGACAACGTGCCCGTCGCGCTGTAGCCAAGAGGAGGCCCCGTGTACCGCACGATGATGAAATCCAAGATCCACCGCGCGACCGTGACGCAGGCCGACCTGCACTACGTCGGCTCGGTCACGATCGACGCCGACCTGATGGCCGCGGCGGACCTGCTCGAGGGCGAGCAGGTCACGATCGTCGACATCACCAACGGCGCCCGGCTGGAGACCTACGCGATCACCGGGGAGCCGGGCTCGGGCGTCATCGGGATCAACGGCGCGGCCGCGCACCTGGTGCACCCCGGCGACCTGGTCATCCTGATCTCCTACGGTTCCTACGACGAGGCCGAGCTCCGCGACTACACCCCGCGCGTGGTGTTCGTCGACGCCGACAACCGGGTCGCCGACCTCGGCGCCGATCCCGGCCACGCCCCGGCCGGATCCGGCCTGCTGTCCGGCGCGGCCCGGTAGCGGTGCTGCTCTGCATCGACGTCGGGAACACCCACGTCTCGCTCGGGCTCTACCCCGAGAGCGATCCCGCGGCCGACCCGTCGTCGCTGGCGCCGGAGCCCGAGCAGCGCTGGCGGATGCGCACCGACACCCGGGCGACCACCGACGAGCTGGAGCTCGCCGTCGCCGGACTGCTCGGCAAGCACTTCGACGAGGTGACGGCGGTAGCCGCGCTGTCCACGGTGCCCGGACCGTCCCGGGAGCTGCGCGGGCTGCTGAGCCGCTGGTCGGGCCGGATGCGGACGCTCGTCGTCGGGCCCGGCGTGCGGACCGGCGTCCCGCTGCTGGTCGACCAGCCCCGTGAGGTCGGCGCCGACCGCGTCGTCAACAGCCTCGCCGCGCACCACCTGTTCGGCACCACCTGCATCAGCGTCGATCTGGGCACCTGCACGAACATCGACGTCGTCTCGGCCCGCGGTGAGTTCCTGGGTGGCGCGCTCGCGCCCGGGATCGAGATCGCGATGCAGGCGCTGGCCGAACAGGCCTCGGCGCTGCGCCCGGTGGACCTGGTCCCGCCCCGGTCGGTGATCGGTCGGACGACTGTGGAGTCGTTACAGGCCGGGGTGCTGTTCGGCGCCGCCGGTCAGGTGGACGGCCTGGTCCGGCGGATCATCGCCGAGCTCGGCCCGGACGCGCTGCCGGTCACCGTGCCGGTCACCGGCGGCCTCGCCGAGCTCGTCCACGGCCGGGCCGACACGGTCACCCACCACGTCCCGGACCTGACCCTGCACGGCCTGCGCCTGACCCACCTGCGGCACCACCGCCCCCGCGCAGCCTGAGCCGGCCGCCGAGGCCCGCGCGGCCTCGTCCGGGGCGGGCACCGGGCCGTGCCGGCGTGCCGGATAGCCTGACCTGCCGTGAACACTC
Organism: Pseudonocardia nantongensis; assembly: GCF_046546495.1. Taxonomy (NCBI): domain Bacteria; kingdom Bacillati; phylum Actinomycetota; class Actinomycetes; order Pseudonocardiales; family Pseudonocardiaceae; genus Pseudonocardia; species Pseudonocardia nantongensis. Next base: position 26,693 of record NZ_JBKGXT010000018.1, on the reverse strand, counting down.
CCGGCACCCCCACCGACCCCGGATCCGAGGCAGACCTGCCCGAGCAGATGCGGGTGCGCCGGGCCAAGCGGGCGGAGCTGCTCGCCGCCGGCGCCGAGGCCTACCCCGTCGAGGTGCCCCGCACGCACACGCTGCGCCAGGTCCGCGACGCCCACCCGGACCTGCCGGCGGACACCGCGACCGGTGAACGGGCCACGGTCGTCGGACGGGTGATCTTCCTGCGCAACACCGGCAAGCTGTGCTTCGCGACGTTGCGCGAGGGCGACGGCACCGAGCTGCAGGCCATGCTCTCGCTGGACCGGGTCGGGGCGGACGAGCTGGCCCGGTGGAAGGCGATGGTCGACCTCGGGGACCACGTCGTGGTCCGGGGCGAGGTCATCACCTCGCGGCGCGGTGAGCTCTCCGTGCAGGCCGACGGGTGGTCGATGGCGTCGAAGTCGGTGCGTCCGTTGCCGACCGCGCACAACGAGCTGTCCGAGGAGAACCGGGTCCGGCAGCGCTACGTCGACCTGATCGTCCGCCCGCAGGCGCGGGAGACGGTGCGGGCCCGCTCCGCGGTGCTGCGGACCGTGCGGGAGACGCTCACCGAGCGCGACTTCATCGAGGTCGAGACCCCGATGCTGCAGTTGCTGCACGGCGGCGCGACCGCGCGCCCGTTCGTCACGCACGCGAACGCCCTCGACGCGGACCTCTACCTGCGGATCGCGCCGGAGTTGTACCTGAAGCGTTGCGTGGTGGGCGGTATCGAGCGGGTCTTCGAGTTGAACCGGGTCTTCCGGAACGAAGGCATCGACTCGACCCATTCCCCGGAGTTCGCGATGCTGGAGGCCTACCAGGCCTATGCCACCTACGACGACATGGCGGTCCTGACCCGGGAGCTGATCCAGTCGTCGGCGCGTTCCCTGTTCGGATCCACGGTCGTGCGACACCAGGACGGAACGGAACACGATCTCGGCGGCGAGTGGCGTTCGGTGACGCTCTACGGATCGGTCTCGGACGCCGTCGGGCGGACTGTGACGCCGGACACAGAACTGTCCGTGCTGCAGGAGATCGCGAAGGCGCACGACGTCGACATCACCGATTACCCGACGCCCGCGCAGATCGTTCTGGAGCTCTTCGAGAAGCTCGTCGAACACACGCTCGTCGAGCCGACCTTCGTGCGGGACTTCCCGGTCGAGGTGCGGCCGCTGACCCGGGCGCACCGGGACGACCCGCGGCTGTCGGAATCCTGGGATCTCATCGTGTTCGGGGTCGAGCTGGCCACCGCGTACTCCGAGCTGGTCGATCCGGTGGAGCAGCGGGAACGGCTGCAGGCGCAGTCGCGAAAGGCCGCGGCCGGCGACCCCGAGGCGATGCAGCTCGACGAGGACTTCCTGCGCGCCATGGAGTACGGCATGCCGCCCACCGGCGGGATGGGCATGGGCGTCGACCGGTTGTTGATGACGCTGACCGGCCTCGGGATCCGGGAGACGATCCTCTTCCCGCTGGTGCGCGGGGAATCCTGATTCGCATTCGGAGGTGACCACCGCACCGTGGCCGCCTCCCGTATCGCCGCCCGAACGTGTGGTATTCGATCGCGATCCGCAATCCAGGAGCCCCGGACTCGACGGGTCGTGCAATTCTCGGTTAGGCTCGAATCGGATCGGTTCCCGTGCGGCGCATGTCGAGCATTGCGTCCGGGTATTGCTGATTGGCAAGCCGGTAACGCGCCGGTCCGGTTCGCCCCACACGTGCACGGTCATTCAGGGAGGCTGCGGAGATGGCGCAGATCAAGGAGGTCCGGCTCGTCGACGATCTGAGCGGCGACGAGGCCGACGAGACGATCGAGTTCGGTCTCGACGGCAAGAGCTACGAGATCGATCTGACGACCGGCAACGCGAAGAAGATGCGCGAGGCGCTCGCCGACTACGTCGCCGCGGCCCGCCGCGCGGCGAGCCCGGCCGGCCGCCGGCGAGGAACGGCCTCGAACGCTGCGGCCCGCCGCCCCTCGGTGGACCGTGAGCAGAACCAGGCCATCCGGGAGTGGGCGCGCAAGCGCGGGATGAAGGTCTCCGACCGCGGCCGCATCCCGGCCGAGGTGCTCGAGGCGTACCACCAGGAGAACTGAGTTCGGTCAGGCGAGGCTTGCCTCAGGTGTGCGGGTGCGGGAGGGGTACCGTGATCGGGGCCCTTTCCCCCACCGCCGGGAGGCCGCCCGATGGCCCGTCGCGTCACCGAACTCGAGGTCCTGCGGACCGAACGCCTGAGCGCGCACATGGTGCGTGTCGTCGCCGGTGGCGACGGCCTGTCCGAGTTCCCGCAGACCCCGCACTCGGACCGCTATGTCAAGATCCTCTTTCCGCTCCCTGGTGTGACGTACCCGGAACCGCTGGACATGGACCGGGTGCACGCCGAGTACCCCCGGGACCAGTGGCCGGCGCAGCGCACCTACACCGTCCGCTCGCTCGACCACGACGCCGGCGAGCTCGTCATCGACTTCGTGCACCACGGCGACGCCGGCCTGGCCGGACCGTGGGCGGCCGCCGCCCGGCCCGGTGACCGGATCCGGCTGGTGGGGCCCGGCGGGGCCTACACCCCGGACCCGGACGCGGACTGGCACCTGCTGGTCGGCGACGAGGCCGCGCTGCCCGCGGTCGCGGCCGCCCTGGAGCGGATCCCGTCCGGTCGCCCGGCGGTCGCGATCCTGCAGGTCGATGCCCCGGGCGAGGAGCTGCCGCTGCCCGGCGCCGCCGATCTCCACGTGCGCTGGCTCTACCGCTCCGACGGTGCCGACGACCCGGACGGCACCCAGCTCCTGGACGCCGTCCGGGACCTCACCTTCCCGCCAGGGCGGGTGCACGCCTTCGTGCACGGCGAGGCGATCGCCGTCCGCGAGCTGCGCCGGCACCTCACCCGCGAGCGCGGGGTCACCCGCGACGACCTGTCGGTCTCCGGCTACTGGCGCCGGGGCCGGGACGAGGAGGGCTTCCGCGAGTTCAAGGCGGCCGAGCGCGAGCGCGAGGAGGCCGCGGTCCAGGCCGGTTGAGCCGGGGCGGGCATCGGCACCGAGACCGCCGGGGAACACGGCGGACCGAGCCGGTGTTGCCGCCCGTGTGCCGTCCGGTGCACGTCAGGTGGAGGCGCACGACCCCCTGCGACCGATACAGTGGTATGAGGTGCGCCCCGCGAGGGGCTCACCGGCGCGGTGTCACGCGAGGGCGCAGTGCTGGTGCCGGCGAGCCGGGACCGGACTACAGATGCTGGTCGCGCCGTACGCGTACGTGAGGCGCAGCAGGCAAGGAGTGCGAATTGTTCGAGAGGTTCACCGACCGAGCACGACGTGTTGTCGTCCTGGCCCAAGAAGAGGCCCGGATGCTCAACCACAACTACATCGGGACCGAGCACATCCTCCTTGGCCTGATCCACGAGGGCGAAGGGGTCGCCGCGAAGGCGCTCGAGTCGCTCGGGATCGCTCTGGAGGGCGTCCGGCAGCAGGTCGAGGAGATCATCGGCCAGGGCCAGCAGGCACCGTCGGGGCACATCCCCTTCACGCCGCGGGCCAAGAAGGTGCTGGAGTTGTCGCTGCGCGAGGCGCTGCAGCTCGGTCACAACTACATCGGCACCGAGCACATCCTGCTCGGGCTGATCCGCGAGGGTGAGGGTGTCGCGGCCCAGGTGCTGGTCAAGCTGGGCGCCGACCTCAACCGCGTGCGTCAGCAGGTGCTCCAGCTGCTGTCCGGCTACCAGGGCAAGGAGCCCGCCGAGAGCGGCACCGCAGGCCGGGGTGAGGGCACCCCGTCGTCGTCGCTGGTGCTTGACCAGTTCGGTCGCAACCTCACCCAGCAGGCCCGCGAGGGCAAGCTGGACCCGGTCGTCGGCCGGGAGAAGGAGATCGAGCGGATCATGCAGGTCCTCTCCCGGAGGACCAAGAACAACCCGGTCCTGATCGGTGAGGCCGGCGTCGGCAAGACCGCCGCCGTGGAGGGCCTGGGTCAGGCCATCGTCAAGGGCGAGGTCCCGGAGACGCTGAAGGACAAGCAGCTCTACACCCTCGACCTGGGCTCGTTGGTCGCCGGTTCCCGCTACCGCGGTGACTTCGAGGAGCGTCTCAAGAAGGTGCTCAAGGAGATCCGCACCCGCGGCGACATCATCCTGTTCATCGACGAGATCCACACCCTGGTCGGTGCGGGTGCCGCCGAGGGCGCGATCGACGCGGCGTCGATCCTGAAGCCGATGCTGGCTCGCGGCGAGCTGCAGACCATCGGCGCCACCACGCTCGACGAGTACCGCAAGTACGTCGAGAAGGACGCGGCCCTGGAGCGCCGTTTCCAGCCGATCCAGGTGCCCGAGCCGTCGGTCACGCACACCATCGAGATCCTCAAGGGGCTGCGCGACCGGTACGAGGCGCACCACCGCGTCACGATCACCGACGAGGCGCTGTCCTCGGCCGCGACCCTGGCCGACCGCTACATCAACGACCGCTACCTGCCGGACAAGGCGATCGACCTGATCGACGAGGCCGGCGCCCGGATGCGGATCCGCCGGATGACCGCGCCGCCGGACCTGCGGGAGTTCGACGAGAAGATCGCGAACGTTCGCCGGGACAAGGAGTCGGCGATCGACGCGCAGGACTTCGAGCGGGCCGCGCACCTGCGCGACCAGGAGAAGACCCTGCTCGGCGAGAAGGCCGAGCGGGAGAAGCAGTGGAAGTCCGGCGACCTGGACGTCGTCGCCGAGGTCGACGCCGAGCAGATCGCCGAGGTGCTGGGCAACTGGACCGGCATCCCGGTGTTCAAGCTGACCGAGGAGGAGACCACTCGGCTGCTGCGCATGGAGGACGAGGTCCACAAGCGCATCATCGGCCAGGAGGACGCGGTCAAGTCCGTCTCGCAGGCCATCCGCCGTACCCGGGCCGGCCTGAAGGACCCGAAGCGCCCGTCCGGCTCGTTCATCTTCGCCGGACCGTCCGGTGTCGGTAAGACCGAGCTGTCCAAGGCGCTGGCGAACTTCCTGTTCGGCGAGGACGACGCGCTCATCCAGATCGACATGGGCGAGTTCCACGACCGCTACACCGCGTCCCGGCTGTTCGGTGCCCCTCCCGGCTACGTCGGCTACGAGGAGGGCGGCCAGCTGACCGAGAAGGTGCGGCGCAAGCCGTTCTCGGTCGTGCTGTTCGACGAGATCGAGAAGGCGCACCAGGAGATCTACAACACCCTCCTGCAGGTGCTCGAAGACGGCCGCCTCACCGACGGCCAGGGTCGCGTGGTGGACTTCAAGAACACCGTGCTGATCTTCACCTCGAACCTGGGCACCCAGGACATCTCGAAGGCGGTCGGGCTGGGCTTCTCCGCGAGCAACGACGAGGCGTCGAACTACGAGCGGATGAAGACCAAGGTCAACGACGAGCTGAAGAAGCACTTCCGCCCGGAGTTCCTGAACCGCATCGACGACATCGTCGTCTTCCACCAGCTCACCCAGGAGCAGATCGTCGAGATGGTCGACCTGATGATCGGGCGGGTGGAGTCCCAGCTGGCCAACAGGGACATGGCCATCGAGCTCACCGACAGCGCCAAGAGGCTCCTGGCACGTCGCGGGTTCGACCCGGTCCTCGGTGCCCGGCCGCTGCGCCGCACCATCCAGCGCGAGGTCGAGGACCAGCTCTCCGAGAAGATCCTCTTCGGCGAGCTGGAGGCCGGCCAGATCGTGCTGGTGGACGTCGAGGGTCTCGACACCGAGGCCGACGAGGGTTCCAAGGCCTACGACGACAAGGCGCACTTCACCTTCCGTGGTGAGGCCAAGCCGTCGGAGCCGGTGCCGGACACCCCGCCGACCGCGATGGCGAGCGGCGAGGAGTGAGGTAGCCGCAGGCTCGCGAGGGGCCCGTCCCGGATCCGTCCGGGGCGGGCCCCTTCTCGCGGGTCAGGCCGGGAACTCCGCGCAGGTGACGACGAGGTCGGCCCGGTCGCGCCCGGTCGCGACCAGCCGGGCGTTCGGCTCGTCGGTGGCCGCGACCCAGGCCCGCGCCCGCTCCGGGGTCTTGCCGAACCGGACGTGCCGGGCCACGAGCCGTTCGAGCCGCAACGCCTCGTCGGTCTCGTGGAACCACACCTCGTCGAACGCGGCCCGGACCGGCCGCCACGCCGGGTCGTCGACGAGCAGGTAGTTGCCCTCGCTGACCACCAGCCGGCACGCCGGGTGCACCGGGACCGACCCGGCGACCGGCTGTTCGATCTCCCGGTCGAAGGCCGGGGCGTACACCGGTGGGTCCCCGTCGTCCGGCGTGCGGCGCAGCCGGTGCAGCAGCTCTGCGTACCCGGACGCGTCGAACGTGTCCGGGGCACCCTTGCGGTCCCGGCGGCCGAGCCGTTCCAGCTCGACGTCGGCCAGGTGGAAGCCGTCCATCGGGATGTGCGCGACCCAGCCCGCGTCCAGGCCGTCCGGGGGCGCGGCGGCCAGTGCCCGGACCAGGGCGTGCGCCAGCGTCGTCTTGCCGGCCCCCGGCGCGCCCGCGACGCCGAGCAGCCCGCGACGGCGCCCGCCGGCGAGCGTCCGCGCGCGTCGCACCAGCTCGTCGAACCGCTCGATCCGCTCCGGGCCCGCCGTCACGCCGCCATCGTCGCAGGGGCACTAGGTTCGCCCCCATGAGCTCGGTGCGTCCGGTGCCGGAGACGCGGCTGATGTCCGGCGACCGGCTGTCCGCCGACGACGCCGCGCACACCCTGCGCCGCTACGGCCTGCGCCACCTGCTGAGCAGCGGGTTCCTGCGCTTCCGCTACGGCGACGGCTTCTCGCACGCGCGAGCGTTCGGGATGCAGCTCGCCCTGGCGGCGGTGCCGCTGATCATCGCCGGGATCGGGCTGTCCGCCGCGGCCGGTGCCGTGGGGGCGTCCGAGGTGGTGGCCCGCACGGTGCTGGCGCTGTCCCCGGGCACCAGCGACGAGCTCGTCCAGCAGGCGGTGACCGGTAGCGACCCGGGCCCGGCGGAGCCCGGGGAGGACCCGGAGCGCGACGACACCCCCGCCGGGGAGCGCGGTGAGCTGGTGCTCGGGCTCGGCCTCCTGACCGCGTTCGCGGCCGCGACGTCGGCGTTCGCCCAGCTGGAGCGGGGGGCGAACCGGATCTACGGCACCGAGCGGGACCGCCCCGCCCTCGCCAAGTACGCCCGCGCGGCGCTGCTCACCGCGACCGCCGGGGTGGCGATGGCGAGCGGCCTGCTGCTGATCGTCGCGGGGGAACCGTTCGGGGACGCGGTGCGCGACGTCTACCGCTGGGGCCCGGGCGCCGAGACGGTGTGGGACGTCCTCCGCTGGCCGGTCGGGCTGGTGTTGCTCGTCGTCGCCGTCACGGCGCTGCTGCGGTTCGCGCCCCGCCGCAACCAGCCGGGGCCGTCCTGGCTCGCCGCCGGAGCCACGGTGACGGTGCTGGCGTGGCTGGGCGGGTCCGGGCTGCTCGCCTCTACATCGTCGTCGCGGACACCTTCGGCGAGACCTACGGCCCGCTCACGGCCGTGATGGCGCTGCTGATCTGGGCGAACGTCACCGGGATCGCGTTGCTCGCCGGGATCGCGCTGGCGGCCCAGCTGGAGGCCGTCCGGGCGGGGGAGGACGATCCACGCCTGCTCGACTCCGACGACGACGGCATCCCCGACCGCACCGATCCGCACTGAACCGGCCTCCTCGCTCCACCGGGTGCCCTCGACGAGCTCCACCCGCTCGGCCCGGCGCAGCACGTCGCGGACGCCCTCGCGCCCACCTGACCGTCGACGTGGTGCAGGGACGGGGCAGCGGGTTCTCGGTCGAGGCGCCGGAGGGTGTCCGGTTCCTGATCCGCTCCCGGCTCTTCACCGACGACGAGTGGCGGGCGCTGGAGCAGCACGACAACTGACCGACCGCGGGCCCGGGCACGTCCCGGGCCCGCGGTGTGCCCGCACCCGAGGAGGACACCGATGTCCGAGCCACACACCCTGCGCGGCCTGATGGGACTGGCGGCCGAGCCGGCCCCGCTGTCCCGCTCCACCCTGCTCATGATCGATCTGCAGAACAAACTCCACCGCGCGCAACGCGTTCAGCCTGGGTTACGCGCCGACCGTGGTCGCCGCGGCCACCGCGACCCGCGACCTGCCGGGTGTCGACGGTGCCGTCCCCGCCGCACAGGTGCACGCGGCCGCGCTGGCCGGGCTCTCGGACCTGCCCGGCCTCGTCGTCCGGGACCACACGGCCGTGCCGGACTGACCCGTGCGGGGCTGACCTGGACCGGGTTCAGCCGGTGCCGGGACGGCCGAGGGCGTCGTCGATCGCGGTCAGGGTGGCGGCCGCGGGGCCCGCGATCCCGACCCCGCGGTCGTGCCGGATCTCCGGTTCCCGGACGTTGATCCGCACCAGCGCCCCGGACGCCGCCGACGCCAGCTCCGAGCGCCGGCGGACGGTCGGCACCGCCGTGCCCGCACCCAGCTCGACGACCGCGAGCCCGGTCCCGCGCCGCTCGCGCAGCCAGTCCGCGTGCCGCGCCAGGGCCGGGGCCGCGTGCGACTCGTCCCAGCCGGTGTCGCCGAACATCAGGATCGCCGGCCGGGCGAGGGCGCCGCAGCCCGGGCACCGCGGCAGCGGTCCGGTCGCGCGCATCGTGTCCTCGTCGACCGGCACGTCGATCGATCCGTCGGGGCCGTCGGCAGGCCACACCCCGTACCCGCACAGCCGCAGGCACTGCAGGTGGTGGATGGAACCGTGCACCTCGGCGACGTCGTCGGCCGGGAACCCGGCGCGCTGGAAGTGTCCGTCCACGTTGGAGGTGAACACGGTCGTCGGTCGGGTCCGGGCCCAGCGCCGCAGGATGTCGAACCCGGTGTGCGGGACGGTCTGGCGGTAGAGCTCGAGGCGGTGGCCGTAGAAGCCCCATGCCAGCTCCGGGTCGTCGGCGAAGTGCTCCGGATCGGCCAGTTCCTCGAACCGCAGACCCAGCCGGGCGTAGGGCGGGTAGGCCCGCCAGAACCCCTCGGAGCCGCGGAAGTCCGGCAGCCCGGAGTCCACACCCATCCCGGCCCCCGCGGTGACCAGCAGGGCCTGCGCCCCGCCGATCATGTCCGCGGCGGCCGCGACCTCGTCGGGCACTCCGGTCAGGACTCCGCGGCGATCCTGTCGAGGTCGACGACCTCGAACTCCAGCACGGACGACCCGGTCCCGACCGGGCGCGCCCGCTCGCCGGCGTGCGCGGCGACGCCGTCGCCGGCCATCCAGTTCCGGAAGTCCTCGTCGGTCTCCCAGCGGGTGAGCACGAAGTAGCGGGTGTCTCCGGACACCGGGCGCAGCAGCTCGAACCCGAGGAATCCGGGGGACCCGTCGACGGCGCCGAGCCGGTGCGCGAAACGCCGCTCCAGCTCGGGCCCCTGGTCCTCGGGAACCTCGATCGCATTGATCTTCACAACGGCCATGCCCTCACGTTAGCCCGCCCCGGCCTGCTCGACGCGCATGCGCCAGGCATCGCCGATCAGCTCGGCCAGCCGGTCGGTGCCGACCTGCTCCAGCCGCAGCATGACCAGCGGCAGGCCGTCGTAGCCGGGGGCGGTGAAGAACAGCGTGGGCTCGCCGAGCAGCAGCGCCTGCTTCTCCGCGTCGTCGCCGACGTACAGCACGGCGACGTCGGTCCGGATCGTGCGCCGCCCACCGGGGGGCCGTTCCGGGTAGGACCACACGAAGCCCTTGCCGTGCACGCGGAAGTCGAACCCGTCGCTGGGGTTCTCCTCGGCACCGGCCAGCGCCAGCGCCAGCCGCCGCACGTCGTCGCTGTCGGCCACGGCGGAAGCGTAGAGCCCTACCCTGACGCCGTGCGGACGTCCGACGGAGTGGACCTGGCCGTCGTCGAGTTCGGCGGGAGCGGGCGCCCGGTGGTGCTGCTGCACGGCCTGATGAGCTGTGCGGAGAGCTGGCGCCCGCGGGCCGGTGCGCTGCAGCCGTACGGCCGGGTGCTGGCCCCGGACGCCCGCGGGCACGGCCGGTCCGCGCGCGGGGCCGACCTGTCCCCGCAACGCCTCGCCGACGACGTCCTGGAGCTGCTCGCCGGGACCGGGCCGGCCGCGCTCGTCGGGCACTCGATGGGCGGGATCTCCGCGCTGCTGGCCGCGGCCCGACGGCCGGACCTGGTGACGGCCGTCGTCGTCGAGGACTCGCCGCTGGACCTGACCGGGACGCCACCGGGCCTGCTCGACGACATGCGGACCTGGTTTGCCGCGCTGGCCGGCCCGCACCCGTCCCGGAGCGCCGTGGCCGCCGCGCTGGCCGGCCCGCGCCCGGAGGTCGGTGAGCACATGGCCCACTGCACCGTCCGGCGCGACGACGGGTGGTGGCTCGCCGCCGACGTCGACGACGCCTGCGCCATCGCCGCGCACTGGACCCGCCGGTCCCTGCTCGACGAGGCCTGCGCCGTACGGGCGCCGACCCTGATGATCGAGGCCGGGGAGTCGGTCGTGCCGCCGGGCCAGCTGGAGCTGCTCGCCGCGCGGGTCCCCGGGACCCGGCACGTCCGGCTGCCCGGCACCGGTCACCTCGTCCACGACGCGGCCCCGGCCGCCTGGGCGGCCGAGGTCACCGACCTGCTGCGGCAGACCGCCTGACGGGCGCCCGCGGCGTCAGCCGGCGAGGGTCGTGACCTCGCCGGTGCGGGAGTCGTGCAGCTCCACCGCGACGATCCGGGCCCGCACCGGGGCGACCGGGTGCAGCAGCGCGAACGCCTCGGCGGGCCGTCCGGTCGCCAGCACCACGTGTGGCAGCCAGGACCCGGGCAGGTGTGCCGCGTGCACCCCGCGGACCCGGCCGGCCAGCGCGTCGTGCACCGCGGTGTGCACCGCGAGCACCTCCGGGTCGGTGACGGCGGCGAGCACCAGCCGGTCGTCGTCGCCGGTGACCGAGCCGAGGGTGGCGAGCCAGAGCGCGGGCAGCGCGACCAGCCGCAGCTCGGCGGTCAGTTCCCGGACCGCGGTCGCCGGCACTGTTCCCGCCGCCGCGACGGTGACGTGCGGGACCCCGGCCGCGGCCGGCAGCCCGGCAGCGGCGACCCGGGAGCGCAGCTCCGCCACGGCGTGCACCCCTGGGTCGTCGAGCCGGAGGCGGACGGTGGTGGGCACGGGCGCTCAGGCGGGCAGCGCGAAGCGGCCGTCGTCGGTCTGCTCGGCCAGGCCGTCGACCAGCAGCGAGTCCAGGCAGCGGTCGCGCTGCCCGGCGTCGGACCAGACCGCGTCCAGCGCGGCCCGCTCGACCGGGCCGAGTGCGGTGCGCAGCACGTCCATCAGCTTGCCGCGCACCTGCCGGTCGGTACCGGCGAAGCCCTGCACCGGCCTGCGGGGCCCGTCGTAGGCCGGTCGCCCGGCGGTCACCCAGGCACAGGCGTGCTCGACCGGGCAGAGCGGGCAGCGTGGCGAGCGCGCGGTGCAGACGACCGCGCCCAGCTCCATCAGCCCGGCCGAGACGACGGCGGCCTCGGCGTCGCCGACCGGGAGCAGCGCGTCGACGTCGGCGAGATCGGCCTTGACCCGGGCCGGCCCGGCGTCGCCCTGCCCGTGTACGGCGCGGGCCACCACCCGCCGGACGTTGGTGTCGACGACCGGGGTGCGCCGGGCGTAGCCGAAGGCGGCCACCGCCCGGGCGGTGTAGGAGCCGACCCCGGGCAGCGCCTCGAGGGCGTCCACGTCGGACGGGACGGTGTCCGCGTGCTGCTCGGCGATCGCGGCCGCCGCGTCGTGCAGCCGGACCGCGCGGCGCGGGTAGCCCAGCTTGCCCCAGGCCCGCAGCACGTCCGCCCGCGGTGCCGCGGCGAGCGCGGAGGGCGCCGGCCAGCGCGCCATCCAGTCGAGCCAGACCGGCTCGACCCGGGCGACCGGGGTCTGCTGGAGCATGAACTCGCTGACCAGGACGCCCCACGGCGTGGTCTCCGGGCGGCGCCATGGCAGGTCCCGGGCCTGCGCCCGGAACCACGGGGAGATCAGCTCGGCCAGCACCACCGCAGTGTCCCGTGCGGCCTCCGCTCGGGCGGCCCCCGGGGCGTGATCACCGATCCGGCAACGATCCGGCCGCCGGTGGCCGGATCGGTTCCCGAACCGTGATCACCGTCGTTACCGCGCCCGCGTCCGGCCCGCTCACCACGACCCGGTCGCGTCCGGGTGGGATCGGCGTCCGGGCCCAGGATCCGCGGTGCCGGCGATCACCGTCGGTCCGCGCGGTGCCCGGCCGTGGTTCCCGACCAGGCGTCGACCCGTCGGCCGTGGCGGCCGGACGTGTCCGGCGCGTCCCGGGCGCGGAGGCTGCTCACCCGGCCGGGGTCGAGTGCTCCCTCGGGCGGGTGGACCTGCGCCGACCTTCGGTACCGCGGTGCGTCGGCGACGACATCGAGTAGTCGTCGATCTACCGTCAGTGACGTGATGGACCCGGTGGGACCCCTGCCGGCGTCGGTGTACTGGCGTCGGCGTGCGGCGGCGGTGGGCGCCGCGCTGCTGGCGCTGTTCGTGCTGCTGTGGCTGACGACGTGGCTGCTGCTCCCCAGCGGCTCGGACGCCCCCACCGATCCCACCGCGAACGTCGAGCCCGACCCGACCCCCCGAGCGGCGGCCCCGGTGTCCCCGACGCCAGGCGTTCCCCCGACGCCGCTCCCCGCCCCCGCCCCGTCCGGTGCTCCCCCCGGACCGGCGGTGGGAGCGTCCACCGGGCCCGCGGCCCCGAACGCGGGCCCGGTGGACGAGACCGTCCGGCCCGACGACACCCCCCGGCCGTCGGTGGAGGTGCCGCCCGCGGCGCCATCCCCGCCGACCGGCCCGGTCCCGTGCGCCGACGACATGATCGAGCTGCGGGCCGAGACCGGGCAGCCGGCCTACCCCGCCGGAGCCCGGCCCGAGCTGCGGCTGGTCGTCACGAACGTCTCCGGCCAGCCCTGCGTGCGCGATCTGGACGGCGCCGAGCAGGAGATCGCCGTCTGGAGCGGGGACGGTGCCGACCGGCTCTGGTCGTCGAACGACTGCGTCAACCCGGCCTCCGAGGATCTGCGGACCCTGGTCCCCGGCCAGCCGGTGGCGTTCGCCGTCACCTGGAGCGGGCTGGGCTCGGAGCCCGGGTGCCGGGCGGAGCGGGACCGGGTGCCCGCCGGCGGCTACCGGGTCCTGGCCCGGCTCGGCGACGTCGTCAGCGACCCGGCGCCGCTGCTGCTCAGCTGAGCCGGGTCGGCCGCGCCGCTCCGGCCGTCCGCCTCAGCGCAGGTTCGACATGACCTGGCCGAGCGAGGCCGCCCGGATGATCTTCATGCCGGTCGTGCCGACCTCGGCGTCCTGCGGGACGATGGCCCGGGTGAAGCCCAGCCGGGCCGCCTCCGCGAGTCGCCTGCCGACCCCGTGCACCCGGCGCAGCTCGCCGGCCAGCCCGAGCTCGCCGAGCACCACCGTGTCCGCGGGGAGCGCGACGTCCCGCTTGGCCGACACGACGGCCAGCGCGATCGCGAGGTCGGCGGCCGGCTCGGTGACCCGCATCCCCCCGACGGTCGCGGTGTAGACCTCGGAGTCGTGCAGCTTGAGCCCGCCACGGCGTTCCAGCACGGCCAGCAGCATCGGCACCCGGGAGGCGTCCAGGCCGGTCACCGCGCGCCGCGGGCTCGGGATGTTCGCCCCCGCGACCAGCGCCTGCACCTCGGGCAGCAGCGGCCGCCGCCCGTCCATCACGACGGTCACCGCGGTACCGGGGACCACGTTGTCGCCGTTCGAGCCGAAGCGGCCCAGGAACAGCCCGGACGGGTCCGGCAGGCCGACGATGCCCTCGTCGCGCAGCTCGAAGCAGCCGACCTCGTCGGCCGGGCCGAACCGGTTCTTCACCCCGCGCACCATACGCAGGGCGGAGTGCTTGTCGCCCTCGAAGTGCAGCACCACGTCGACGACGTGCTCGAGCACCCGGGGCCCCGCGATGCCACCGTCCTTGGTCACGTGGCCGACCAGCAGCACGGCCAGCCCGCGCTCCTTGGCCAGCGCGGTCAGCCCGACGGTCACCGCCCGGGTCTGGGTGACCCCGCCCGGCGTCCCGTCGACCGACGACGTCGACATGGTCTGGATCGAGTCGACGACCAGCAGGGACGGCCGGAGGTCCTCGATGTGGCCGAGCACCGACTCCAGGTCGGACTCCGCGGCCAGGTACAGCTCGTCGTGCACCCCGCCGGTCCGCTCCGCGCGCAGCCGGACCTGGCCGGCCGACTCCTCACCGGACACGTAGAGCACCCGGGTCCGGGCCGCGGCGCGCGCGGCGACCTCCAGCAGCAGGGTGGACTTGCCGACGCCCGGCTCGCCCGCCAGCAGCACGACCGCGCCCGGGACGAGCCCGCCGCCGAGCACCCGGTCCAGCTCGTCGACGCCGGTCGGGCGGGCCCGCGCGGCGTCCAGCTCGACGTCGGCGATCCGGCGGGCCGGGGTGCTCGGCGCGCCGGCGACGACGGTGCGGCCCGCGGCCGCGCGCGGTGCCTCGATCTGCTCGAGCGAGCCCCAGGCCTGGCAGCCGGGGCAGCGCCCGACCCACTGGGCCGAGCGGTGGTCGCACTCGGTGCAGCGGTAGCCGCCCGAACGGGCGGCCCGGGCGCGGGTGGTCAGTTGCCGCCCCCGGACGGCAGCGGCTCGGGACCGCTTTCATCGCCGGGTACCGGCTGCGACGGCTGCCGGGTCGAGGGCGGCCGATCCTCGCCGCCGCCCTCGCCGCCGAAGCCGGTCTCGGGGCGGTTCGGGTCGTCGGATCCGGCCTCGACGCGCTCCGGCTCGCTGCCGGGCACGCCCTCGGCCGGGACCGCCGTCGGGACGTCGACGGTGACCGATCCGGCCCGCTCGAAGGCGAACGTGACCGGGATCGTCGTGCCCGCGGCGATCGGCTGGGTCAGCCCGTCGAGCTGCAGCTGCAGCGGCCGGCTGGAGGTCGGCGTGAGCTGGGTGCCGCCGGTCGAGACCAGCGCGACGCCCTGCGGGAGGACCGGATCGCCACCGACCGCGACCGAGGTGGCGGCCGGGCTGCTCACTCCCACGAGCCGGTCGGCCACCGCGCCGTTGTTGATCAGAGTGGCGCGCAGCGGCGCGTTGCTGCCGCGGGCGTAGAGCGCGGCCTCGCCTGCCGGTTTCTGCGGGTAGCTGACCTGGACGTCGCGCAGGTCGACCTGGCCGACGGAGGTGTTGAGGCCGTTGGTGGCGGAGACCTGCCCGGCGGTCTGGGCGAGCTGACCGGCGCCGCAGCCGGAGACCAGCAGTCCGGTCAGGGCGACGGCTCCGGCGACCCCGGCCAGGGCCCGGGCGGGACGGCGGCGGTTGCGGCTCACGGTCGGCGTGTCCTTCCTGCCGGCCGGGAACGGCTCCCGGCTCGTCGTGACGGCGGTGGGGCGCGGGGCACCGCGCGGTCCGCCGGAGAGCCTAGTCGCGTGCCGTCCACCGGCGTGCGACCGGGACCGGCCCCTCGCGTGATGTGTCCGACGCGACGACCCGGACAACCCGGCCCGCCCGATCCGGGCCGGAGCGCGGCGGTTCGACCGGCGCGCACGCGACGCGCCGCCGTCGCACCCGCGGTAGACACGTTTCGTCGGCGTTGTCAACCCCCTGACCTGCGACGACAGCGAAAGCCCTGCGGCGGTCCGGCCGGGCGGCGTGTTAACCTGGGAGCAGCGAAAGGGGCCAGAGGACACATGGTTTTCAAGGTCGGAGAGACCGTCGTCTACCCGCACCACGGTGCCGCTCTCATCGAGGCGATCGAGACTCGGACGATCAAGGGCGAGGAAGTTCAGTACCTCGTCCTGAAAGTCCAACAGGGAGATCTGACGGTCCGCATTCCCGCTGACAACGTCGAGGTCGTCGGCGTCCGGGACGTCGTGGGTCAGGAGGGCCTGGATCGGGTCTTCGAGGTGCTGCGTGCGCCGCACACCGAGGAGCCCACCAACTGGTCCCGCCGGTACAAGGCCAACTGGGAGAAGTTGACCTCCGGTGACGTGAACAAGGTCGCCGAGGTCGTACGCGACCTGTGGCGTCGGGAGAAGGATCGCGGACTGTCCGCAGGCGAGAAGCGCATGCTCGCCAAGGCGCGGCAGATCCTGGTCAGCGAGCTGGCGCTGGCCGAGGGCACCGACGAGGAGCGGGCCGAGACCCTGCTCGACGAGGTGCTCGCCACCGCGACGGCCTGAGCAGCCCGCTGTGAACGACCGCGCTCCGGTGGTCGCCGTACTGCCGGCCGCCGGGTCCGGCGTCCGCCTGGGTGCCGGTGCGCCCAAGGCGTTCGTCGAGCTCGCCGGAGTGTCGATGCTGGCGCGTGCGGTCGACGGGGTGCTGGCGTCGGGCGTCGTGGGCCACGTGGTGGTCGTCGTGCCGGTGGACCAGGTACCGGACGCCGCCGGGCTGCTGGCCGGGCGTCCGGTCTCCGTCGTGCCGGGTGGCGCCGACCGGACGTCGTCGGTGGCCGCCGGGCTGGCGGCGATCGGGTCGGGTGCCGAGGTCGTGCTGGTGCACGACGCCGCCCGCCCGCTCACCCCCGCCGGTGTGATCCGTCGGGTGGTGGACGCGGTGCGGGCCGGTGCCCCCGCGGTGATCCCGGTGCTCCCGGTGATCGACACGATCAAGCAGGTCGACGCCGACGGTGTGGTGATGTCCACTGTCGACCGTTCCGCGCTGCGTGCGGTGCAGACCCCGCAGGGCTTCCGGGCCGACGATCTGCGCCGCGCTCACGCGGGTACGCCCGACCCGCGCACCGACGACGCCGGCCTGGTGGAGGCCCTCGGTGACCCGGTGGCGACCGTCGAGGGCGATCCGCTGGCGTTCAAGGTGACGACCGCGTGGGATCTGCGGATCGCCGAGCTGCTGCTGACGGGGGCGGCCGTGGAACCGGCGGAGGGACGTCGATGAGGGTCGGGATCGGGACCGACGTGCACCCGGTCGAGGCCGGTCGGGACTGCTGGGTCGCCTGCCTGCTCTGGTCCGGGTCCCACGGCTGCGCCGGGCACTCCGACGGCGACGTCGCGGCGCACGCGCTCTGCGACGCGCTGCTGTCGGCGGCCGGTCTCGGCGACCTCGGCGCGGTGTTCGGCACCGGCCGGCCGGAGTGGTCCGGCGCGAGCGGTGCCACCCTGCTGACCGAGGTGCGCCGGCTGCTGGAACGGGACGGCTGGCGGGTCGGGAACGCGGCCGTCCAGGTGATCGGGGACGACCCGAAGATCGGCAAGCGCCGGGACGAGGCGGAGACGGTGCTCACCGGGATCCTCGGCGGCCCGGTCTCGGTCTCCGGGACGACGACCGACGGCCTGGGCCTCACCGGCCGCGGCGAGGGCCGCGCCGCCATGGCGACGGCCCTCCTCCTGCCGGGCTGACCCACCCCCACCCCCCGGCCCGCGTTGTGCCGGTGAGGGCTCTGTAGAGGGATGGCTCCACGAGACCCGCGGTCACCCGCCGGGGTATGCAGCGGTGGTGCGGGACTGGATCTCGTCGGGGTTGAGGGCCTCGGTGCGGGCGGCGATCATCCAGATGTGGCCGAACGGGTCGGCCAACCGGCCGCCGCGCTCGCCGTACGGGTGGTCGTCCACCTCGAAGATCACCCGGCCGCCGTGGTCGACCATCGCGGCGGCGACGGCGTCCGGGTCGTCGACGTAGAGGGCCATGATCACCGGGCCGTGGCCGGTCGGGGCCGGGTCGATCCCGTCGGCGTCCTTCACCGCCCAGACCTCGGGGCCCGCGCGGAGCAGCGCGTGCACCACGGTGCCGGAACCGTCGGTGTAGCGCTCGACGAGCTCGGCGCCGAACGCGGCGATGTAGAAGGAGACGGCGGCGTCGGCGTCGGACACCACCAGGCGTGGGTAGAGCTGCTGGACCGTCATGTCGTACAGCGTGCCGCGGGGCCCGGGCCTGCGTAGTGGACGAATCGGAGGTCCGTACCCTGGTGATGTGAGCCTCAGACTTCTCGACTCAGCGACCAGGGAGCAGCGTGCCTTCACGCCGCTGCGGGCCGGAGCCGTGTCGATGTACGTCTGTGGGGCCACGGTGCAGGGCCCGCCGCACATCGGGCACGTCCGTTCCGGGCTGAACTACGACGTGCTGCGCCGCTGGCTCGCGCACTCCGGCTACGACGTCACGCTGATCCGCAACGTCACCGACATCGACGACAAGATCCTGCAGAAGGCGGCGGCCGCCGGGCGTCCCTGGTGGGAGTGGGCCGCCACCTACGAGCGGGCCTTCGGCGCCGCCTACGAGGCGCTGGGCTGCCTGCCGCCGTCACTCGAACCGCGGGCCACCGGGCACATCACGCAGATGGCCGAGCTGATCGAGCGGCTGATCGAGCGCGGGCACGCCTACCCGGCGGGCGGTGACGTCTACTTCGCCGTCCGCACGCTGCCCGAGTACGGGACGCTGTCCGGTCAGAAGGTCGACGACGTCCACCAGGGCGAGGGCGAGAACACCGGCGGCAAGCGTGACCCGCTGGACTTCACGCTCTGGAAGGCGGCCAAGCCGGGCGAGCCGAGCTGGCCGACACCGTGGGGCCGGGGCCGGCCGGGCTGGCACCTGGAGTGCTCGGCGATGGCCACCGCGTACCTGGGACCCGAGTTCGACATCCACGGCGGCGGACTCGACCTGGTGTTCCCGCACCACGAGAACGAGCGCGCGCAGTCGCATGCGGCCGGTGACCCGTTCGCGCGGTTCTGGCTGCACAACGCCTGGGTGACCATGGGTGGCGAGAAGATGTCCAAGTCGCTGGGCAACACGCTGCAGATCGAGGCGCTGCTCGGCCGGGTCCGTCCCGCGGAGCTGCGCTACTACCTGGTCGGCCCGCACTACCGGTCGTCGATCGAGTACTCGGACGCCGCGCTGGACGAGGCGGTCGCCGCGTACCGGCGGATCGAGTCGTTCGTGCACCGGGTGCGCGAGCGGCACGGCCTGCCGGAGGTGTCCGCGCAGGTCCCGGCCGAGTTCGCCACCGCCCTCGACGACGACCTGGGCACGCCCGGCGGGCTGTCGGTGATCCACAAGCTGATCCGGGAGGGCAACACCGCCCTGGACGCCGCGGACGCGGCGGGCGCGTCGCGGGCGGCGTCCTGCGTGCGCGCGACCACCGGAGTCCTCGGCCTGGACCCGCTGGCCGCCGGCGACGCCGACACCGGGGCCGCCGACGCCGCGCGGCAGGCCCTCGGGACGCTGGTCGAGTCGTTGCTGGAGCGCCGCCGGGCCGCCCGGGGCGAGCGGGACTTCGCCACCGCCGATCGGCTGCGCGACGAGCTGCTGACCGCCGGGATCGCCGTCGAGGACGCCGCCGACGGTTCCACCTGGACCCTCAAGGACGCCTGAGCGGCGTCCGCTTCGCAGGAGACGAGAGCATGGCCGGAAATTCCAAGCGCCGTGGTGCGGTCCGCAAGGACGGCACCAAGAAGGGGATGGTCGTCGGTTCCGGCGGCCAGCCCCGGCGCGCACTGCGCGGTAAGGGCCCGACCCCGCCCGGGGAGATGCGTCCCGGGCACCCCAAGCAGAAGGCGGCCTCGCGGCGGAACGCCGCCGCAGAGCAGCAGAACCGGCGGCGGCCGGTCGCCGGACGCAGGGGCGAGAACGAGGGGCCGGAGACGGTGCTCGGCCGCAACCCGGTCGTCGAGTGCCTGCGGGCCGGGGTGCCGGCCACCGCGCTGCACGTCGCGACCGGGATGTCGGCCGACGAGCGGGTCGCCGAGGCGGTCGCGCTGGCCGCCGAGGCCGGCATCTCGATCCTCGAGGTGCCGCGCAACGACCTGGACAAGATCACCGGCGGGGCCCTGCACCAGGGCGTGGCCCTGCAGGTGCCGCCCTACGACTACGCGCACCCGGACGACCTGCTCGAGGCCGCGACCGGTTCCGGCCGCCCCGCGCTGGCCGTCGCGCTGGACGGCGTGACCGACCCGCGGAACCTGGGTGCGGTCGTCCGGTCGGTGAGCGCGTTCGGCGGGCACGGCGTCGTCGTGCCGCAGCGGCGCGCGGCCGGGATGACCGCCGTGGCCTGGCGGACCTCGGCCGGTACCGCGGCCCGGCTGCCGGTGGCCCGGGCGACGAACCTGACCCGCACGCTGCGCGAGTACGCCTCCGCCGGGCTCATGGTGGCCGGGTTGGCCGCCGACGGGGACGTCTCGCTGGACGAGTTCGACCTGGCAACCGGCCCGCTGGTGCTGGTCACCGGCTCCGAGGGCAAGGGCATGTCCCGGCTGGTCCGGGAGACCTGCGACGTGACCGTGTCGATCCCGCTGGCCGGGGAGGTCGAGTCGCTGAACGCGTCCGTCGCGACCGGCGTGGTGCTGGCCGAGGTGGCCCGGCGCCGCCGGGTGGGCTGAGCGAAGCGCGGCGACCGGCGTTCAGGCCCGGACAGGGGAGCGGCCGCGCAGCCCGGCGACCAGCCGGCAGATCAGGTAGGCGACGAACCCGATCGTCGCCACGTAGGCCGACACGGGCAGCCCCGGCGCCAGCGACAGGATCGTCCCGCCGACCAGGGCCAGCTCGGCGATGACGATCGCCAGCACGGTGGCGAGCACCGGGTTCGCGGTGACCCGGTTCGCCGCCGCGCCCGGCACGATCATCACCGCGAGCACCAGGATCGCCCCGACGATCGGCACCGCGAGCGCGCTGACCAGGCCGATCAGCACGGCGAACACCAGTGACAGCGCGCGCACCGGGACCCCGCGTGCCAGCGCGACGTCCGGGTCGGTGCTGGCGAACAGCAGCGGCCGGTAGATCACGGCCAGCGTCACCAGCACGACGAGCGCCACCACGGTGAGCACCCAGAGGTTGGTGCCGTCCACCGAGACGATGGAGCCGGTGAGCAGGCCGAAGCGGTTGGCCGAGCGGCCCTCGTAGAGCGACAGGAACAGCACGCCCAGGCCCAGCCCGAACGCCATCACGACGCCGATCACCGAGTCCCGCTCGCGCTGCCGGAGCCCGAGCACCCCGAAGATCATCGCGGCCACGACGGCGCCGACCACCGACCCGATCCCGACCTCGACGCCGATCAGCAGCGCGGCCGCGCCGCCGGTGAAGGCGAGCTCGGAGGTGCCGTGCACGGCGAAGGCCATGCCGCGGCTGACCACCAGCGGGGTGAGCAGCCCGGCGACCAGGCCGAGCACCGCACAGGCGAGCAGCGCGTTCTGCACGAACCCTTCGCCGAGCAGCTCGACGGTGCCGTCCAGGGTGAACAGCTCGTCCATCAGGCACCGCCCCCGACCCCGACCGCGCCGTGCGCGGGGTGCACGGCGGTGCTTCCCGCCGCGTCGTCGGCGCCGACCACGACCAGCCGGTCCCGCACCTGCAGCACGTCCACCTCGGTGCGGTACAGCTCGGAGAGCACCTGCGAGGTCATCACCTCCGAGGTCGGGCCGATCGAGAACCGGCCGTCGACCAGGTAGAGCACCCGGTCCACCAGCGGCAGCACCGGGTTGATCTCGTGGGTCACGAACAGCACGGCCGTGCCGTCGGTGTGCCGGCGCTCGTCGATCAGCCGGGTCACGCTGCGCTGGTGGGACAGGTCCAGCGACAGCAGCGGCTCGTCGCACAGCAGCACCGCCGGATCGCCGACGAGTGCCTGCGCGACCCGCAGCCGCTGCTGCTCGCCGCCGGAGAGCCGGCCGACCGGGGCGTCCGCGTACCCGGTGCCGCCGACCTCGGCCAGCGCCCGGTCCACCCGTTCGCGACGTTGCCGGCGCCCGCGCAGGCCGGGACCGAACCGGTGTCCGTCGAGGCCGAGCCCGACCAGGTCCCGCCCGCGCAGCGGCAGGTCGGCGTCCAGCGGCTGCTGCTGGGGCACGTAGCCGATCTCCGGGCTGCCGCGGCGGGGCGGGTGGCCGGAGACCGCGACCTCGCCCTCGGACAGCGGCAGCAGGCCCAGCAGCACCCGCATCAGGGTGGTCTTGCCGGACCCGTTCGGGCCGAGCACGGCCACGAACTCGCCGGGGGCGACGTCGAGGTCCAGCCCGGACCACAGGGTCCGCTCGCCGAACCGCAGACCCGCCCCGCGCAGGGACAGCACGGGGCTGCTGTCGGGGGTGCTCATGATCGAGCAGCCTCCTCCCGGAAGGTGATCACCGTGTGAGCGCCCCGTCCAGGGCGTCCAGGTTGGTGTTCATCCACTGCATGTAGTCGGTGACGCCGTCGGGCAGCGTCTCGGACATCTCGACGACCGGGACCCCGGCCTGCTCGGCGGCGTCCCGGACCTGGTCGGTGGCGGCCGACTGGGTCTGGCCGTTCAGGACCAGGGCGTCCACCGGTGGCTGGGCGCCGAACAGGCCCAGGGTCTGCGCGACGACCGCGGCCGGCGGGTCGGTACCCTCCTCGACGGCCGAGGAGAACTCCTGCGGAGTCACGTTCTGCACCCCGGCCGCGTCGAGCAGGTACTCCGGGACCGGCTCGGTGACGACGACCCGGGCCCCCGGGTGCTGCCGGCCGATGTCGGTCGCCTTCGAGGTCAGCTGGGCGATGCCGCCGCTGAGCGCCTGGGCGTTGGTCGAGTAGTACTGCGCGTTCGCCGGGTCGAGCGTGCCGAGCTCCCGGGCCAGGGCCTGCCCGACCTTCTCCACGGTCGCCGGGCTGTACCAGACGTGCTCGTTGGACCCGCCGTGCGCGTGCCCGGCCTCGTCGTGCCCGTGCTCGTGCCCCGCGGCGGCACCCTCGGCGTCCTCGGCGTCCCCGAGGCCGGACACCTGCACGGCGTCGATCACCGGAGCGGCGTTCCCGGAGGCGTCGATCAGGCCGGTCATGAAGTCGTCGTAGCCGCCGCCGTTGCGCAGGATCAGCCGCCCATCGCCGATCGTGGTGGCGTCCCGCGGGGTGGCCTCGTAGCCGTGCGGGTCCTGGCCGGGGGAGTCGATGATCGGCTCGACCCGGACGAAGTTCCCGCCGATCGCCCGCGCCACCGAGCCCCAGGCGTCGGTGGAGGCGACGACCGGGAGCTGTTGCTGCTCCGGGTCCTGCTGGTCCTGGGCGGGCGCGCCCTGGTCGGCGGACCCGCCGCAGGCCGAGAGCCCCAGGGCGAGTGCGGCGAGTCCGGCCACGAGCCCGGCGGGACGGAACGGGGTTCGGGACACGAACCGTTCTCCTATCAACGTATCGGCATGTCTTTATTGGAAACCATTCTCAATTCACTCTACGCCGATCGCCCGTCCGGGAAGATGTGACAAGTACGATGCCGTGTCCCGCACCGGGGCGGACTTTCACGCCGGTGACCACGGCACTACCGTTCGTGGAATGACCGGGCCTCCGCACGCGCGGCGGCCGGCGACCCTGGCGTCGCTGGCCGCCGAACTCGGTGTCTCGCGGACGACCGTGTCGAATGCCTACAACCGCCCCGACCAGCTGTCCGCGCCGTTGCGCGAGCGGGTCCTGGAGGCGGCCCGACGGCTCGGTTACCCGGGCCCGGACCCGGTGGCCCGCTCGCTGCGCACCCGCCGGGCCGGGGCGGTCGGGCTGCTGCTGACCGAGGAACTGAGCTACGCGTTCCGCGACCCGGGCGCCACCGGCTTTCTGGAGGGACTGGCGCTGGCCTGCGAGAAGGCCGGGACCGGCCTGCTGCTGGTGCCGGTCAGCCCGGAGCACTCCGACGTCGACGCCGTCCACCGGGCCGGGGTGGACGGCTTCGTCGTCTACTCGGTGAGCGAGGACGACCCGCACTTCCGGGCCGTGCTGGCGCGGCCGGTGCCGACCGTGGTGTGCGACCAGCCGTCCGGCGTCGGGGGCGTCGACCGGGTCGGCGTCGACGACCGGGCCGGGACGCTCGCGCTGGGCCGGCACCTGGTGGAGCTGGGGCACCGGCGGATCGGGGTGCTGTGCATGCGGCTGAGCTCGCGCCGGCACGACGGCCCGGCCGACGTCGCGCGGCAGGAGGGCAGCTCCTACAGCGTGCAGCGCGAGCGCCTCGCCGGACTGCGCGCGGCGTTCACCGAGGCCGGCGTCGACTGGGCGGGCGTGCCCGTGATCGAGCGGTTCGAGCACTCCGCGGAGGCCGGCGCGGACGGCGCCGCCGCGCTGCTGTCCGCGCACCCGGGAATCACCGCGCTGGTCTGCACCTCGGACATCCTGGCGCTGGGCGCGATGCGCGAGGCCCGCTCGCGCGGGCTGCGGGTCCCCGACGACCTGTCCGTGGCCGGCTTCGACGGCGTCCCGGAGGCCGAGCGGTCCGGGCTGACGACGGTCCGCCAGCCGTTCCGGGAGAAGGGCCGGGAGGCCGGGCGCCTGCTGCTGGAGCGCGGCGACCGGCACGTCCCCGAGCACGTCACGCTGCCGGCCGAGCTGATCGTCGGCACGACCACCCGGGCCCTGCGCCAGTCCGGGGAGTTCTTCTCCGGATGGTGAGGCTCACCGGCCTGCGCCGGTACCCGGTGAAGTCCTGCCGGGGCACCGACCTGGACCGGGTGGTCGTCGAGCGGGCCGGGCTCGCCGGGGACCGGCGCTGGATGCTCACCACCACCCCCGACGGCGACATGGTCACCGCCCGCACCCATCCGCGGCTGGTGCTCGCCGAACCGGTCCCGGACGGCGACGGTCTGCTGGTCACCGGCCCGGGCCTGCCTGCACTGCGGGTGCCGGTGCCCGATCCGGCGACCGGACCGGTGCCGGTGCGGGTGCACCGCTGGGACAGCGCCGGGGTGCCGGCCGGGCCGGAGGCCGACCGCTGGTTCTCCACACTGCTGGACGAGCCGGTCCGGCTGCTGCACCTCGACGACCCGGACCGGCGGCGTCCGAACCCGGAGTTCTCGCAGTCCCGCGACCGGGTCTCGTTCGCCGACGGGTTCCCGCTGCTGCTCACCGCGCAGGATTCGCTGGACGCGCTGAACGAGCTGATCGCAACCGGCTCGCACTCCGCGGAGGGGCCGCTGCCGATGACCCGGTTCCGGCCGAACGTCGTGGTGTCCGGGGCCGCGCCGTGGGCCGAGGACGGCTGGCGGCGGATCCGGATCGGCGACGCCGGGTTCCGGGTCGCCCGCGGCTGCGCGCGATGCGTGCTGACCACCGTGCACCCGCGCACGGCGGCGAAGGGCCGCGAGCCGATGGTCACGCTGGCCCGGCACCGGCGGTTCGACCAGGGCGTCTGGTTCGGGGTGAACCTGATCCCGGACGACCCCGGTGCCGAGCTGCGCGTCGGCGACGACGTCGAGGTCGTCGAGGCGGTGGATCCCGCCGGTGGGCCACCGCGCTGACGCTCCGCGACCGGCTCCGGGTGTCCCGGTATGTCGGTAAGGTCGGGCGCGCGCCATCCGTCCGGACGGTGGCCCACCCCGAGGAGCACCCGCTGAATCAGGACGGCCCCCGCGACCCGCGACGGAGCCCGCCGCCCGCGCGGCCCGGCCCGTCGCCCGGCCGCGCCTCGCCACCTCCCGGTCGCCGGCCGCCGCCGCGGTTCCCGCCGCCCGCCGTCCCGCCGCGGTCCTCCCCGCCCGCGGCGCCCCGGTGGGCGCCGCCCCCGACCCCGCCGCGGCCCCCGTCCGGGCGCCCCCCGCAGGGCAGGCCCGGTCCGGTTCCGGACCTGCCGTACCCGTCGGCCCCGGCCCCGGCCCCGGCCCCGCGGCCCGACGCCCCGGCCGCGCCCCGGCGTGGCGGAGCTCGCCGGGACGGTCCGCCGCCGCCCCGCTACGGCGGTCGTGCCGACCCGCCGGCACCGCTCCCGCCCGGCGAGCGGGAGCGTCCCGACCATCCGGCGAGCCGCCCGGCCCTCCCGGGGCGCCGGCCCCGGATCCCCTCGCTCCCGCGGCCCCGGATCCCGCGACCCTCCGGCCCGCCGCGGTTCCGGCGCGGCGCCGGCCGGCCCGTGGGACTGCGGCGGATCGTGCGCTGGGCGCTGATCGCCCAAACGGTGCCGCTGGTGCTGGTGCTGCTGTTCACGCTGGTCAACCCGCCCTACACGATGTTCCGGCTGTGGAACTTCGGGCCGACGGTGGCGCGCTGGACCGACGCCGACCACATCTCGCGCAACTTCCTGGTCGTCGTGATGGGGCAGGAGGACCAGCAGTTCCCGGACCGGGTCCTGGCCGTCGACTACGACGAGCAGTGGGCCCGTGTGCAGGCGTACCTGGACGGGACCGACGACCCCGCCGGTTCGACGATCACCCAGCAGACGTCGAAGAACCTGTTCCTCTGGGCCGGTCGGTACCCGCCGCTGGAACCGGTGCGCAAGGCGCTGGAGATCCCGCCGGCCGAGACGATGGAACTGGTGATGCCGAAGCGGCGGATCCTGGAGATCTACGTCAACGTCGCCCAGTTCGCGCCGAAGGTGTACGGGGTGTGCGCGGCGTCCTGGTACTACTTCGGCAAGTCCAGCCGGCTGCTGACCGTCGACGAGTCCGCGCAGCTCGTCGGGCTGCTGCCCTCACCGGTGCACGTCGTCGCGGCCGACGGCGGCGGGATGCGCTTCCTCGGCGACACCAACGGCAACGGGGCGGCCGACCGCGGCGAGAGCGGGTTCATCAGCGCGAAGGGCTACTGGCACGCCCGCGGGAACGCCGAGCACTGGTTCGACCAGATGGGCGGGTACGCCGCGACCGAGGGGCTCGGGATCACCGGCAGCGCCACCGACCTCCCGGCCGCGCAGGACCCCTGTCGGGAGCCGCCACCCGGCCTGGCCGGGATCGACGACTGACAGTGAGGATGTAGGTGAGCCCCGCAGCGGTCGGTCTGACCCACCGACTGACTGACTCCGGGTCTTCAAGGGGATCTGTCGGCCGGTCCGCTGCGGGGCTCGTGCACTCACCAGACGGCG
>NZ_JBKGXT010000017.1:0-148820 GCF_046546495.1 Pseudonocardia nantongensis | reverse complement strand
ACGGTGCGCCATCGAGGGCCTCCGGTGTGCGCGGCGGATGCGTCAGACACACCCACCCCGCCTCGGGGGCCCTCCCCGATCAAGTTGACACGCCGCCGTCAACAACGTCCGGAGTCACGACACCTAGGCTCGCGGCCATGAACGGCGAGCACGCCCCCGCACGCACCGGCCTCGTCGGGCGGGCCGGGCTCCCCCGCTCCGAGGTGCCCACCCACTTCGACGACGGCGCCGGCGACTACGACCGGCTGGTCGGCCGCAACCCCGGCTACCACGAGCACCTGCGCGCCTCGGCGGCCCGGATGCGGCTCCCGCACGACGGGGCCGGGCTGCGGCTGCTCGACGCCGGCTGCGGCACCGGGGCCTCCACCGCGGCGCTGCTCTCGGCCGCGCCGCGGGCGGAGATCGTCGCCGTGGACGCCTCGGCCGGGATGCTGGAGCGGGCCCGGTCCAAGCCGTGGCCGTCGTCGGTGCGGTTCGTGCTCTCCCCAGCCGAGGCGCTCGCCGACGCCGGCGTGCACGGCCCGTTCGACGGGATCCTGGCCGCCTACCTGCTGCGCAACCTGGACGACCCGGACGCTGCGCTGGCCGGCTTCCACGAGCTGCTGCGCCCCGGCGGCACGCTGGCGCTGCACGAGTACTCGGTCGCCGACTCCGCACGGGCCCGCGCGGTGTGGCACGCCGTCTGCTGGGGCGTGATCGTCCCGCTGGGCCGGGTCAGCACCGGCGAGACCGCGCTGTACCGGCACCTGTGGCGGAGCGTGACCAGCTTCGACGGCATCGCCCGGCTCCGCGACCGCCTGCGCACCGCCGGCTTCGACGCCGTGCACTCCGAGACCATGACGGGCTGGCAACGAGACGTCGTCCACACCGTCCTGGGCACCCGCCCGCGCTCCCACAACCACCCCCACACCCGCACGATGGCTCCACGACGCGGGGATGCGGGGGTGGCGTGAACGTGCGCGCCGGTGTGGGGGCGGTGGATCCGCGGCGGGTGGTGCATCCGGCGGCCGGTGGGGTCGGGGACGCGGGGATGCTGGGGCGGCGGCCGCGGGCGGCGGTCGTCGGCGGCGGGATCGCGGGGCTGGCGGCGGCGACCGGGCTGGCCGAGCGCGGCGTCGCCGTCGAGGTGCTGGAACGGGAGCCCTACCTGGGTGGGCGGGTCGGCAGCTGGACCGAGTCGCTGCCCGATGGCACGCCGGTCTCGATGGGCCGCGGGTTCCACGCGTTCTTCCGGCAGTACTACAACCTGCGCGAGCTGCTCCGGCGCGGCGATCCCGGCCTGGAACGCCTGGTGGCGCTCGACGACTACCCGCTGGTCGACGCCGAGGGACGGCGGGACAGCTTCCGGGGCCTGCCCCGCACCCCGCCGTGGAACGCGGTGCTGTTCGCACTACGCAGCCCGACCTTCCGGCCCGGGGACCTGCTGAAGCTCGACCCGCGCGCCGCGGCGCCGCTGGCCGCGGTGTCGGTGCCGGGGATCTACGAGACGCTCGACGGGATCGACGCGGAGTCGTTCCTGGAGGCCATCGACTTCCCGCCCGCCGCCCGGCACCTGGCGTTCGAGGTGTTCTCCCGCAGCTTCTTCGCCCCGCCGTCGACGATGTCGGCGGCGGAGCTGGCGACGATGTTCCACATCTACTTCCTCGGGTCCTCCGAGGGCCTGATGTTCGACGTCCCGGACGGCTCGTTCGCCGACGCGCTGTGGGAACCGCTGCGGCACTATCTGACCACCCGCGGGGTGGCCTTCCGGACCGGGGTCACCGTCTCCTCGGTGCAGCTCGACACCGGGACCGGGCGCTTCCGGGTGCACGGCGATACCGCCGACACCGAGGTGGACGCGGTCGTGCTGGCGACCGACGTCCCGGGGCTGCGGGACATCGTCGCCGCCTCGGAGCTCGGCTCGGCGCCGATGCGCGTTCCGCCTGCGCCACACGCGGCCGACCGGACCGTCGCGACCCCGGACGCCCTGGACCGCTGGCGCGACGACGTCGCCGCCCTGCGCAGCGCGCCGCCGTTCCTGGTGCAGCGGCTCTGGCTGGACGCGCCGGTCCGCCCCGACCGCCCGCCGTTCCTGGGCACCGGCGGGCTGGACCCGCTGGACAACATCTCGGTGCTCGACCGCTACGAGCACGCCGCCGCATCCTGGGCGTCGCGGACCGGCGGATCGGTCGTCGAGCTGCACGCCTACGCGGCCGCGGTGCCGCCCGGCACCGACGAGGACGCCTGGACCGCCGAGCTGCGCAAGCGCTGCCGGGAGCGGCTGCACGCGCTCTACCCGGAGACCGCGGACGCCCGGGTGGTCGGCGAGCTGGTGCAGTGGCGCGCCGACTGCCCGCTGTTCGGCGTCGGTGACTTCGCGCGCCGGCCCACCGTCGACACCCCGGTCGACGGTCTGGTGCTGGCCGGCGACGGGATCCGGATCGACCTGCCGGTCGCGCTGATGGAACGCGCCGCGAGCACCGGCTGGCAGGCCGCGAACCGGCTGCTCGCCGGCTGGGGGCTGGCCGGGCACCCGTTGCAGACCGTCCCGACCGGCGGCCGGTTCGGCCCGCTCCGCCGCGCCGCCGAGCACGCGATGCGCTCGCGACGACCCTGAAGGAACGACCATGACCCTGCTCCCCCGGATCCCGCTGTCCCGGATCACCGATCGCTGGCCGTCGCGGTGGCCGCTGCAGCCGCTGCCGCCCTCGACGTGGGCACGCCAGGAGCCGACCTACGCCGACGCCGACCCGAAGCTGATCCGGGCCGCGCTGGAACGGGCCCGCTCACGGGCGTCCGGCAACTGGTTCGTGCTCGCCGCGAGCAGGGAGGTCCGGGCGGACCGGCCGTTCGGGACGACCGTCGGCGGGGCCGAGCTGGTCGCCTGGCGGGACACCACCGGCACCGTGCGGGTCGGGCCCGGCGCCTGCCCGCACCTCGGCGCGCCACTGGCGCTGGCCGCCCTCGACTGCGGGGAGCTGGTCTGCCGGTGGCACGGGCTGCGGCTCGGCGCCCGTTCCGGTCCCGGCTGGGCCCTGCACCCCGCGCACGACGACGGCGTCCTGGTCTGGGTGCGGCTCGACGAGCTCGGCGACGAGGACCCCACCGACGCCCCGGTCGTCCCGGCCCGGCCCGGGGGCGCCACGCTGGACGCGGTCACCACGCTCACCGGAACCTGCGAGCCGGAGGACATCGTCGCCAACCGGCTCGACCCGTGGCACGGCGCCTGGTTCCACCCCTACTCGTTCCAGCGGCTCCGGGTGGACGACGCGCCCGCGGTCACCGACGTGACCGAGGCCGACGACCGGTTCCTGGTCACCGTCACGTTCAAGGTCGGGCCCGGTCTGGGGGTGCCGGTGCGGGCCGAGTTCGTCTGCCCGGAGCCGCGCACCGTGGTGATGCGGATCGTGGACGGCGAGGGGGTCGGGTCGGTCGTCGAGACGCACGCGACGCCGCGCGGGCCCGGCTCCGACGGTCGCCCGCGCACCTCGGTGATCGAGGCGGTCGTCGCCGGGTCGGAGCGGCCCGGCTTCGCGGTCGCGTCCCGGCTGGCCCCGGCGATCCGGCCCGCGATGGCCGCGGCCGCGACCCGGCTGTGGCGCGACGACCTGGCCTACGCCGAGCGCCGCTATGTGATGCGCACCCGCTGACCGCGGTCCCGATCCTGCAACGCGCCACCCCGACCGAGCGGCGCACGACGTGTCCCGTGCGGCCGATCCGGACACGGGGTGTGCCACACACACGGGAGACCGCGCGAGCGGCGAGTTCAGAGGGCGACGCCTGCGGAGCGCCGGACCTCGCGCGGCGGGGCGCCGAACCAGCGCCGCGACGCCCGGCTCAGCGCCGACTGCTCGGCCAGCCCGAGCATCGCCGCGACCTGGGTGAAGGGAAGGTCGGTCCGGGTGATCAGGCGTTCGGCGGAGTCCCGCCGGGCGTCGTCGACCACCTGCTCGAACGTCGTGTGCTCGGTCGCAAGATGGCGTTGCAGGGTCCGGGGGTGCATCCGCAGCAGCCGGGCCGCCGAGGAGATCCGGACCGGCCCGGTGCCCAGCGAGCGGTCCACCGCCATCCGGACCCGCTCGGTCACCGACCGGTCCGGCCGGTCGAAGTGCGTCTCCAGGTAGTCGACGGCGATCGCCCGGACCGTCTCGTCGCCGCCGGCCAGCGGGCGTCGCACCAGGTCGGAGGGCACGCGCAGCACCGCAGCCCGCCGGTCGAAGCGGACCTCGGCGTCGAAGAACTCCCGGTACCGGGCCGCGCCGGCCAGGTCCGGATGCGGTAGGTGCACCGACCGCAGCCCGTACGGGCCGCCGCCGAGCAGCAGCACGATCCGGTGCACCACCCCGACGCCGAGGTCGGCGACCTGGGGCGGCAGCGGATCCACGCTGCCGTACTCCAGCGCCGTCACCCCGGCGACGCCCTCCGGATCCGGGACCGGGGCGAGGTGCAGCGCCGGGCTGTGCACGTAGAGGTAACGCGCGGCGCAGTCCAGTGCGTCGCCCAGCGTCGGGGAGTTCGCCACCGCCACCGCCAGCGGGCCGAGGATCTCCGGGCCCTGCCGCTGTGCCAGCCGCAGTCCCAGGTCCGGGCAGCCGAGCTCGGTCGCGGCGGTCTCCAGGACCCGGGCCACCGAGCGGGTCGGCACCAGCGCGTCCGGGCCGTTGCCGTCGCCGGTGCCTGGCCCATCGCCGTCGCCGCCGGTCCCGTCCACGGCCTCGACCGGGACCCGGAACCGGGCGAGCAGCCCCGCGCCGTCGCCACCGAGCTCGTCCACCAGCTGCGGCAGCCCGCGCAGCGCCGCCGCGCGGGTGAGCGATCCCGTCCCCATGTCGTGTGAGGTTAAGTAGTTGTCGTGCAGAGTCAAGTTACCGGGAGTAGGTTTCGGGCAGACTCGGTGCCGAGCGAGGATCGCGAGTGAGCAGACACGAGGAGGCCGCATGACGGCGACGCAGTCCACCCCGGAGGCCGCTCCCCCGGCCACCGAACACCGGGACGTCCTGATCGTCGGTGCCGGGCTGTCCGGCGTCGGCGCCGCCTGCCGGTTGCAGCAGGAGCTGCCAGGCAAGGACTACGCCCTGCTGGAGGCCCGGGAGAACCTCGGCGGGACCTGGGACCTGTTCCGCTACCCCGGCATCCGGTCCGACTCGGACATGTTCACCCTGGCCTACCCGTTCAAGCCGTGGCGGGAGCGCAGGGCGATCGCCGACGGCGCCGACATCCGCCGCTACATCGCCGAGGCCGCCGACGAGTACGGCGTGCGCGACCACATCAGCTTCGGCACGAAGGTCGTCGGCGCGGAATGGGACTCCGCGACGGCCCGCTGGACGGTGCACACCGAGACCGCGGCCGGCCCGAAACGCTGGACCTGCTCGTTCCTGTTCATGTGCTCGGGCTACTACGACTACGACGCCGGCTACCAGCCGGAGTTCCCCGGCCGCGAGGACTTCGCCGGCACCTGGGTGCACCCGCAGTTCTGGCCCGAGGACCTGTCCTACGAGGACAAGAAGGTCGTCGTCATCGGGTCCGGGGCGACCGCGGTGACGCTGATCCCGTCCCTGGCCGGCACCGCCGAGCACGTGACGATGCTGCAGCGCTCGCCGTCCTACCTGACCGTGCTGCCCAGCAGCGACCCGGTCGCCGACCGGCTGCGCCGGTACCTGCCCGCGAAGCTCGCGCACACCCTGCTGCGCTACCAGTACGTGACGCTGACCCAGGCCTTCTACCAGCTCGCCCGG
Source organism: Pseudonocardia nantongensis (assembly GCF_046546495.1). Lineage (NCBI taxonomy): Bacteria > Bacillati > Actinomycetota > Actinomycetes > Pseudonocardiales > Pseudonocardiaceae > Pseudonocardia > Pseudonocardia nantongensis. The sequence goes on along the minus strand of NZ_JBKGXT010000017.1, from coordinate 143,106 downwards.
CGCCGCCCGGAGCGCGTGAAGAAGCTGCTGCGCGGGCTCGCGCTGAAGTTCCTCAAGGACGAGTCCTACGTGGACCGGCACTTCACGCCGTCCTACGAGCCGTGGGACCAGCGGCTGTGCGTGATTCCCGAGGGCGACCTGTTCACCGCGATCAACAAGGGCACCGCGTCCGTGGTCACCGACCACATCGACCGGATCACCGAGAAGGGAATCCGGCTGCGCTCCGGCGAGGAGCTGGAGGCGGACGTGATCGTCTCGGCGACCGGGCTGTCGCTCAAGCCGCTCGGCGGCATGACCATCCACGTCGACGGCGAGCAGGTCGACCTCGGCAAGACCGTCACCTACCGCGGGCTGATGCTCTCCGGCGTCCCGAACCTGGCGTTCTGCATCGGCTACGTGAACGCGTCCTGGACGCTGCGCGCCGACCTGGTCGCCCGCTACGTTCCCCGGCTGCTGGGACTGATGGACCGCGAGCGGATCGCGATCGCGACGCCGGCGCCCTCGGTCTCGCCGGATCGCCCGCTGCTGGACCTGTCGTCGGGCTACGTCAAGCGCTCCGAGCACCTGTTCCCGCGGCAGGGCCGCACCGACCCGTGGCGGCTGCGGCAGAACTTCTTCCTGGACGCGGTCGGCCTGGGCCGCGCGGACCTGAAGAAGGACATGCTGCTCACCCCGGCCTCGGCGCTCGGTGCCCGGTCCGCCACCGTCACCCCGCCATCGGCGGCCGGGATCGCCGTCGATCACACCCGGGCCCCGCAGAAGCAGGAGGTGGCCTCGTGAGCCGCTCACCGTTCCGTTTCGCCGAGGGCACCGCCGTCCTCACCGGCGCCGCCGGTGGCATGGGCGAGCACGTCGCCCGGCTGCTCGCCGAGCGCGGCAGCGACCTCGTCCTGGTCGACCGGGACGGCCCCAAGCTCGACGCCGTCGCCGCCGGGGTCCGGGACCGGCACCCGGGCCTGTCGGTCACCACCGAGACCGTCGACCTCGCCGACCCGGACGCCGTCGACGCCCTCGGCGCCCGGATCGTGGCCGGGCACCCGGAGCTGCGGCTGCTGGTCAACAACGCCGGCGTCGCGCTGGCCGGGGACTTCGCCCGGCTCACGCTGGACGAGTTCGACTGGGTGATGGACGTGAACTTCCGCGCCCCGGTCCGGCTCACGCACGCCCTGCTGCCCGCGCTCACCGCGCGCCCGGGCGCGCACGTGGTCAACGTGTCCAGCCTGTTCGGACTGATCACCCCGCCGAACCAGTCGGCGTACTGCGCGTCGAAGTTCGCGCTGCGCGGGTTCTCCGAGGTGCTGCGAGCCGAGCTCGCGCAGCTCGGCGCCACGGTGACCACCGTGCACCCGGGTGGCATCCGGACCGGGATCGCGGCCGCGGCCCGGGTCGGGGTGAACATCCCCGACGACGAGGCCGCAGCCGGCAAGAAGGACTTCCAGAAGCTGCTGACCTTCCCCGCCGACAAGGCCGCCGGGCTCATCGTGGACGCGATCGAACGCCGCAGACCGCGGCTGCTGATCGGTGCCAGCGCGGTGATCCCGGACATCGTGTCCCGGATCGCCCCGGCGAACGGTTTCACGCTGTTCTCGAAGCTGCTCGGCGCCTCCGGGAAGGCCCGCCGCGGCACGCCGGAGGGCGCCCGGTGACCGCGACGGCCGTCGAGGCCGGGAGCGCGCTCGCGCCGACCCGGTTCGTCGACGTCGGCGGCACCCGGATCCGGGTCCGCGAGTCCGGGGACCTGGCGCACCCGCCGGCACTGCTGCTGCACGGCATCGGCCGCTCGCTGGAGGACTGGGACGCGCAGCACCCGCTGCTGTCCGACGCGTACCGGGTGATCGCGGCCGATCTCGCAGGCTTCGGCTACTCGGACCGGGTGCCCGGTACGGCGACACTGCAGGCGCTGGCGGACACCGCGCTGGGCACCCTGGACGCGCTCGGCGAGACCCGGCCCGCGCACGTCATGGGCAACTCGCTCGGCGGCGCGGTCGCGCTGCTGGCGAGCGTGCGGGCACCGGCACGGGTGGCCTCGCTGGTACTGGCCGACCCGGCGGGCTTCGGGACCGAGGTGAGCCCGGCGCTGCGGGTCCTCGGCGTCCCGCTGCTCGGTCGATGGCTGCTCGGGCGGCTCGACGCCAGGGCCGCCCGCAACGCCGAGCGGTCGCTGTTCGTGGACCACTCGCTGGTCACCGACGAGCGAGTGCAGCGGTCCGTCGACATCGGACGGCGGCCGGAGTTCGCACAGACCTTCCTCGAGGTCGCCACCGAGCTCGGCACCGTGCGCGGGCTCCGTCCCGGGTGGCGCCGGGCGCTGCTGGCCGAGGCGAGCGGCAACCCGGCGCCGACGCTGGTCGTGTGGGGCGAGCGGGACCTGATCCTGCCGGCCGGGCAGCTGCGCACGGCCGCCCGCGCGCTGCCGCACGTCCGCACGCACGTGTTCGGCCGCACCGGCCACATGCCGCAGATCGAGCAGGCTGAGGGGTTCGCTGCGCTCACCCGTGAGTGGTTGTCGCGGCCCTGACCGCGATAACCACTCACGGGTACTGTCACGATCATGAGGATTGCCCGGTTGCTCGCCGCCGCCGCCACGGTGCCTCTGCTCGCCGGCTGCGGCATGGGCCCGAACCCGGTGAGCAACACGTTCTCCCGGGCCGAGGCCCCGGTCGCGGCGGCCCCCTCGGACGCGCTGGCCCCGGCCCCGCTCACCGTGCCGCCCGGGATGAACGCGGCCCCGCTGGACCGGCCGCGCGAGGCGCTGGTCCCGCGGGGCTGGACGCTGTCGGTGTTCGCCCGGATCCCGAACGCCCGGATGGCGGCCTGGGCGCCGGACGGGGCGCTGCTGGTCTCGGTGCCCGACGACGGCCGGGTCTACCGGGTCTCGCCCGACGGCCGGCAGCAGGCCCCGCTGGTCGAGGGACTGTCCCAGCCGCACGGGCTGACCTTCGCCGGCGACGCGCTCTACGTCGCCGAGAGCAACCGGGTGCTGGCCTACGACTACGCCGACGGGCGGGTGAGCACCCCGCGGGTCGTCGTCGACGGGCTCCCGGACTCGCGCAGCCCGGACCTGCGCGGCGCCTACGGCCACGAGCTGAAGTCGGTAGCGGTCGGCCCGGACGGCGCGGTCTACGTCTCGATCGGCTCCACCGGCAACATCTCGGTCGCCGACCGCGCCGCGACGCCGCCGCGGGCGTCGATCCTGCGGGTCCCGCCGGGCGGCGGGCCGGCCGAGCCGTACGCGACCGGGGTGCGGAACGGGACCGGTCTGGCCGTCGCCCCGGACGGTGCGGTGTGGACCGCGGTGAACGGCCGGGACAACGTCCCCTACCCCTACGACCGGCCCTACGGGGACGCGTCCGGCTCGTCGTTCGGTCAGGTCATCGACGAGTACGTGACGAACCACCCGGCCGAACAGCTGGCGAAGCTGACTCCCGGTCGGGAGCTGGGCTGGCCGTACTGCAACCCCGAGCCGGATGTGAATCCTGGCGAGCGGGGCAGCCCTCAGCGGTTCTCCGATCTCCCGATGGTCGCCGACGCCGAGCTGAACCCGGGCGGGCGCGAGATGGACTGCGCGTCGTTGGCGCCGGTGGAGCAGGCGTTCCCCGCACACTCGGCGCCGCTGGGCCTGGCCTTCACCGAGGGTGCGCTCCCCGCGCCGTACGCGAGCGGCGCGCTGGCCGGGGTGCACGGCTCGTGGAACGCCGACCCGCCCGTGGGGCCGGAGGTGTCGTTCTTCCCGTACGAGAACGGCGCTCTGGGCCCGCAGCAGACCCTGGTCGGCGGGTTCCAGGACCCGACGGGGGCCCGCTGGGGACGTCCGGTCGCCGCCGTCGCCGGCCCGGACGGGGCCGTCTACATCACCGACGACGACGCCGGCGCGGTCTACCGGCTCGCCCCACCCGGTCGCTGACCGGATCGGCTCGGTGCCCCGGCGGGCGCGGGGCACCGAGCCTGGGCTTCACCGGCGCCTACGGGGTGGCGCTGTCCGCCCACCGGCACGGCACCGCCACCCCACCGGACCGGCCGCGATCGCCGGTGGGCGGGTGGACGCGGTGTTCACCGGGGCCGACCGGATCGCCGCGAACGGCGACGTCGCCAACAAGATCGGCACCTACATGCTGGCCTGCGCCGCAGCCCGGTCCGGGATCCCGTTCGTCGTGGTGGCGCCCGAGGAGACGATCGACCCGCACACGCCGACCGGCGCGGACATCGAGATCGAGGAGCGCGGGGCCGACGAGGTCCGCGAGCCCGGCGGGACGCTGGTGACGCTGCCGGGCACGCCGGTCTACAACCCGGCCTTCGACGTGACGCCGCACCAGCTGGTCACCGCGGTGGTCACCGAGGACCGCGCCTGGTCCGCTGCTGCTGCGCCGCGAACCGCCGCCCCGCCTCGGCGAGCTGCTCCGGCGTGAGCGTCGCCGGTTCGCCGGCCGTGCGGGCCGCAACGAGCCGTCGCAGAGCCACTCCAGCCGGCGCGCGCCGTCGTAGGCGGAGCCGAGGCTCTCCCCCAGCACGAGCGTGCCGTGGTGGGCGAGGACGACAGCGGTGCGCTCGCCGAGCGCGGCCAACGCGTCGGCGACCAGCTCGTCGCTGCCGAACGGGGCGTCATCGGCGACCGTGACCGGCCGCCGAACATCGCGATCTGGTAGTGCACCGGCGGGACGTCGGCGCGCAGCAGCGACAGCGCCACCGCGGCGCTCGAGTGCGTGTGCACGACCGCGCCGGTGCTCGGCCGGGCGTGCGCGGCCAGGTGCAGGGCCGGCTCGCTGGTCGGCTCCCGGTCGCCGTCGACGACGTCGCCGCGGATCCGACCAGCACGACATCGTCGGGGACCATGGTCTCGTAGTCCACCCCGGACGTGCCGACCACCAGGCCGTCGCGCACCCTGTGTGGCGCTGCCGCACCCTGTGGGATGCGCCCGCACCCGCCGCAACGGGTGCCGCGGAGGGCATCGGGGTGCGGCGGGTTCGGGCCGGGGCCTACCGGTCGGTAGGGACGCTCCGGCATGATCTCCGGCCATGGACGCCGATGTCGTCGTGGTCGGAGCGGGGCTGGCCGGGCTGGTCGCCGCCGCGGAGCTCGCCGACGCCGGGCGCTCGGTGCTCGTGCTCGACCAGGAGCCCGCGCAGAACCTCGGCGGGCAGGCGCACTGGTCGCTGGGCGGGTTGTTCCTGGTCGACACCCCCGAGCAGCGGCGGACCGGGATCAAGGACTCGCTGGACCTGGCGCTGGGCGACTGGCTCGGCTCGGCGGCCTTCGACCGCGGCGTGGACGACCCGGCCGGCGAGGACTTCTGGGCCCGCCAGTGGGCGACCGCGTACGTGCACTTCGCGGCCGGGGAGAAGCGGGCATGGCTGCACGAGCAGGGGGTGCGCTGGCTGCCGGTGGTCGGCTGGGCCGAGCGGGGCGGGCACCTCGCCGACGGGCACGGCAACTCGGTGCCCCGCTTCCACCTGACCTGGGGCACCGGGCCCGGGGTGCTGGAGCCGTTCGTGCGGCGGGTCCGGGCGCACGCCGACGCCGGGCGGGTGAGGCTGCGGTTCCGGCACCGGGTGGACGGTCTGTCCGTGACCGACGGCGCGGTCGACGGCGTGCACGGCAGCGTGCTCGCGCCCGACGACGCACCGCGGGGTGCGCCGACGAACCGCGACGTCACGGGCGGGTTCACGGTCCGCGCGGGTGCGGTGCTGGTGACCTCCGGCGGGATCGGCGCCGACCACGACCTGGTCCGGGCGAACTGGCCGTCCCGGCTCGGGACGCCGCCGGAGCACATGGTGACCGGGGTGCCCGCCCACGTGGACGGCCGGATGCTCGGGATCACCGAGTCGGCCGGCGGGCGGATCGTGAACCGGGACCGGATGTGGCACTACACCGAGGGCGTCGAGAACTTCGCGCCGATCTGGCCGGGTCACGGCATCCGGATCATCCCGGGGCCGTCGTCGTTGTGGCTGGACGCGACCGGACGCCGGCTGGAGGCGCCGAACTTCCCGGGCTTCGACACGCTCGGGACACTGGCCGCGCTGCGCCGCAGCGGGCACGAGCACTCCTGGTTCCTGCTCACCCAGAAGATCATCGAGAAGGAGTTCGCGCTGTCCGGGTCCGAGCAGAACCCGGACGTCACGGACAAGGACCTGCGCGCCACCCTCGGCCGGGTCCGGCCCGGCGCGCCGGCGCCGGTGGAGGCGTTCAAGGAGCGCGGCGCGGACTTCGTCGTCGCCGACACCCTGGACGAGCTGGTCGCCGGGATGAACCGGTTGACCGGCGGCATCCCCGAGCTCGACGCCGAGGCCATCCGCCGCCAGGTCGTCGCGCGGGACCGCCAGCTCGACCACCCCTTCGGCAAGGACCTGCAGGTCATGGCGATCCACAACGCCCGGCGCACGCTCGGCGAGAAGCTGGCCCGCACCGCGCCGCCGCACCGGCTGCTCGATCCGGCCGCCGGACCGCTGATCGCGGTGCGACTGCACGTGCTCACCCGCAAGACCCTGGGCGGGTTGCAGACCGACCTCTCCGGCAGGGTCCTCGACGACGGCGGCAGGCCCGTGCCGGGCCTGTGGGCGGCCGGGGAGGTCGCCGGGTTCGGCGGTGGCGGGGTGCACGGTTACCGCTCGTTGGAGGGGACGTTCCTCGGCGGCTGCCTGTTCTCCGGCCGGCAGGCCGGGCGCGGGATCGCGCTGGCGGTCTGAGGTCACGGTCCGGTCGTCACGGTCGACGGCGCCGAGGACGGGTAGCGATGATCGCGCACGTCCGCCGATGACCGGGTGACCCCGTCCGAGCTGTCCGGCGGCCGGGAGTGGTCGTGGGACGCCGATGCGCGGAGACTGCGGGCGTGATCGGTGCCGAGGCGGGGCGCACGACGGCGGAGAACTATCGCCGGTTCGCCGAGCGCGAGGCCCGCGGCAAGTCACCCCTCTATGAGGAGCTCGCCGCGGGGATCGCCGACGACGACGAGGTTCTCGCGTTGATCGACACGTTGCCACCCGGCAAGCGGCAACCGAACCTCGTACTGGCCGCGGCCCGGTTCCTGTACGGCACCCCGACCGGCTACCCGGGGTTGCGCGCCACGCTGATCGAGCGGTGGGCGCAGGTGCGCTCGGTGGCACTGGCGCGATCCACCCAGACCAACGAGGTGGGCCGGTGCGCGGCCCTGCTGCCGGTGCTGGCCGAGCTTCGCCGGCCGCTGGCGCTGATCGAGATCGGCGCGAGCGCCGGACTGTGCCTGCTGCTCGACCGCTACCACTACGACTACGGGACCGGCGCGCGGCTCGGGCCGGCAGACAGCCGGGTGCGCCTGGACTGCGAGCTGCGCGGGCCCGGCACACCACCGGCGCACCTCCCGGCCATCGTCTGGCGCGTCGGGCTCGACCTCGACCCGGTCGACGTCACCGACCCGGACGCCGTGCGCTGGCTGGAGACCCTGGTGTGGCCCGGCCAGACCACACGGCTGCGCCGGCTGCGCTCCGCGCTGGAGCTCGCGACCGTCGACCCGCCGCCGGTTGTGCGCGGCGACCTGCGCACGGACCTGCCCCGGCTCGTCGCCGGGGCACCCGCGGACGCGACCATGGTCGTGTTCCACAGCGCGGTGCTGGCCTACCTGCCGGCCGCCGACCGGGCACGCTTCGCCGAGCAGGTCGCGGGCCCGGACGTGACGTGGATCGGTTACGAGGCGCCGGGTGTGGTCGCGGTCGCGGACCCGCCACCTGCGCCGCCCCCCGACACCGGCTCCGCGTTCCTGATCACGCACGACGGCCGCCAGGTCGCCTGGGCCGATCCACACGGAGCCTGGCTGCGCCGCACCTGACGTCCGGGGCGACGCCGGAGCCGGGCCGTGGTGCCCGGGGCACGTCCGTGTGTCATCCGTCCCGGTTGCTCCCCGGGCCCGACAGCGACATCCCGGCCAGACTTCCTCGCACCGGCACCCTGCGCGCCGGAGCCGGGCGGCGGCCGTCGCCCGCGCACGGCATCCGACCCGAACGCGCCGACCGGCGCAGGAAGCAGGACCGCCGTGCAGATCGTCACGCGAGTCGCCGTCGTCGCCGCCCTCGTCCTGGTCCTCGGGGCCGGGGCGGCCGGTTCGGCCGCCGCCCAGCCGCCCCCGCCCGTCCCGCCGGTCGCGCCACCGGCGACGACCGAGCCGAACCCGGCCGACGAGCTGGCGCAGCTCGCGTGCGTGCAGCGCTACCTGGACCTGACGGCCCTGCCGCAGCAGGCCCTGCAGGACCCGGCCGCGTTCTCGCTGCTCACGGCCCAGGCCGCGCAGGAGTGCGACGACGTGCGGGCCCCGGCGGCACCGGCCCCGGCACCGGCCGGCTGACCGGCCGCGCTCACAGCAGGTCGCTGCGGCTGAGCACGCCGACCAGCACGCCGTCGTCGTCGACGACCGGGACGACCCGGAACCCGCGCCCGGACAGCAACGCCTCGGCGTGGGTGAGCGGGTCGCCCGGGCCGACGATCTCCACGTCGCGGGTCATCACGTCGGACACGGTGCGCGCCCGCGTCCGGCGCCCGCCCTCGAGGGATCCGCTCATCAGGTCCGCCTCGGAGACCAGGCCCAGCAGCCGCTCCGCCTCGTCGATCACCGGAACGGCGGTGAAACGGTAGGACAGCAGGGTCTCGGCGACCTCGTCGAGCGGGGTGTCGGGCGGGACCGCGACCAGCCCGCCGTCGGTCATCACGTCGGTGACGGTGAGCGAGCTCAAGGGGCGTCGACCGACCCGACCGGCGCCGCGCGGGACCATCGCCTCGGGCAGCGGCCCGGACAGCCCGGTGCCGCCGATCCTGCGCGCGGCCCGGCGCAGAGCCCCGCCCTCGTGCCGGCGCCGGAGCAGGTCGCTGCGGGTGACGACGCCGACCAGCACGCCGCGGTCCACGATGGGCACCAGCCGCAGCTCGCCGTAGGCCCGCATCCGGTGCGCGATGATCGCGACGTTGGTGTGCGGCTTGAACGCCAGCACGTCCTCGGTCATCGCGTCGGAGACGGTGGCCTCCGGCGTCTCGCGGTGCCGCAGGATGTCGACCAGGCTGACGATCCCGACCAGCGCGAACCGCCGGTCCACCACCGGCAGTGCCGAGTACCGGAAGTCCGCCATCCGGTCCTGTGCCCGGGACAGTGGGGCGTCCGCCCACACCGTGACGACGCGTTCGGTCATGACATCACGCGCCCGCAGCACCATGTCCCGACCGTAACCCGACCGCGCCCGCACCATGGCTCCACAACGCGCCGGGGTGCGGGCCGAGAGGAGCATGGTGGCTCCACAACGCGGTGGGTGGGGCGGGGGTCAGCGGGGTTCCAGGTGGCCGAAGCGGTGCCGGGTGCGGCTGATCGCCTGCTCGCGCAGCACGGTCGACAGCTCCCGCCGGCCGTCGGTGAGCACCGGCGCGTCCAGGACGGTGGCGCCCACCTCGATGGCCGCGGCCCGCAGCGTGCCGGGCACCGCGCCCAGGGCCCGGATGCGGTCGCCGGACGCCGGATCGGGCGGGTCCCCGGCCCGGGTCGCGCCGGGCAGCCCGCCGTCGCCGAGCCCCGGGCCGTGCGCCCGCACCGGCACCCCGGCGGCCGCGGCGGCCAGCAGGACCCGCAGCACGTCCGCCCGGGACGCGCCGGCACCGGCCCACAGGGTCAGCTCGGGCAGCGGCCGGTAGCGGAACACGTTCGACTCCGCGGCCAGCCCGGTCGGGTCGTGCTCGACGCCGAACTCGTCCCGCCATGCGGCGGCGTCCGACGCGGCGGCGCGGGCCAGCCGGTCCCGCTCGGCGGCGGGCAGGTCTGCGGCCGCCGCCAGCACCCGCCCGGCGGCCGGGCCCGGCTCGGAACCGGCCGGGGAGCCGGCGGAGGCACCGGCCGGGGAGCCGAGGGAGTCGTGCCAGGTGCCGAACTGCGCCACGTAGTTCGGCCCGCCCGGCTTCGCACCGGGACCGAGCACGGACCCCTTCCAGCCCCCGAACGACTGCCGCTGCACGATCGCCCCGGTGATGTGCCGGTTGACGTAGGCGTTGCCGACCTCGACGCGGGAGCACCAGTGCTCGATCTCCTCCTCGTCCAGCGAGTGGATCCCGCCGGTGAGGCCGTAGCCGGTGCCGTTCTGCCAGGCGATCGCCTCGTCCAGGTCGCGCGCCGCCATCAGGCCGAGCACCGGGCCGAAGCACTCCGTGCGGTGGAACCAGGTCCCCGGCCGGACGCCGGTCCGCACCCCGGGGCTCCACAGCCGCTCGCCGAGCCGGCGCGGCCGCACCAGCCACCGCTCCCCCGGCTCCAGGGTGGTCAGCGCCCGCACCAGCTTGCCGGACGGCTCGTCGACCAGCGGGCCCATCGTCGTCGACAGGTCGGAGCCGGGGCCGACCCGCAGCGTGGCGACGGCGTCGACGAGCTGACGGCGCAGCCGCCGTCCGGTCGCCGAGCCGGTCGCCGCGGACCCGACCAGGATCCCGAGCGACGCCGCCGAGCACTTCTGCCCGGCGTGCCCGAACGCCGAGCGCACCAGGTCCGCGACCGCCAGGTCCGGATCCGCGGCCGCGGTGATGACCAGCGCGTTCTTGCCGCTGGTCTCGGCGATCAGGTTCAGCTCCGGGCGCCAGGTCCGGAACAGCCGCGCGGTCTCCGACGACCCGGTGAGCACCACCCGGTCCACCCCGGGGTGGGTGACCAGCCGCCGTCCGGCGTCGGCCTCGTCGGTGGGCAGGAGCGCCAGCGCGTCGGCCGGGACGCCGGCCCGGTGCAGCGCGGCGACGCCGACCTCGGCGCACGCCCGCACCTGCGGCGCGGGCTTGAGCAGCACCGAGGCGCCGGCGGCTAGCCCGGCCAGGCAGCCGCCGAGCGGGATGGCGATCGGGAAGTTCCACGGCGGGGTCACCACCACGACCCGGTCCGGGGTGAAGCGGGCGTCGCCGGAGTCCGCGGCGCGCTCGGCGTAGTAGGCGGCGAAGTCGATCGCCTCGGAGATCTCCGGGTCGGCCTCGGCGACGGTCTTGCCGCCCTCTCCGATCATGGTCGCGAGCAGCAGGCCCCGGGCGGCGGCGAGGCCGCGGGCCGCCCGGCGCAGCACGGTCGCGCGCTCGGCGGCCGGGACGTCCCGCCAGCCGGACGCGGCCGCGCGCGCCACCGCGGCGTCCACCTCGGACGGGTCGGTGACCACCGGCACGACGGCGCGCGCGGCCGCCGCGGTCGCGGCGTGCCGGGCCCACGCCCGGTTCGCCGACAGCGCCGGGTCGGTGTCCGGCTCGTTGCCGAACCCGGGCGGGACCGGGTCGCCGGGGAGCGGGCCCGGCCGGTCCGGCGGTGCCTCGGCGGTGCGGTCCTGGGTGCGCCGCGGCGTGTCGGCGACGGCGTCCCGGTCCCGCACCGAGTCCCGGAACCGGTGCACGTAGGACGCCGGCCCGGCGTCCGGCGAGAACAGCGCGTACAGGTAGTTCTCCGGCGACGCGTTCTCCTCCAGCCGCCGGACCAGGTAGGACACCGCGGCGTCGAAGTCGCCTCGGTGCACCACCGGGGTGTAGAGCACCAGTTGCGAGCCGGGCCCGTCGGCCGGCAGCTCGGCGGCCACCGTCCGGGCGTAGGCCGGCGCCATCCCCTGCAGCATCTCCAGGTCCAGCGGGGCCTGCGCCCCGCGGGCCGCCGCCAGCTCGAGCGCGAGCGCCACGTGGTGCAGGTGGTGGCTGGCCACGCCGAGGCGCAGCGGGTGCGACCCCCGCACCGCCGCGCCGCCCGGGACCCGGTGCCCGCCGATCGCACGGTCCAGCAGCCGGACGTAGTTGGCGTCCACCTCGGCCTTGCTCGGGTAGGGCGCCTGCGGCCAGTCGTGCAGCTCGGCCTCGACCTGCTCCATCGCCAGGTTGGCGCCCTTCACCAGCCGCACCTTGATCGGCGCGCCGCCGGCCGCCGCCCGGTGCGCGGCGAACTCACCGAGCTCGTCGAGCGCGGCCACCGAGTCGGGCAGGTAGGCCTGCAGCACGATCCCGGCGGGCAGGTCACGCAGCTCCGGCCGGGACAGCAGCGTGGTGAACAGCGCGACCGTCAGGCCGAGGTCCTTGTACTCCTCCATGTCGAGGTTGACGAACACGCCGTGCTCGCGGGCCGTCCCGTACAGCGGCGCCAGCCGCTGTACGAGCCGGTCCCGGCTGCCCTCGAGGTTCCACGGGACGAGCTGGGCGGCCACCGACGACGCCTTCACCGACACGTGGTCCACACGCGGGCGGCGCAGCAGCGCGACGGTGCGCCGCAGCCGCCGGTCGGCCTCGTCCTCGCCGAGCACCGCCTCGCCGAGCAGGTTCAGGTTCAGCCGGAACCCGTCGCGTTCCGCGGCCGCGATCCGGCGGTCCAGCGACCGGCCGCCCGCGTCCAGGATCAGGTGCCCGACCAGCGCGCGCAGCCGCGCCCGCGCGGCCGGGACGACCACGTGCGGGAGCCGCGTCGCGAGCCGGGCGCCGGTCGCGAGCAACGCCCGGTCGAGCCCGCCGACGAACGCCGGCAGGTCGGCCCCCCGCCCGGCCAGCCGGGCCAGCTCGCGCGCCGCGACCCGGTCGTCGGCCGGGCGGGCCACCCGGTCGACGAACCGCAGCGTGAAGTCGACCCCCGCGGGGTCGTGCATCAGGGCGGCGAGGCGCGTGGTCGGGTCCCCGCCGGACGGCGAGGCGGTGGCGTCGGTGCGCACGGTCCAGCGGCGCACGCGCTCGACGGCGCGCTCGGCCAGCGCGTCGTCGAGGGCGGGGACGGGGTGGGTCGGGTGCACGCTCACCCGGTACAGCCTGGACCCCGGCCCGGACCGTGTCACGTCATGGCCCGACCGTGCTCCGGGCGGGCCCGGCCGGGCGTTGCGCCTGGACCGCCGCGCGGGACCGGGGAATCATCGGCCCCGACGACAGCATCCGAGCGCAGCAGTGACGTCGGCCGGGCGGGGACGTGCCGGCGGCCGTCGGAGGAAGGACCGCCCGTGAGCAGCCCACCGCCCTACCCGGGCCACGACCCGCAGCACCCGCAGGGTCATCCCGAGCAGCCCACCCAGCAGTACGGGCAGCCCTACGGAGCGCCGTACGGGCAGCAGCCCTACGGGGGCTTCCCGGAGCGGCCGGCACCGACCGCGGGCGGCTACGGCGGCGGGTACGGCGGTCCGCCGGCCCCCGCGCCGCGCAACGGCATCGGCATCGCGGCGCTGGTGTTCGGCGTGCTCGCGCTGCTGACCGGGATCTTCCTGATCGGCGGCGTGTTCGGCCTGGTCGCGATCGCGCTCGGCATCATCGGGATCACCCGGGCGGCCAGGGGTGTCGCGACGAACAAGGGCGTCGCGATCTCCGGGCTCGTCCTCGGGGTGCTCGGGATCGTGCTGACCGCGCTCGTGGTCGTGTTCTTCACGAGCGTGTTCACCGCGGTCGGAGGTGGCGAGTTCATCGACTGCGTGCAGCGTTCGGGCGGCGACCAGGCCGCGATGACGCAGTGCCAGACCGCGTTCGAGGACCGGGTGCAGCAGGAGGGCGAGCGGCTCGGCGGCTGAGGCCCGCGGTCCCCCCGGTTCGCCCGCCGCCGGCGGCGGTGGTCGGATGGTGGGCGTGACCGTGGAATCCCGTACCGCGACCGACAGCGGCGAGCACACCAGCATCGAGCGGGCGCTGGTGATCGCCGCGCACCCGGACGACATCGACTTCTCGTGCAGCGGCACCGTGGCCGTGTGGACCGACGCCGGCGTCGCGGTCACCTACTGCCTGGTGACCGACGGCGACGCCGGCGGGTTCGACCCGGAGGTGCCCCGCTCGTCCATCGCCGGCATCCGGCAGGCCGAGCAGCGCAAGGCGGCGGCCGCGGCCGGGGTCACCGACCTGGCCTTCCTCGGCTACCCGGACGGGCGGCTGACGGTGACCCTGGAGCTGCGCCGGGACCTGACCCGGGTCGTCCGGGAGGTCCGGCCGGACCGGGTAGTGGTCCCGCCGCCGACCCGGAACCTGGCCAGCATGTACGGCAGCCACCCGGACCACACCGCGGCCGGCGAGGCCGCGCTGTGCGCGGTCTACCCGGACGCCCGCAACCCGTGGGCGCACCCCGAGCTGCTGGACCTGCCTGCGCACACCGTCCCGGAGGTGTGGATCACCGGCGGCGCGGACGAGGCACCGGACTCGGCCCGGCACGTCGACATCACCGGCACCTTCGACCGGAAGATCGCCGCGCTGCGCGCGCACGAGAGCCAGACCGCACACATGACCGACCTGGAGGACATGATCGGCCGGTGGGCCGGCTCCCAGGCCAAGGCGGCCGGGTTCCCGCACGGCCGGCTGGTCGAGTCGTTCCGCGCGCTCGACACCCGCTGACCCGGCAGGACCCGCCCCTTGGTGTACGGCGCGGCGAGGCGTAGAGTTAGCCGCACCGAACACCGGGGTTCGGGTTCCGTCGGTTCAGGAGGTGGGCGAGGTGTTCCGAGCCGCTCCGCACGCCGCGCCCGCCCGGGCGCGATCGGTCCACCTCGCGATGCTGCTGATGGTGCTGCTCGCGGCGGCCGTCATCGCCTCGGTGCACGTCGCCCCGCCAGCCGTCACCCTGCTGCTCGCCGCGGCCGCGCTGTCCGTGCGTCCGCTGGTCGTGCACCACCACCGGCGGCACGATCGCGCCGGTCGCCGGGTCGTCAGCCGCCCGACGAGCTGAGCCGGCCCGCGAGCTCCGCCCGGGACCGGACACCGACCTTGGCATAGATCCGGGTCAGGTGGTACTGGACGGTCTTCACCGACACCTGCAGCTCGGCCGCCGCCTCCCGGTTCGTGACGCCGCGGACCACCAGCTCGGCCACCGCCCGCTCCTGCGGGGTCAGCTCGGTCGCGGCCCGCTCCGGGCGCCCTCCCGCGTGCACCCCGCCCGCCTTCAGCTCCCGGTCGCAGCGACGCACGTACGCCACCGCCCCGAGACCGTCGAACAGCTCGCGGGCCTCGGTGATCATGCCGTCGGCGTCCCGGCGCTTGCCGGCCCGGCGCAGCGTCTGGCCGTAGGCGAACCGCACCCGGGCCCGGTCGTAGCGGTGCGGCAGCCGGTCGATCCGGGCCAGCGCGCTGTCGAACGCGGCCCACGCGCCGGCGTGGTCGCCGAGGCTCCCGAGCACCCGGCCGCGGGCGTAGCCGAGCCGGGCCAGGGTCGAACGGTGCCCGCGCTGCGCGGCGCGCTCCTCGTGCGGGCGCAGGAACGCGTCCGCCGCGTCCGGATCGCCGACCATGACCAGCGCGTTCGCGTACACGTCGGTCCACGGCCACCAGCCGGGCTCGTCCACCGTGCCGCCGGCGGTCGCCAACGGTTCCAGTGCGCGCAGCACGGCCGGGTAGTCGGTGCGGGCCTCGGCCAGGTGCGCCCGCGCGAGCAGTCCCGGCACCCGCACGACCTCGTAGTCCGAGGCGACCGCCTCCGCGTCGCGGGCCGCACGCTCGGCAGGCGCCCGCTCGTCGCGCAACGCGTGCACCTGCGCCGCCGTCCACTCCACCAGCGGCACCAGCAGCGCGATCCCGGTGCGGGCGGCGAGCTCACGGCCCTGCTCGACGGCCTGCAGCGCACCGTCCCAGTCCCCGGCCAGGAACCGGGTCCGGGCCAGCCAACCCAGCGCCCACAGCGAGATCCGGGACGACCCGCCGAGCTCGGTGGTCGGGACCGCGCTCTCCAGGTCGGCGCGGGCCGCACCCAGCTCGTCCTGCACCAGCGAGAGCCACCCGCGCCCCATCGCGATCCGCTGCACCTGGGCACCGCGGTGGACCTGGTCGGCCACCGCCTCGTACGCCTGCCGACCCTCCGCCGCGCGGCCGCGCGCGGCCAGGCCGAGCCCCCGGATCGCGGCCGACTCCACCGCGGCCGGGGCGTCCGGCTCGGCGATCGCGATCGCCCGGTCGGCCCAGGTGACGAGCTCGTCGCCGCGGCCCCGGGCCAGCGCGTGCAGCACCCGGCGATGCGCGACGACCGCGGCCCCCGCCGGGTCCCGCGCGGCCGTGCCGTCCGGGCCGCCGGCCAGCTCCCAGGCCCGGCTCAGCCGTCCGGCCGCCTCCCCCGACCGGCCGAGCAGCACGGCCAGGTAGCCGAGGACGGCGCCGCGCAGCGGCGTGTCCCGGGTCGCCTCCACGACCGGGATCATCGCCTCGGCCGTGCGGCACTCCCCCGACCCCACCAGCGCGTCGACCGCCCGGACCAGCCGTTCCTCGCGCAACCGCCGGTCCGGGGTCAGCCGGGACGACTCGGTGAGCAGGCCGGCGACCGTGCTCCAGGCCCCCTCCCGGGCCTCGACGGCGGCCCGGTCGTCGAGTTCGGTGGCCAGCGCGGCGTCCCGGCCGGAGGCCGCCCCGGCCAGCAGGGTGAGCCGCCGCGTCGGGTCCTCGACGACCGCCCCGGCCCTGGCCCGCAGGTCCGCGACGACGTCCGGCCCGAGCTCGTCGAGCACGGCCGCCCGCACCATCGGGTCGGCCGGTGCGGCCGCGGGGCCCCAGCGGCTGCCGGCCGGGGCGATCAGCCCGGCGCGCGCGGCCTCCGCGAGCCCGCCGAGCACGTCCCGCGGGGCGGCCCCGGTGACGGCGGCGATCTCGTCCGGCTCCCCGGGCCGGTCCAGGACGGCGACGATGTCGAGCAGCGCCAGGGCCGGCCCGGACAGCCCGGCCCTGGCCGCGCGGACCGCGGTGGCGATCTCGGGTGGCGCCGGGAGCCGGACGTGCGGGTCGGACCAGGCGTCGGCGGGCAGCGCGTCCAGCACGGCGATCACGTGCCGGGGACGCCCCGCCGTGTGCCGGGCCAGCCGGTCGGCGGCGGTCGCACCGAGCGGGACGCCCCGGGTGGCGGCGATCGTCCCGGCGGCGCGGGCGTTCAGCGGGCGCACGGCGACCTCGGCGCCTGCCCGGCGCAGGAGGTCCGCGACCTCCGGCGTCGCCGCCGCCGGACGGCCGACCAGCAGGACCGCGACCGGGGTGTCCGGGTGGTGCCGGACCAGGGTGGACAGGACCTGCAACGACCACGGGTCGGCCTCGTGCGCGTCGTCGACCACGTGCAGGGTGCGGGTGCCGGGTGGGCAGGCCGCGGCGAGCCGGCCGGCCGCGGCGAACGGATCGGCGGCGTCGACCGCGGCGGCGGACGCCACCGGCTCCGACCCGCCGGGTCCGCCGTCCCACCGGGCAGGTGTGGAGCCGGTGAGCTGGGCGAGCACGCCGCCGGCCCGGCCCGCCTCCCAGGACGCCCCGCGGGCACGGTGTACCGGGCCGTCGTGCCCGGCGGCGACGGCGTCGGCCAACGCCGTCGTCCCGATCCCGGCCGGCCCGGTCAGCAGGACGGTCCCGGGGCCGGGTCCGGCGAGCAGCGACCGGACCGCCGCCAGCTCGTCGGCACGCCCGGCGAGCCCGCCGGTTCCCGCCTCGTCGGGGTCCGCCACCACGGCGGGCACGCTACCCGGGCCGACCCCCTCGGTGCCCCGGAGGCGACCACGGGCCGGGGATCAGCCGAGGTCGCCGCCGGCCACCGGCAGCACCGTCCCGGTGATGTAGGACGCCTCGGGCGAGGCCAGGAAGGTGATCGCGGCGGCCTGCTCGTCGAGCGTGCCGTACCGCTTGAGCAGCGACGACTCGGTGGTCTGCTCGACGATCGTGGAGTACCAGCCTTGTTCGGTCTCGGTCTCCGGGGCCGGGCCGCGCGGGACCCGCCGGGGCGGCGCGTCGGTGCCGCCGGGCGCGGTGGCCGCGACCCGGATCCCGTGCGGCGCGAGCTCCATCGCCAGCGCCGAGGTGATCGCGTTGACCCCGCCCTTGGCCGCGGCGTAGGGCACCCGGTTCAGGCCCCGGGTCGCCACCGACGAGACGTTCAGGATCGTCCCGGAACCCTGCTCGATCATGTGCGGGGCGACCGCGCGGCAGCCCCACAGGGTCGGCCACAGCGACCGGTCGATCTCGGCCCGGATCTGTTCGGGCGGGTAGTGCTCGAACGGCTTGGCCCAGATCGTCCCGCCGACGGTGTGCACCGCGACGTCGATCCGGCCGTGCCGCTCCAGCGCCGCGGCGACGACCGCCTCGGCACCCTCCCACTGCTCCAGGTCGGCGGTCACCGCCTCCCCGGACAGCTCGTCGGCCAGGGTCTTGACCTCGTCGGATCGGTCGGCGAGCACCAGCGACCCGCCCTCGGCACCGATCCGTCGGGCGACCGCCTCGCCGATCCCCTGGGCCGCGCCGGTGACCAGCACGACCAGGCCGTCGAACCGGCCGGGGGTGACGAACCGCGGCCGCTTCGACACGGCAGCGTCGCGCATCGCCCGTCGCATGGTGGCCTTGGAGTTCGCGGCGTGCGTGCTGATCAGCCGGCGCGCCTCGGCCCGGTCGCCCGCCTCGATCGCGTCGACGATGTCGAGGTGGTCCTGCGCGCAGTCCGGGTGGCACCACACGGCCGAACGCAGGGTCTCGGTCATCGCCCCCTCCACGCCGAGCGCCTGGTAGGCGCGCAGCAGGTGGGCGTTGCCGGTGCGGGTGAACAGGTAGTCGTGGAACGCGGCGTTGGTCTCGGTGTAGGCGGCCGCGTCGGTGAACCGCTCGCCCTCCCGGTCGACGTAGGGCAGCGTCGACTCGGCCAGCAGCCGGTACCCGGCGATCTCCCGGGACGACAGCCGCCCGAGCACCAGCTCGAGCGCGCCGAGCTCCAGCGCCTCGCGGGCGTCGAAGATCGCGTCCGAGGAGTGGATGTCCGGGTGCTCCTCGCCGATCTCGTACCCGTCCTCGGAGACGGGCCCGGCCGGGTCGGCCGGCCCGGTGACCGGGGCGACCAGCGGGGCGAGGTCGGACGGCGGCAGCATCGTGTCCGGTCCGATCCCCCGGGCCCCCTCCGGAGCGACGATGAGGTCCTCGTCCTCGTCCAGCGGGCCGGCGGCGGCGTCGGGTCCCGGGTCGGCCATCGGCTCGAACACCCGCTGGCCGAGGAGCGCCCGCTCGGGCTCGGCACCCCCCACGGAATCGGGGGCGCCCCCGGCGTGCAGCGGCTCCGGGTCGCCGAAGCGGGTCAGGTCCTGGCCGAGCACGGCGCCGCCCTCCCGGCCGGCGAGGGTGAGCAGCTCCGCCCCGTCGCCACCGGCCGTGACCGTGCGCCGCGGCGTCTCCGGCTCGGGTTCGGGCGTGGCCGGGACCGCGGACGCCGGCTCCGGCGCGGCCTCCTCCTCGGCGTCCCCCGGGGTCCCGGCCCCGGACTCGGGGACCGCGGCGAGGGCGAACTTCTCGTAGTAGAAGCCGGTCGGCTCCAGCTCCCGCTCCGCGAGGTCGCCGCGCACGGCCTCGACCATCGCGGGCGGCCCGCACAGGTAGACCGCGGCGTCCCCGCCGTGCAGCTCCTCGGCCCCGAACAGGGCGGTCACGTACCCCTGGTTCGCCGCCGTCGTCGCCGGGTCGGCGACACAGAAGTCCCAGCTCACGCCCACCGAGTCGGCGAGCGCGCGGATCGTGTCGAGCTCGACGAGATCGTCGTCGGTGGTCACGCCGTAGACCAGGTGCACCGGTCGCCGGGCGCCGGTGGCCTCCAGGGTGCGCAGGATGGACAGGATCGGCGCCAGCCCCGTGCCGCCGGCGAGCAGCAGCACCGGCGCGTCGGACTCGCGCAGGAAGAAGCTGCCGTGCGGGCCGGTCAGCGACAGCTGGTCACCGACCACGGCGCGCTCGGTCAGCCATTCCGACATCACCCCGCCCGGGCTGAGCTTGACCAGGAAGCTCAGCTCCTGGTCGTCCGGGCCGGAGGCGAACGAGTACGACCGGGTCACCTCGCCGGAAGGAGCGCCAGCGGAACGGGCATCAGCACTGCCCGGCACCGCGATGTTGACGTACTGACCGGGCAGGAACGCCAGCTTGTCCCGGTCGGAGACCTGCACGCTCAGCCGTACCGTGGTCGGCGAGAGCCGGTCCAGGCCGGTCACGGTGCCCCCGTGCGTGGCGGCGGAGGTCTTGGCGACGGCCGAGGTCGTCGGGATCTGCACGACCAGGTCCGAGCGCGGCTTCGCCTGGCAGGCCAGCAGGTAGCCCTGCTCGGCCTCGTCGGGGGACAGCGCGTCGTCGACGTAGGAGCCGCGGTCGTAGTCGCCGGACTCGCAGAACGCCTTGCAGGTGCCGCAGGCGCCGTCCGAGCAGTCGACCGGGATGTTGATCCGGGACCGGTAGGACGCGTCAGCGACCGACTGGTCCTCCTGGCAGGTCACGAAGCGGGTGACGCCGTCCTCGAAGGCCAGCGCCACCTTGTGCGTGGCCGTCGATGCAGCCACCTTGTGCGTGGCCGTCGATGCAGCCACCTTGTGCGTGGCCGTCGATGCAGCCGCCTCGTGTGCGGCAGTCGTTGCTGCCATGGCGGCCTCCTCAGAAGTGGTAGATGTCGACGACGTGGTGGATGTAGTCGTTCTTGAGCACCACGGTCTTGCGGCGGATCAGCGGGGTCTCGCCGGAGAAGTCGATCGTGTAGAACGACGTGCCGTAGTACGGGTCGATCGTCTTGTACCGGAAGTACATCGTGTGCCAGTTGAACCGGACGTCGACCAGGTCGCCGCGCCGCTCGATGACCTCCACGTTGGAGATGTTGTGGCTGGTCCGCGGCTCGGGCAGGGACGTCGCCGACGACCGCTCGGTGCGGATCCGGAATACCCGGTCCTCCAAGCCGCCCTTGTTCCCGTAGTAGATCAGCGAGATCTCCCGCTGCGGGTCCTCGGTGAGCCGGTCGTCGTCGGCCCAGGACGGCATCCAGTAGACGACGTCGTCGGCGTAGCACTCGAGCCACTTCTCGAACTCGCGGTCGTCGAGGTAGCGGGCCTCCCGGTAGAGGAACTGCTCGATGGCGTTCTGGGTGATCAGCGTGCTGGACCGCTCGGTGCCGGCAGGTGCGGTGCCGGCAGGTGCGGTGCCGGCAGGTGCGGTGCTGGGACGTTCGGTGGTGGTCACGGTTCGGGCTCCTTCGGCCGGATCGGGACGGGCGCTGGTGGCCGGCGGTGGTGGTGGCCGGCGGTGCTGGTCAGCGGTGCTGGCGCTGCTCTTCCTTCACGATCGACTGCTCCTCGGACTCGACGGCCCGCCGCAGGGTGTCGCGCCAGTAGCCGTGCTGGACCGGGTAGAGCCCCTCGTCCTCGTTCTTCTGCCCGGCCGAGATCACGTTCTCCATGCCGAGTGCGGTGGCGACCTCGTCCGGGCCGCTCAGCCAGTGCTGCGCGCCGCGGGACATGTCGTTCCACGGGGCGGCCGTGGCCTCGAAGGTGAGCTGGCAGGAGCGGAACTCCTCCAGGTCGTCCGGGGTGGCCATGCCGGAGGCGTTGAAGAAGTCCTCGTACTGCCGGATCCGGTGCGCCCGCGCGGCGTCGCTCTCCCCCTTGGGCGCGATGCAGTGGATCGTCACCTCGGTCTTGTTCGGCGCGATCGGCCGGAACTGCCGGATCTGGGTGGAGAACTGGTCCATCAGGTAGACGTTCGGGTAGAGGCAGAGGTTGCGGGAGCCCTTGACCATGAACTCGCCCTTGGCCTCGCCGAACTTCTCCTTCAGCCGGTCCATCTCGCTCCAGAGCGGCCGGTCCTGGGGGTTCGGCGCCCAGGTCCACAGGCAGAGGTGGCCGTTCGGGTAGGACCAGTAGCCGCCGCCGGACTTGCCCCAGCCGCCGGCGTCGAGGGCCTTGGTCTCGTTCTTCGACTCGCCGCTGCTGCGCCGCGAGGTCGTGGCCGCGTAGTTCCAGTGCACCGAGGAGACGTGGTAGCCGTCCGCACCGTTCTCGGCCTGGACCTTCCAGTTGCCGTCGAAGGTGTAGCTCGACGAGCCGCGCAGCACCTCCAGCCCCTCGGGGGACTGGTCGACCAGCATGTCGATCACCGTGCGGGTGTCACCGAGGTGCTCGTCCAGGTCCTGCACGTCCGGGTTCAGCGAGCCGAACAGGAACCCGCGGTACGAGTCGAACCGGGCCACCTTGGTCAGGTCGTGCGAGCCGTCGGTGGCGAAGTTCTCCGGGTAGCCGGCACCGTCCGGGTCCTTCACCTTGAGCAGCGTCCCGTCGTTGCGGAACGTCCAGCCGTGGAACGGGCAGGTGAAGGTCATCCGGTTGTCGGTCTTGCGCCGGCACAGCATCGCCCCGCGGTGCGCGCAGGCGTTGATCATGAGGTGCAGCTCGCCCTGCTTGTCCCGGGTGATCAGCACCGGCTGCCGGCCGATGTAGGTCGCCAGGTAGTCGCCGTTCTCCGGGATCTGGCTCTCGTGGGCGAGGAAGACCCAGTTGCCCTCGAAGATGTGCTTCATCTCCAGCTCGAAGATCTCCTCGTCGGTGAAGATCCGGCGGTTGACGAGGTACTTGCCGGCGTCCGGGTCGTCGACGACGGCGTCGTCGAGCACGGAGGTGAGGTGGGTGAGGTCGGCAGTCATCGGCGTCCTCCAGCGGTGTCGGGAATTCCCATGACGGTGGCAGAACCGTGGCCCGGCGCACCCCGGGCGAGTACCTAGTCCTGGCCCAGGAGGGTCTCGGATGCACAGCCTCTCAATCACGCGTCATTCAGTCTTTGTGTCTCCTTCCGAGTCGGCTCTACGATGTGTTTCGTCTCAATGAGCGAGCCGGGAGGAGGGCCACCGCGATGGATCTGCGCCAGCTGCGCTACTTCGTCGCCGTCGCCGAGACCCGGCATTTCGGGCGGGCCGCCGAGCGCCTGCACATGGCCCAGTCCCCGCTGTCCCAGGCCATCCGGCAGCTGGAGGGCCAGGTCGGCACGACGCTGTTCGACCGCACCACCCGCCGGGTCGACCTGACCGCGGCCGGCCGGACCCTGCTCGAGGACGCCCACCGCATCCTCGCCTCGGTCGACGACGCGCGCAGCCGCGTGGAGCGGGTCGCCGCCGGCAGCGACGGGTTGCTCACCGTCGGCACCACCGACCTGGCCGCGTACCGGCTGCTGCCCCGGCTGGCCCGGCTCGTCGCGGCCCGGATGCCCGCGGTCACCCTGCGGTTCCGCCCGGGGCTGCTGACCGCGGCCCAGGAGGACGCGCTCGACGAGCGCCGGATCGACCTCGCGGTGCTGCGTCCCCCGGTGGTCCGGCCGGAGCTGTCCACCCGCACGGTCTCCCGGGAACGGCTGGTCGCGGCGCTGCCCGCCGACCACCGGCTGGCCGGCCGGGACGCCGTCTCGGTCACCGAGCTGCGCGAGGAGGGCTTCGTCGCCTACGGCGCGCCCGCCTCGGTGGTCGACTCGGTCGCCGCGGCGGGCTGCCTGAACGCCGGGTTCCTGCCCCGCCGGGTCGCCGAGGCGGCCGCCACCCCGATCCTGCTGACCCACGTCGCCGCCGGCGAGGGGGTCGCACTGCTGCCGGAGTCGGTGCGCGCACTCGGCACCGAGGGCGTCGCCTACCCGGACCTGGAGGAGGAGCTGCGGGTGGACCTGGCCGTGGCCTGGCGCACCGACGACCGCTCCCCCGCCCTCGTCCGGCTGCTGGACGTGCTCGCCGACCACGCGGACGAGCTCGAGACCCGCTCGACCCGGCCCGCCGTACCCGTTCCCGGAGGTTCCCCGTGAAGATCGTCGCCATCGAGGCGATCCCGTTCGCCGTGCCGTACCGCAAGCCGATGCGCTTCGCCAGCGGCGAGGTGCACGCCGCGGACCACGTGCTGGTCCGGGTGCACGCCGAGGATGGGGTCGTCGGCGTCGCGGAGGCCCCTCCCCGGCCCTACACCTACGGCGAGACCCAGGGTTCGATCCGCACGGTGATCGACACCGTGTTCGCGCCGGAGATCGTCGGGCTGTCCCTGTTCGACCGCGAGAAGGTCCACGCGGTGCTGGACCGCACGATCGCCAACCCGACCGCCAAGGCCGCGCTGGACATGGCGGTCTGGGACGCGATCGGCCGCCGGCTGGACGTACCGGTGACCGAGCTGCTGGGCGGGTACACCGACCGCATGCGGGTCTCGCACATGGTCGGCTTCGCCCCGGACGACGTGATGGTCGCCGAGGCGTTGCGCATGCGAGACGAGCACGGCATCTCGACGTTCAAGGTCAAGGTCGGTCGCCGACCGGTGTCCCTGGACACCGGCGCCTGCCGGGCCCTGCGCGAGGCCCTCGGGCCGGACGCCGAGCTCTACGTGGACGGCAACCGCGGCTGGAGCGCCTCCGAGGCGGCCCGGGCCCTGGACGACATGGCCGACCTCGGGCTGACCCTGTCCGAGGAGCTCATGCCGGCCGACCAGGTGCTCGGCCGGCGCTGGCTGACCGGCCGCACCTCGGTCCCGACGGTCGCCGACGAGTCCGCCACCCGCCCCGGCGAGGTGACCCGGGAGCTGCTCGACGGGGCCGCCACGATGGTCAGCATCAAGACCGCACGGACCGGGTTCACCGGCTCCCAGCGGGTGCTGCACCTGTGCGAGGGGCTCGGTGCCGAGGTCGTGATGGGCAACCAGATCGACGGCCAGCTCGGCACCGCCTGCACCGTCGCCTTCGGCGCCGCGCACCGGCACACCAGCGCCCGCGCCGGGGAGCTGTCGAACTACCTGGACATGGCCGACGACCTGCTCGTCGACCCGCTCGTGATCACCGGCGGGGAGCTGCGCGTCCCCACCGGGCCCGGGATCGGCGTCGAGATCGACCCGGACAAGCTCGAGCACTACCGCACCGATTCCTGAGCCGACATTCCTGAACCGACACCGAGGTTGGAGATCACCACCATGACCATCGAGAGAGACGCCACCGCGGCCGGCTCCGGCCAGAGCGCGACCGAGACGTTCCAGAAGAAGGCCCGGGAGAACGCCGGCCAGGCCGACCCGGCCCGGGTCAGCGCCGTCGCCAAGGACGCGCTGGCCGCGCTGCACGACGTCATCCGCAGGCACCAGGTCACCTACGCCGAGTACGACGCGCTGAAGTCCTGGCTGATCCGGGTCGGGCAGGACGGCGAGTGGCCGCTGTTCCTGGACGTGTTCGTCGAGCACGTCGTCGAGGACGTCGCCAACGCCGACCGCAAGGGCGCGAAGGGCAGCATCGAGGGCCCGTACTACGTGCCCGGCGCGCCGGAGTTCACCGGCGAGGGCACGCTGCCGATGCGGGACAGCGAGGCCGGCACCCCGTTCCTGTTCCAGGGCACCGTCACCGGCCTCGACGGCACGCCGATCGAGGACGCGGTGGTCGACTTCTGGCAGGCTGACGACGCTGGCTACTACTCGCAGTTTGCCCCTGGCCTGCCGGAGTGGAACCTGCGCGGCGTGTGCAGGACCGCCGCCGACGGCACGTTCAAGATCCACACGATCAAGCCGGCGCCCTACATGATCCCGCACGACGGGGCCTGCGGCGCGCTGATCGAGGCGGCCGGCTGGCACCCCTGGCGGCCCGCCCACCTGCACCTGAAGGTGTCGGCGCCGGGCAGGCAGCTGATCACCAGCCAGCTCTACTTCTCCGGTGGGGACTACGTCGCCGACGACGTCGCCCAGGCCGTGAAGCCGGACCTGGTCCTGCACCCGACGCCGGTCGTGTCCGGCCAGGGTGAGCAGGTCACCTACGACTTCGCGCTGGACCCCGCCTGATGGCCGAGCGGTTCGCGGTCCGGATGGTGGTCGACCTCCCGACCGACATGGATCCCGAGGCCAGGGCCGACCTGCTCGCCCGGGAGAAGGCGTTCTCCCAGGAGTGGCAGCACTCGGGCGAGTGGGTGAGCATCTGGCGCTGCGTCGGCGAGTACGCCAACCTGTCGATCTTCGAGGTGCGTGACAACGCGCAGCTGCACGAGATCCTCTCGGGGCTGCCGCTGTTCCCGTACATGAGCATGGAGGTCACGCCGCTCACGACGCACCCGTCGGACATCCGCGCCGGTTCCTGACCGGCCCACCCGTTCCGGGGAAACATGCTCCCTTGGGGAGCGCTCTCCGAGGGGTGTGGCAGGGTCCGGTTCCGTGACTCGTGGCCGGACGTTGACGACCACCTCGTTCGCGACGCTCGGGCTGCTGGCGGTCCGGCCGTGGAGCACCTACGAGCTGACCCGGCAGATCCGGCGCAGCCTGGCCCGGTTCTGGCCGCGCGCGGCCAGCAAGCTCTACGAGGAACCGCGCAAGCTGGTCGCGCTCGGGCTGGCGACCGGCGAGACCCAGGTGCAGGGCCGTCGGCGGCGCACCGTCTACACGATCACGCCGGACGGCCGCGCCGAGCTGGCCCGCTGGCTGGCCCGGCCGGGCACCCCGCCGTCGATGGAGTCCGAGCAGCTGCTGAAGGTGTTCCTCGCCGACCACGGCACCCGCGCCGACCTGCTGCGGACGATCGCCGCGACCCGGGAGTGGGCCCGCGAGCAGGCCGCGGTGGACGGGGCGATCGCCCGTTCCTACCTGACCGGCGAGGCCCCGTTCCCGGACCGGGCGGCGCTGAACACGCTGGTCGGGCGCTACCTGTCGGACGTCTCGGAGGCCACCGAGCGGTGGGCGGACTGGGCCACCGCGGTCGTCGAGTCCTGGCCGGAGGACATCACCGCGGCCACTCCGGAGCGGGCCGCGCTGCAGGTGGTCGCCGACCGCGACCCCACCGGGCCGGCCTGAGCCGTCACGCTGCCTCCAGATCGACGACGAACCGGAACCGCACGTCCCCGCGGGCCAGCCGGTCCAACGCCTCGTCCAGCCGGGCGGGAGCACCTCGACGTCGGCCATGATGCCGTGCGCGGCGGAGAAGTCCAGCATCTCGCGGGTGGGCGGCA
Source organism: Pseudonocardia nantongensis (assembly GCF_046546495.1). Taxonomy (NCBI): domain Bacteria; kingdom Bacillati; phylum Actinomycetota; class Actinomycetes; order Pseudonocardiales; family Pseudonocardiaceae; genus Pseudonocardia; species Pseudonocardia nantongensis. Next base: position 116,495 of record NZ_JBKGXT010000017.1, on the reverse strand, counting down.
CGCCGCCGGACCCGGTGCCGGCGATCCGCCGCGGATCCTGCCGACACCGCGGCCGAGCACGACCGGCGGCGGGCCGCGCTCGCCGCCGTGGTCCGGCGCGCGTTCCGCCCGGGGGCCTGAGACCGGGCGGCCTTCCGCGGTACGGGAGCACCGTGGCGCGCCACACCGTGGCGCGCCTAGCGTGACCGGCGGACCGGACGGCGCGAGGAGGCGGCATGGCGACCATCGGCGAGGTCGGCTGGCAGGTGTTGCGCGGGCACGGCATCGACACCGTGTTCGGCAACCCGGGATCGAACGAGCTTCCGTTCCTGGCCACGATGCCCGGCGACGTCCGGTACGTGCTGGGCCTGCACGAGGGCGCCGTGCTGGGCATGGCCGACGGCTACGCCCAGGTCACCGGCGGGCCGGCGCTGGTGAACCTGCACGCCGCGTCCGGCTCGGGGAACGCGATGGGCGCGCTCACCAACGCCGTCTACGCGCACTCCCCGCTGGTCCTGACGGCCGGCCAGCAGGTCCGCTCCACCGTCGGCCAGGAGGTCATGCTGACCAACGTCGACGCGGCGGCGCTGCCGAAACCCCTGGTCAAATGGTCGGGCGAGCCGCTGGACCCGCAGGACGTGCCGCGCTCGCTGTCCCAGGCGGTGCACACCGCGCTGCTGCCGCCGCGGGGACCGGTCTACCTGTCGGTCCCCTACGACGACTGGGCCGTCGAGGCCGGCCCGCACACCGCGCACCTGCCGGCGCGGCGCTCGGTCGCCGGCGGCGCGCTGGGTCCCGAGCAGCTCGACGAGCTCGCCGGGCTGCTCGCCGCCGCGGAGGACCCGGTGCTGGTGCTCGGCCCGCAGGTCGACGCCGAGGAGGCCAACGCCGACGCCGTCGCCCTCGCCGAGTCGCTGGCCTGCCCGGTGTGGGCGGCGCCCTCGGCGTCGCGCTGCCCGTTCCCGACACGGCACCCGGCGTTCCGCGGGGTGCTGCCGGCCTCGGTGCGGGACGTGACCGCGCGGCTGACCGGCCACGACGTCGTCCTGGTCGCGGGTGCGCCGGTGTTCCGCTACCACCAGTTCCTGCCCGACGAGCTGCTGCCGGCCGGTGCCCGGCTGCTGCACCTGACCGTGGACCCGGACGAGGCCGCCCGCGCCCCGATGGGCGACGCCTGGGTGGCCGCCGTCGGTCCCGCGCTGGCGGCGCTGGCGGACCGGGTCCCGGCGTCCGGCCGGAGCCCGCTGGGCCCGCTCCCGGAGTTCGCCGCACCGGCCGGCGCCGAGGACCACGTCCCGCCCGAGCAGCTGTTCGCGCTGGTCCGTGACGCCGCCCCGGCGGACGTGGTGCACGTGGTCGAGTCCACCTCCACCAGCGACGCGTTCTTCGCCCAGGCCGACCTGCGCGAGCCGGGCAGCTACCTGTTCCCGGCCTCCGGCGGGCTCGGATTCGGGCTGCCCGCCGCCGTCGGGGCGCAGCTTGCGCACGGGGATGCCCGGCGGGTCGTCGCGCTGGTCGGCGACGGCTCGGCGAACTACGGCATCACCGCGCTCTGGACCGCCGCCCAGTACCGGATCCCGGTGGTGTTCGTGATCCTCCGCAACGGAACCTACGGCGCGCTGCGCGGGTTCGCCGGGCTGCTGGGTACCGGCGAGACGCCCGGCCTGGACGTCCCCGGCCTGGACTTCGTGAAGATCGCCGAGGGGTACGGGGTGCCGGCCGTCTCCGCCCGGGATGCCGCCGGGGTCGCCGCCGCCCTGAAGGAGGCGTTCGACGATGGCGGCCCCCGCCTGGTCGAGGTCATCACCGCGTCCGGGGTGGAGTGAGCCGCATTCCACAGGCCCGGGTCGCCACCGTCATCGTCAGAACCGACGGGCCGGGTCCGGCACCGCCAGCAGCCCGGGTAGGTCCACCACTCCGTCGACGATGCCGGTCGGCCCGGCCGCGGCCAGCTCCTCGCGGGTCTGGGCCCCGGTGAGCACCCCGATGACGTGGCCGGCCCGGGCGTTGCGGCCGGCCTCGACGTCGAGCACGGTGTCGCCGGCCGTGAGCACCCGGGCCGGGTCGTCGACGCCGGTCAGCGCCATCGCCCGGTGGATCATCGCGGGGTCCGGGCGGCCGGCGCCGACGTCCCCGGCGCACACCACGCCGTCCAGCTCACCGGTGAACTCCGCCGGCAGCGCGGCGAGCAGCGGGCCGGTGACCTGCCGGTCGAACCCGGTGGTGAGCACGACCGGCGTCCCCGCCGCGCGCAGGGCGGCGAGGGCCGCCGGCACCCCCGGCAGCGACCGCGGCGGGACGGCGACGGTCATCGTCGGACCCTCACACCGGCACGGCCTCCCGTCCACGAACTTGTCTTGACAAGCTGGTGAACGATCGCGCGATCGTTTCCGCGCCGGGCGCCCCGGGAACGCCACCGGCACGAGGCTGCCCGCCGGTGGAACACGATCACGAGGAGGCATGGTGACCGAGGACAGCACCCTCAGCAGGGAACCGACGCCGGATCCGGCCGAGGCCCACGCGTTCTTCCCCTCGCCGTACTCGCTCGACGCCTACACCGCGCCGAGGACCGACTTCGACGGCCTGGGCACCGACCGCGGTGCCTACACCGGCGGCCGGTGGAAGATCCTGGTGATCGCGACCGGCGAGCGCTACCTGCTGATGCGCAACGGGACCATGTTCTCCACCGGCAACCACCCGGTCGAGACGCTGCTGCCGCTGCACCACGTGCTGGAGGCGGGCTTCGACGTCGAGATCGCCACCCCGACCGGCCAGCCCGCCAAGTTCGAGTGGTGGGCCTACCCGGGCGAGGACGAGGCGGTGCGCAGCGCCTGCGACAAGGTGATCGAGAAGTGGCGCTCGCCGAAGTCCCTGGCCGACATCGTCGCCGACGAGCTCGGCGAGGACTCCGACTACCTGGCCGTGTTCGTCCCGGGCGGGCACGGCGCGCTGTCCGGCCTGCCGTTCAGCACCGATGTGCGGGACACCCTGGAGTGGGCGATGGCCACGGACCGCCTGATCGTCTCGCTCTGTCACGGTCCGGCCGCCTTCCTGTCGACGACGCTCGGGCGGGACCGTTCGGTGTTCGCCGGCTACGACATGTGCGTCTTCCCGGACGCCCTCGACGCCGGCGCCAACGTCGACATCGGGTACCTGCCCGGTGAGCTCCCGTGGCTGCTCGCCGAGCAGCTGAGCCACGACGGGATCACCGTCGTCAACCAGGACATGACCGGAGCCTGCACGACCGACCGCAACGTCATCACCGGCGACAGCCCGCTCGCGGCGAACGAGGTCGGCCGCCGCGCGGCCGTCGCGATGGTGGTGCGGGCGCTCGGCTGACCGGCACCGGACAGCTCAGCCCAGGCCGGCACCGTCGGCCAACCGCCACACCCGGTCCCGGGAGAACGGCTGGTGGTAGGGCCGCACGCCCAGCGCCCGGCGGATCGCGTTCCCGATCGCCGGGGCCACCGGGTTGTACGGCGCCTCGCTCATCGACTTGGCGCCGAACGGGCCCAGGTCGTCGTGGGTGTCGGCGAAGTGCACCTCGACCGGGCCGACGTCGGCCATCTGCGGCACCCGGTAGGCCCGGAACATCGGGTTGACGACCGCCCCGTCGTCGCCGACCAGCACCTCCTCGTACAGCGCGGAGCCCACCCCCATCGCCACCCCGCCCTCGATCTGCCCGCGCAGCTGCTCCGGGTTCAGGACGGTGCCGGCGTCGGCGGCGTGCACCGCGCGCAGCACCCGAACCTCGCCCGTCGCGACGTTCACCGCGACCCGCGCGCCGTGCACGTTCGCCACGATCGCCCGCTCGTCCCCCGGCTCGCTACCGGTGCCGGTGATCCCGTCCGGACACCCGGCCGCCTCCAGCACCTCGGCGAACGACCAGTCCCGGCCCGGCGTCCGGACGCCGTCCGGGTGCAGCTGCCCGGGTCCGGTCACCGCCAGGACCAGGTCCCGCAGCTCCAGTGCCGCACGGTGCAGCGCCTTGCCCGCCACCGTGGTCCCGGCGGAGGCGAACGCGCCGGTGTCGTAGCCGCAGGCGTCGGTGTCGCCGTGGTGCAGCACGACCCGGTCCGGGACGGTCCCCAGCGCGGCCGCGGCGACCTGGCGGTGCGTGGTCGTGGTGCCGTTGCCGAACTCGACGGTGCCCACGCCGAGGCGGTACCGGCCGTCCGGCAGCAGCGTGACCGACGCCGTCGACGCGTGCCCGGACGGCGCCATCGTCGTCATCATCCCGAGGGCCATCCCCTCCCCGACCCGCCACTGCGGACCGGGCGGGTCCGGGGCACCCGCGTCCCTGGCCAGCCCGTCCCGGACCAGGTCCAGGCACTGGTCCATGCCGTAGCTGGTCCAGTGCAGGTCGTGCTCCGGTTCCGGGGTGTGTGCGACGTGCAGCGGGTCCCCGGGCCCCACCATGTTGAGCCGGCGCAGCGCGAACGGGTCCATGTCCAGCGCGACCGCGAGCTCGTCCATCGCGGACTCGACGGCGAACAGCACCTGACCGAGCCCGTAACCGCGGAAGGCCCCGGATGCGACGTTGTTGGTGTAGACGGCCTCGGCGTCGAGGTGCTTGACCGGGCAGTTGTAGACGCTGACCGACTCGGCGACGGCGTGGAACAGCACCCCGCGGGAGTGGTTGCCGTAGGCGCCGGTGTCGGACAGGACGTCGAGCTTCATCGCGGTGAGCCGGCCGTCGGCGTCGGCGCCGAGGGTGACGCCGACCCGCATCGGGTGCCGCAGCGCGGTGCGCTGAAACTCGTCGGTGCGGGAGAACTCGTGCGCCACGGTCCGGCCGGTGCGCAGCACGGCCAGCCCCACCAGGTCCTCGGCGAACATCTCCTGCTTGCCGCCGAACCCGCCGCCGAGGCGCGCGGTGCGGACCCGGATCCGGTCGGGCGGCAGGTCCAGCAGCCGGGACAGCTCGTCGCGGGCGAGGAACGGGACCTGGGTGCCGGCCCGGATCTCCAGCCGGCCCCCGTCCTCCAGCGGGCCGTCGAGGGACCCGATCGCGCCGTGGCACTCGAGCTGGGCGTGGCTGACCCGCGACGTCCGCCAGGTGCCGGACACGGTGACCGGCGACGCGGCCAGCGCGTCGGTCACGTCGCCGCCGTGCCCGCCGTGCACCGCGAGGACGACGTTGCGGGCGGCGTCGTCGACCCGGTCGTGCGGGGTGCGCTCCGGGTGCAGCACCGGCGCGCCGGGGCGCCGGGCCTGCTCGGGATCCAGCACGGCGGGCAGCACCTCGTAGTCGACCTCGATCAGCCGGCAGGCCGCCTCGGCCTGGGCCGGGGTCTCCGCGACGACCGCGGCGACCCGCTGCCCGACGTGCCGGACGACGTCGTCGAGCATCCGGGTGTCGTCCGGGTCGTCGTCGCGGTGCTCGTGCCGGGCGGTGGAGTAGCGGACGTCCGGGACGTCGTGGTGGGTCAGCACCAGGTGTACCCCGGGTGCGGCCGCCGCGGCGGTGGTGTCGATCGACCGGATCCGGGCATGCGCGTGCGGGGCGGCGAGCACCCGCAGGTGCAGCGCGCCGGTGAGGTCGGTGTCGAACGTGAAGGGCTCGGTCCCGGTGACGACGCGCTCCGCCGCGGGTGGGTGCGCCGACGTCCCGATCGCGCCCGGCCCCCCGTCCGAGGGGCACCCTCGGGGCCCCGGCAGAGGCGAGTGTGCCCCCGGGGACACTTCGGTGGCCCCGGCGGCGCGTACCCCGGCCTCGATCGACTGGCGGATCGAGCGGTAGCCGGTGCAACGGCACAGGTTGCCCTTCATCCGGCGCGGCAGGTCGTCCAGATCGTCGTCGGTGAGGGTGGCCGCGGTGACGATCTGACCGGCGGTGCAGAACCCGCACTGGAACCCGAAGTTCTCCACGAAGGCCCGCTGCATCGGGTGCAGCTCCCCGTCCCGGGAGAGCCCCGAGACCGTGGTGATCTCGGCGCCGTCCAGCCGCTGGGCGGGGACGATGCAGGAGTGCACCGGACGCCCGTCGAGCAGCACGGCACAGGCGCCGCAGTCACCGGCGTCGCAGCCCTTCTTCACCTCGGTGTGGCCGTGCTCGCGCAGGAAGGTGCGGGTGCACTGGCCGGGGCGCGGCTCGTCGTGGCACTCGACGTCGTTGACCCGGAACTTCATCCCGCGACCTCCTCGTGGATCTCGGCGAGCAGTACCCCGCTGACCTGGCGCCGCCAGTCCGCGCTGCCCAGCGGGTCGGTGTAGTAGCCGGGCAGCGCGGCGGCGTCGGCGCGCAGCCGGTCCGGCCCGGGCGGGGCCGGGTAGCGCAACGCGGTGGGCGCGGCGGTCGCGGCGGTGATCCCGAAGACGCAGGACCCGTCGTCGTCGACCCGGCCGGTGAGCACAGCCCCGGACCGCCCGAGGTCGGCGAGCGCGATCTTCCGGAACCCGGTGCGGGCGCGCAGCGCGGGTCCCGGGAGCTCGAGCGCGCGCAGCACCTCACCGGGCCGCAACGCGTTCGTCCCGTTCCCGGTGACCAGGTCCGCGACCGGGATCCGGTACCCGCCGCCGTCCGGGGTCCAGACGAGTGCCACCCCGTCGAGCGCGACACACAGCGCCACCATCCCGGCCGCGGCGTAGGACCGGCAGACGTTCCCGCCGACGGTCGCGGTGTGCCAGATCTTGAACGACGCCAGCAGCGCGTGCGCGCACTGCGCGAGCAGCGGCCGCCCGGTCGCCTCCCCGAACCGCGCCAGCTCGGCGATGGTGGCTGTGGCGGCGATGTCGAGGCCGCCGTCGTCGCGGACGGTCAGCGGTTCCCAGCCCATCGTCGTCAGGTCGACCAGGCCGGTGACGTCGGGCTGCGGCTCGGAGAACAGCCAGGTCCCGCCGCCCAGGATGCGCTCCCCCGGCGCGAGCGCGAGATCGGCCCGCGTGCGGGCCCGCCGGAACCCGGTGACGGTGTGCAGGTCCACCGGGCTCACCCCGCCCGGTCGAGCAGCGTGCGGTGCACCGCGGCGCACTCGGCGGCGACGGCGTCGGTGTCGACGGTGCCGACGCGGTCGTCCTCGACGACCGCCCGGCCGTTGACCAGCAGCAGCCGCAGCGGCGGCGGTGAGCCGAGGACCAGCGCGGCCACCGGGTCGGCGACGTCGGCGTGCGCCAGGCCGTCGAGCCGCCACAGCGCCAGGTCGGCCAGCTTCCCGGTGTCGATCGAACCGATCTGGTCGCCGCGACCGAGCACCCGGGCACCGCCGAGGGTGCCGAGCTCCAGGGCCTGCCGGACCCCGAGCGCGGTCGGCCCGCCGACGGCGCGGGCGAACAGCACCGCGTGCTTGACCTCCTCCAGCAGGTGGGTGCCCTCGTTGGAGGCGGCGCCGTCGACGCCGAGCCCGACCCGGGCGCCGGCGTCGAGCAGGTCCCGGACCCGGGCGATCCCGGCCCCGAGCCGTCCGTTCGACGTCGGGCAGTGCGCGACACCGGTGCCGGTCGAGCCGATGGTCTTCACGGCGTCGTCGTCGAGGTGCACGGTGTGGGCGAACCAGACGTCGTCGCCGGTCCAGCCGAGGCCGGCGACGTACTCGGTGGGGGTGCAGCCGAAGTGCTCGCGGCAGAAGTCGGTCTCGTCGGCGGTCTCGGCGAGGTGGGTGTGCATCCGGACGCCGAGCTCGCGGGCCAGCGCCGCGGAGTCGCGCATCAGGCCTCCGGTCACCGAGAACGGCGAGCACGGGGCGAGCGCGATCCGGGTCATCGCGTCCGGCGCCGGGTCGTGCCAGCGGGCGACGGCGTCGGCGGACGCGGCCAGGATCGTGTCGGGGTCCTCGACGACGTGGTCCGGCGGCAGCCCGCCGGAGCTGCGGCCCAGGTCCATCGACCCGCGGGTGGGGTGAAACCGCAGGCCCACCTCGGACGCGGCCGCGATCTCGGCTCCGAGCAGGTCGCCGCCCTCGCGCGGGAAGACGTAGTGGTGGTCCGTGGAGGTGGTGCAGCCGGACAGCGCCAGCCGGGCCAGCGCCCCGGTCGCGCCGGTGTGCACGGCGTGCTCGTCGATCCCGGCCCAGACCGGGTAGAGCGTCGAGAGCCATTCGAACAGCGTCGCGTCGACCGCGAGCCCGCGGGTGACCCACTGGTAGAGGTGGTGGTGGGTGTTGACCAGCCCGGGGGTGAGCAGGCATCCGCGACCGTCGATCACCCGCGCACCGTCCGGACGCGGCGCCGGACCCGCCCCGACGCCCGCGATCCGGTTCCCCTCGACGACGACGTGCCCATCCGGGTACTCCGGCCCGCTGACGGTGACGACGTGCGCGCCCTCGATGACGATCGGCTCCATGACAGCCAGGGAACCGCGTCGACGTCACGCACAGAAGGCACGTCCATGACGAATCGTGTCCGCCTGCGGCCACGACGGTTGTAGGTTCCTCCAATGTTGCTGTCCGAGCTGGTGGCCCGGCCGGAGCTGCGGCTGCGCGTCCTGCACGGCGGGGACGGCGGCGCTGCGCTGGACCGGCCGGTGCGCTGGGTCTACACCACCGACCTGCCTGACCCGTCGCGGTACCTCGGCGGCGGCGAGGTGGTGCTGTCCGGGCTGGTGTGGCGTACGAGCGCGGCCGACAGCGAGCGGTTCGTGGCCGCCGTCGCCGCGGCCGGGGCGGCCGCGCTGGTCGCCGGGGAGGCGGTGTTCGGCCAAGTCCCCGACGACGTCGTGGACGCCTGCCGGCGGCACGACCTGGTGCTGCTCGCGGTGCCGGTGGACGTGTCCTTCGGGGCCGTCACCGAGGTCGTCGTCGGAACGCTGTCGGCGGCCCGCGGGGACCGGCTCGCGCACACGCTCGGCCGGCACCGGCGGCTGCTCGCGGCGTTCGCGGGCGGGGCGGCGCTGAGCGAGCTGGCGGCGACGGTGTCGACCGGCACCGGACTGACCTGCCGGGTGCTGACGGCCGGGGGTGGCCTGCTGGCCGGTCCGCCGCTGCCGGAGGCGGAGCGGGACGCCGTGGTCGCGGGTTTCCTGACCGCCGAGCGGCTGCCGGTGACGGCGCGCTGCCGGTCCGCCCGGTACCTGGTCGTCCCGGCCGCCCCGGGCACCGCACGGGCGACCGGCTGGCTGGTCGCCGCGGAGTCCCCCGCCGGCGAGGAACCGGACACCGAGGCCGTGGACGCCGTCGGGGAGCTCGCCGCGATCGCGGCGCTGGACCGGTCCCGGCGCCGGGAGGGCACCGCGGTCGCCCGCCCGATCGCCGACGACGCCCTGGCCCGGATCGCGGCCGGCGAGGGCGACCGCCCGGAGACCCGGGTCCGGCTGCGGCAGGCCGGGGTGGAACCGGACGGCACGCTGACGGTGCTGGTGCTGCGCGCGGACGGCGCCCCGCCGGGGACCGCGCACACCCTGCTGGTGGACGCCCTGGTCGGCACCGGCCCGGCAGCCGTCGGGGTGCACGGTGACGCCGCCGTGGCCGTCCTCGCCGTCCCGGGTGACGCGTCTGGCGGTGCCGACCCGGTGACGGGCGTGCTCGCGGCGCTGCACCGGCTCGGGCCGGGGGTGGGCGGGTGGCGGCTGCACGCCGGCGCGTCCCGGCCGTCGGCCGCGGACGCGCTGTCCGGCGCGCTCGGCGAGGCCGAGCACGCGGCCGGGCTCGCCGCGACCCGCCCCGGCCCGGTGGCGTCGGTCCGGGCCGGGGAGATCACCTCGCACGTGGCGTTGCTGGCCGGGGTCCCCGACGATGTCCGGCGCGGGTTCGCCGCCCAGGTCCTCGGCCCGGTCACCGACCATGACGCCCGCACCGGCACCGAGCTGGCCGCGACCCTGGAGACCTTCCTCGACGAGTCCGGGTCCTGGAGCCGGAGCGCGGCCCGGCTGCACCTGCACGTGAACACCGTCCGTTACCGGATCGGCCGGATCGAGGAGCTGACCGGCCGGAACCTGGCCCGGTTCGCCGACCGGGTCGACCTCTACCTGGCGCTGCAGTCCCGGTGATCGACCGTCGTGGAGCGGGAGCCTCGCTGAGCGAACGTCGCGCTCCACCCCCGGTGATCACGCGGGACGGTCGGGCCGCACCAGGTCGTCGAACCGGTGCCCGGCCACCTTCGCCACCTCCACCAGCGCGGCCGCATGCTCCTGCGCGGACGGGTGGGTGAGCCGGCGGCGGGCGGCGGCGAGCAGGGCGGACCGGTCCCCGGCGTCGCGCAGGCAGACGATCAGCGGGAACCCGAACCGCTCCCGGTAGTCCGCGGCGACCCGGGTGAGCTCCTCCCGGTCGTCGGCGTCGAGCAGGGCCAGCCCGCGCCGGTCCCGGAGGGCCGGCACCGCGGCAGCACCGGGCTCGGGACGGGTGGCCGCCGGGCCGGTCCCAGCGGCGGCGCGCGGACCGCTGTGCGCACCGTGCACCAGGCCGCCGAGGTCCGGGTAGTGCGCCATCAGGGCCCGCTGCTCCCCGGCCGGCGCGGCGAACAGCTCGTCCTGCAGCGCGGCGCGCAGGGTGGCCGCGTCCGGGAACGGGCCGCGGGCGTGCACCCGGGCGGGGACGTCGGTCGGGCCCTCCCACAGCGTGCCGAACAGCGCCGCGAACCCGGCCCGGTCCAGGCCGGCGATCTCGTCGCAGGAGACCGTGTCGGGCGTCGCGGCCGGGGCGGGCCGGCGTCCGGTATGGAAGAAGAGCAGGTTCAGCCCGATCGCGACGATGCTGCCCGCGGTGATACCGGACCCGAGGATCACCTGCGCCCACCCGGGCAGCGCCTGCGCGACGTCCGGCTGCACCGTCACGAACAGTGCCACCCCGATCCCGGACCCGACGACCACGACGTTGCGGTGGTCATGGAAGTCCACCTTGGACAGCGTCTGGATGCCGACGACGGCGACCGTCGCGAACATCGCCAGGGCCGCCCCGCCGAGCACCGGGTGCGGCACCGCGGCGACCAGCGCGCCGGCCTTGGGCACCAGCCCGATCAGGATCATGAACACGCCCGCCGCCGCGACCACCCACCGGCTGGAGACCCTGGTCAGCCGGACCAGGCCGACGTTCTCGGCGAAGCAGGTGTAGGGGAACGAGTTCAGGGTGCCGCCGAGCGTGGTGGCGACGCCGTCGGCCCGCAGGGCACGGGCGACGTCGTCGCTCCCGACCTTCTTCCCGACGATCTCACCGGTGGCGATCACGTCGCCGGTCGTCTCCACCGCGGTGATCATCATGACGACGATCATCGAGACGATCGCGGCGACCGAGAACTGCGGCCACCCGAAGTGGAACGGAGTGGTGACCCCGACCCAGTCCGACTCCCCCACCCCGGACAGCTCGACCAACCCGAACGGCACCGAGGCCAGCGTGCCGAGCACCAGGCCGGCGAGCACCGCGACGGTCGCCATGAATCCGCGGAACACCCGCTGGATCAGCACGATCACCGCCAGCGTGCCCAGTGCCAGGGCCAGGTACAGCGGGTTGCCCGGATCCTCGGCGTCCGCGCCGCCGACGGCGTCGGTCGCGGCGACCGGCAGCAGCGCCAGCCCGATCACGGTGATGACCGTGCCGGTGACGACCGGCGGGAAGAAGCGCAGCAGCCGGGCGAAGTACGGGGCGGCGAAGAACGTCACCAGACCGGCGACGATCACCGCGCCGTAGATCGTGGTCAGGCCCTCGGTCCCGCCGCCCGCGGCCAGCCCGATCGCGATCATCGGCGAGACCGCGGTGAAGGTGACGCCCTGCAGCAGCGGCAGCCGTACGCCGATCCGACGGCCGAGCCCGACCGACTGGATGATCGAGGCGATGCCACAGGTGAACAGGTCGGCGTTGATCAGGTGGATCAGCTGCCGCTCGTCCAGGCCGATCGCGTTCGCCAGCAGGATCGGCACCACGACGGCGCCGGCGTAGAACGCGAGGACGTGTTGCAGGCCGTAGGCGGCGAGCCTCCCGGGTGGCGGGACGGCGTCGACCGGATGTACCGGATCGGCGGTGTCGCGGGGGGCGGTGTCGTCGGGGGCGGTGTCGTCGGGAGCGGTGGACGGGCGGCGGCGCGGCAGGCGCATCGGAGGACCTTCGTTCTGGGGTGGACGCCCGACGGGTCGGGCGCCGGGACGCGACGGTGCGGTCGTGCGAGCTCCGGCGGCGGGTGGCCGGGACCGGGAACGGCGGTGGACGGATTGCGACCTGCGTCACCATGCGCCCGCCGGGACGGCGCACGGCACGGTCACGACCGACGAACGCGGCGCGGTCCCGACCGGGGAGATTCGTGCGATCCCACAATCGACCGGGCTGTGCGGGACCACCGCGCCGGCGGCCGGACGGAGGCGGTGCGGGTGCGCGGGAACGGGTGCGGCGGGTCACGCCGCCGGGTGCTCCCACATGGTCGCGCGGAAGAGGTCCCAGAATCCGAGCCGCCGGTAGACCGGGTGGGCGTCGTCACTCGAGATCAGCATCGCCGGCAGCTCCGGCGCCACGCCGCACACCGCGGCCGTCACCGCGGCGCCGTAGCCGCGACCCCGGTGCCCGGCCCGCACCGCCACCCAGTCGATCTCGATCACCCCGTGCCGGATGCCGGCGCCGGCCGTCGCCACCGCCGCGCCGCCGGCGTAGCCGACGACGAGGTGCAGCAGCCCGCCGACCAGCCGCGGGTCGGCCACCGCCGGGCGGCCGACGTCGGCGAGCCCGAAGCCCTCGACGAGCACCGACTCGAAATCGGCCGGGTCGGCGTCCGGGACGGCGCGGATCTCCAGGCCGGACTGCGGGACGAGCAGCGGTCCGGGCGTGCGCAGCATCAGCGGCGGGTGGCCGACCCTGGCCAGGCCGCGGTCCCCGAGGTCCGGCAGCGCGAACAGCGACAGCAGTACCCACCAGCGCTGCGGTGGGAAGAAGTCGCCGGCCGCCACCAGCACGGCGTCGAGGGTCGCGGGGTCGGGCGGGCCGGTGAGGACGACGGCGTTGTCGTAGCCGAACGGCGAGTCCAGATCGGCCAGTACCGCCCCGCCGATCACCGTGGACCGCCCGCCGGTGCGCGCCGCGCACTCCACGAGCCGGTCGGCGTAGGACAGCACGAAGCGCCGGGCCAGGCTGTCCCCGGCCGGGACGTGCGGTTCCCAGCCGGTGGTCAGCTGCTCCGCGGTGTCCATGCCGCGCGATGCTCCGCCGCGCCGTGCGGGTCCGCGAGGGCCGTTCGGTCGCAGTGCGCAGAGTGACCCTTGACACTCCCCCGGACCGCACCGAATATGGTCGTTGTTCGGAAACCCGATTCCGCAATACGGAATACGAAAGCAGGACCGCGCATGCCGGACGGCCTCACCCTCGACCGCTTCAACTCCGCGCCCCCCGACGCGCTGCACGGTGCGCTCCGCGCGTGCAACACCTCCCCCGGCTGGGCCGAGCGGGTGCTCGCCGGCCGCCCCTACGTCGACGCCGACGAGCTCGCCGCCGCCGCCGAGAAGGCGGTGCTCGACCTCGATGCCGCCGAGATCGACGCCGCGCTGGCCGGGCACCCCCGGATCGGCGAGCGTCCCGGCGGCGCGCACGCCGACGGCGCCGCGTTCTCCCGCCGCGAGCAGTCCGGCGTCGACGCCGGCACGGACACCACGGCCCGGCTGGCCGCCGGCAACGCCCGCTACGAGGAGCGCTTCGGGCACGTGTTCCTGATCCGCGCGGCCGGCCGGGACGCCGAGGCGATCCTCGCCGAGCTGGAACGCCGGCTCGGCAACGACCCGGCCACCGAGCGCGCCGAGGCCACCGGGCAGCTCGCCGAGATCACCGCCCTGCGGGTGCGGGAGGTGCTGGCCCGATGAGCAGCTTCTCCACGCACGTCCTCGACGCCGCGCTCGGGCGGCCCGCCGCGGGCATCCCGGTGGCGCTGTCCCGCTCGGTGGGCGCCGGCTGGACCGAGATCGCCTCCGGCACGACCGACGACGACGGTCGCTGGCGCGCGCCGGAGAGCGCCGCGCTGATCGCCGGATCCGACCACCGGATCACCTTCGACACGGCCGCCTACCTGCAGTCCAGCGGCCGAGCGCCGTTCTATCCGGAGGTGGTGGTGACGTTCCGGCCCGCCACCACCGAGCGGCACCACCACGTCCCGCTGCTGCTGTCCCCGTTCTCCTACTCCACCTATCTCGGGAGCTGACCAGAGATGCCCGTCCTCGGCCACACCCAGTACGGCAAGGCGGAGGTCCGCGTCGTGCGGATCTTCCGCGAGACCGACCCGCACGAGATCGTCGACCACAACGTCTCGGTGGCGCTGTCCGGGGACTTCGCCGACACACACCTGACCGGCGACAACTCCAAGGTCCTCACCACGGACGCGATCAAGAACACGGTCAACGCGTTCGCCAAGGAGGCCGGCGACGCCGTGCGCACACCGGAGCTGTTCGGGCTCGCGCTGGCCCGGCACTTCACCGAGGTCGACCAGGTCAGCCGGGTCCGGGTGCAGGTCGAGACCTACCCGTGGCGGCGGCTCGAGCACGCCGGTGTGCCGCACCCGCACGCGTTCGCCCGGGACGGCGGGCACGTCCGCACCACGACGGTCACCCGGTCGTCGGCGGGCCAGGAGTGGGTCGTGTCCGGGGTGCGCGGCCTGGTGGTGCTCAAGACGACCGACTCGGAGTTCCACACCTTCTACGCCGACCGCTACACCACCCTGGCCCCGACGACCGACCGCGTGATGGCCACCGAGGTCACGTCGCAGTGGTGGCACGCGACGCCGCCGGCGGACTTCGACGCCGCGCACTGCGCCGTCGTCGGGGCGATAGCCTCGGCGTTCGCCGGGCACCACAGCCTGGCCCTGCAGCAGACGCTGTACGCGATGGGCACCGAGGTGCTGGCCGCGGAGCCCGGCATCGGGGAGATCCGGTTCTCGCTGCCGAACAAGCACCACTTCCTGCTCGACCTCGAACCGTTCGGGCTGAAGAACCCGGGCGAGGTGTTCCACGCCGACGACCGGCCGTACGGGCTGATCGAGGGCACCGTCCGCCGCGACGACGAGCCCGACCCGGGCCCGGCGTTCGATCCCGGCCAGGGCTGGTGAGCCGGGTGCACCGTCCGCGCGTCCCCCGGCCGGGAGCTGATCGAATCCCGAGTGTCGATCGGTGCCATCCGTGGCACCGATCGACACTCGGGCGTTGATCACGCTGCGCGCCGCAGCCCCGGTGATGCCCGTGTCCCGCAGCAACCGGATCATCAGCCGCTCGGTGGCCGAGTCGGCGCGATCGGCGCAGGCCACGAGGAGCACGCTCATCGGCCCGTTCCCGCGGGCACTGAGATGACGGCAGTAGGCGGCATGCAGGTCGGCGAAGCGGACGTGCCGCTGGAGCGCCCGGTCGAGGAACCGGGGCCCGTGCCCCGGTGCCGTCTCCAGGACGGCGAGCGCGGGCGACGTGACCGCGAGGCCCCGAAGGCTCGTGCGGTCGTCGGCTGCCAGGTCGCGGCGGTAGAGCACGATCCCCGGCCGCGGACGTCGATGCCGGTCGCGCGGAAGGGTCAATCGGATCATCCCCGGACACGTGTCGAGCATGCCGTGCCAGAACGCCGCGGCCGGCCCGGAGACGGTGCAGAGTTCCCCGCTCCAGAGGCTCGCGGCCCGCACCCGGCCCTCGTGCGACGGGCGGTGCCCGGCGACCCGGTAGACGCCCGGGAACAGTTCCCGCCACGCACCGGACGACACCCGCCGGGCGATCGTCCGGCCGGAGAACCCGCAGCCGAGAGCCTGGGTACGGCTGACGACGCCGGCCTGCCGCACAAGGAGCCCCTCGAGGGTCATGCCGCCGAGGATGACGACGGAGCACCGGCGCGGAGGCCGGTCGTGGGCTCCGTTCGCAGTCGTGGCCCACGCTCCCGGGCATGGTCATCGTCCGGACCGGCGAGGTCAGGCCGTGGCGGCGTCCTGCCGGGCCATCTCGTCGACCAGGGCGTCGGCGGCGGCCTGCAGCAGCGGAACGGCGGAGTCCAGCAGGGCGTCGGTCATCCGGGTGGTCGGCCCGGAGATGGAGACGGCGGCGGGCAGCGGCCCACCCAGCGCCACGGCGACGCAGCGCACCCCGAGCTCCTGCTCGCCCTCGTCGACGGCATAGCCGGCGGACCGGACCCGGTCCAGCTCCGCGTCGAAGGCGTCCAGGTCGGTGATCGTGTTGTCGGTGTGCGCGACCAGGTCGGTGTGCCGCATGACCTCCCGGGCCCGGGCCGGGTCCATCCGGGCCAGCAGCGCCTTCCCGACGGCGGTGCAGTGCGGGGACACCCGGCGTCCGACCTCGGTGAACATCCGCATCGAGTGCCGGCCGGGCTCCTGGGCGACGTAGACGACCTGGGTGCCCTCCAGCAACGCCAGGTTGGCGCTCTCCCCCAGCGCGTCGACCAGCTCGGCCAGCCGCGGCCGGGCCCAGACGCCGACCAACCGGCCCGCGGTGTCGCCGAGCCGGACCAGCCGGGGGCCGAGCGCGTACTCCCGGGACGACTGCTGCCGCACGTAGCCGCGTCCGGCGAGCGTCCGGACCAGCCGGTGGATCGTGGGCAGCGGCAGCCCGGACGTCGCGGCCAGGTGGGACAGGCTGACCGTCCCGCCGGCGTCGGCCATCGCCTCCAGCAGGTCGACGGCCCGCTCGACGGCCTGGACGGTGCCGGACCGGGCGGGCGCCGCCGCGTTCACGGCGGCGGTACCGGATCCAGAGCCGGATCCGGAGCCGGGGTCGGACTCGTTCTTCCGCATGACGGAAGTCTAGCCGTGTTCCGGCGCCGGGGCGGGGACCTCGGCGGACCGGGCGATCCGCTCCACCGACCCGCGACGGAGCAGCCGTCCGCGCGGGGCCGCACCGGCGGCCACGTCGATGTCGTGGCCGGCCAGGATCGTCCGCCGCACCCGGCCGGACAGCGACCGGCCGGCGTAGGCGGTCACCGGGTTCTTGTGGTGCAGCGCCGCCGGGTCGACGACATAGGCCTCGTTCGGCGCGAAGACGACCAGGTCGGCGTCGTAACCCAGGGCCAGCCGACCCTTCGACGTCAGGCCGACCAGCTCGGCGGGCCGGGCCGCCATCCACTGCACGACCTGCGCCAGCCCGACGCCGCGGCGGCGCGCCTCGCTCCACACCAGCGACAGTCCCAGCTGCAGCGACGACACGCCGCCCCAGGCCTGCCCGAAGTCACCGGCCTCGAGCAGCTTCAGCTCCGCCGTCGACGGCGAGTGGTCGGAGACGATGCAGTCGATCGTCCCGTCGAGCAGGCCCTCCCAGAGCAGCTCCCGGTTCGACGCCTCGCGGATCGGCGGGCAGCACTTGTGTGTGGTCGCGCCGTCCGCGATCTCCTCGGCGAACAGCGTCAGGTAGTGCGGGCAGGTCTCGGCGGTGATCCGGACCCCGTCCCGGCGCGCGGTGGCGAGCATCGGCAGCGCGTCCGACGACGACACGTGCAGCACGTGCGCCCGCGCCCCGGTCCACCGTGCGCGCTCGATCACCTCGGCGATCGCCAGGTTCTCCGCGCCGCGCGGCCGCGACGCCAGGAACGACGCGTACCGGCCCCCCTGCGGGGTGGGCGCCTTCTCGATCGCCCGGGAGTCCTCGGCGTGCACGATCATGACGGCGTCGAACGTGGCCAGCTCGGCCATGTCGCGTTCCATCTCGTCGGCGTCCAGCGGCGGGAACTCGTCCACCCCGGAGTGCAGCAGGAAGCACTTGAAGCCGAAGACGCCCTCGTCGTGCAGCCCGCGCAGGTCGCCGATGTTGCCCGGCACCGCGCCACCCCAGAACCCGACGTCGACGAACGCCTGGTCGGCGGCGACCTTGCGCTTCACCTCGAGCGCGCCGACGTCGACGGTCGGCGGGATCGAGTTCAACGGCATGTCGACGATCGTGGTGACCCCGCCTGCCGCGGCGGCGCGGGTCGCCGAGGCGAAGCCCTCCCACTCGGTGCGGCCGGGCTCGTTGACGTGCACGTGGGTGTCCACCAGGCCGGGCAGCAGCACCTCGTCCTCGGCGAGCTCGAGCACCCGCTCGCCGTCCAGGCCGTTGCCGAGCGGCTCGATGGCGACGATCTTCCCGGCCGTCACACCCACCTCGCGCGGGCGCTCACCGGCCGTCGTCATGATCCGCTTCCCGCGGACCACCAGGTCGTAGCTCACTTCTCCTCCAACGGGAATCCGCTGATCTGCTTGCGCCGGGGCGCGGCGTAGGTCCGCACCTTGGACGTGCCCAGCCCGAGCCGCACCAGCGACTCGGCGATCGTGACCGCGGCCGGAACCCCGTCGACGACCGGCACGCCGGTTTCCGAGCGGACCTTCTCCTCCAGCCCGGCCATCCCGCCGCACCCGAGACAGATCACCTCGGCGTGGTCCTCCGCGACGGCCCGCTTCGCCTGGTCGACGATCGCGGCGACCGCCCGGTCCGGGTCCTGCTCCAGTTCCAGCACCGCCAGACCGGACGCCCGCACCGACGCGCACCGCCGGTCCAGCCCGGCCAGCAGCAGCCGGTCCGAGATCAGCGGCACCGTCCGGTCCAGCGTGGTCACCACCGAGTACCGGTGGCCGAGGTACATCGCGGTGGTCGCGGCCGCCTCGGTGATGTCGACGACCGGGACGTCGAGCATCTCCTGCAGGCCCTCCCGGCCGTGCTCGCCGTACCCGGCCTGGATGACGGCGTCGAAGGGCTGGTCGTAACGGGCGACGGCGTCGGCCACCCCGACGGCGGCCAGGTAACTCTCCAGGTTGCCCTCCACCGACTCCGCGCCGAACCGGGGCGTGAGCCCGACGATCTCGGTGCCGGGGGCGGCGACGGCGCGGGCCGAGCCGGCGATCGCCTCGGTCACCGAGGCGGTGGTGTTGACATTGACGACGAGGATCCGCACGGCGATCAGTGCCCGGACGACGTGACGGCGATGGGTCCCCCGGACACCGCGCGGTACTGCCGGCCCCGCGGCGCGGTGAGCACCGTCAGGATCGCGCCGAGCGCGGCACCGAGGAACCAGGAGAACGGCGCGACCGGCTCCAGCGCGGGCACGAACCCGACCGCCACGGCGACCACGGCCGACGGCACGAAGACCCCGATCGCCCGCCAGTTGATCCCCTGCCGGTAGTGGTAGCTGCCGTCGGCGTCCTCGGTGTAGAGCGCCGGGATGTCGATCCGGCCGCGCCGGACCAGCCAGTAGTCGGCCATCACGATCCCGAACAACGGGCCGAGCAGGGCACCCAGGACGCCCAGGAAGTAGGTGATCACGAGTGGACTGTCGTAGAGGTTCCACGGCAGGATCACCAGGCCGAGCACCGCGCTGACGATGCCCGCACGGCGGAAGTCGAGCACCTTCGGCAGCAGGTTGGACAGCGCGTAGCAGGGCGCCACGAAGTTGGCCATCAGGTTCACCGCGACCGTCAGCACCAGCAGCGCCGCGGAGGCGAGCAGCAGCAACGGGGTGTTCGGGATGGTGTTGACGACGTCGCTCGGGCTGGAGATCACCTGGCCCCCGATCCGGAACTGGCCGCCGGCCAGCACCACCACGACGAACCCGAAGAACAGCGTGTTCGGCAGGATGCCCCAGAAGCTGCCCCGGCGGATCGCCCCGGTGCTGGTGGAGTTCCGCGAGAAGTCGCAGAAGTTGAGCACGAACGTGCCGTAGATCGCGGTCCACAGCGAGGCGCCGCCCAGGATCTGCACCCACATCGCGCCACCTGTCAGCGGCTCGGGCACCGACATCGCGATGTCCCCGCCGGTCTGCCAGAGCATCCAGCCGGCCAGCCCGGCCAGGGTGAGCAGCACGACCGGACCGGCGAACGCCTCGTAGCGGCGGATGCCGTCCATCCCGTAGAGCAGGATGCCCACCTGGACCACCCAGAGCACGAGGAAGCAGATCCAGCCGAGCGCGGAGAGCCCGAGGAACGACGCCTGCTCCAGCGGTGCGGCGCCGGGTGCCACGGCGAGCACCATCACGGTCAGCACCTGGGTGGCCAGGTAGGTCTGGATGCCGAACCAGGCGATCGCGACCACCCCGCGGACCAGTGCCGGGAGCTGTGCCCCGCGGATGCCGAACGCGATCCGGCTCATCACCGGGAACGGCAGGCCGGTCCGGTAGCCCATGTAGCCGGCCACGGTGAGCAGCACGAACAGCAGCAGCGCCCCGACACCCAGCGACACCAGGATCTGCCAGCCGCCGAGGCCGAGCGCGAACAGGCCGAGTGCGAAGCCGTAGTTGCCGAGGCTGTGTACGTCGACGGCCCACAACGTGAAGATGTTGTAGGCCTTCCAGGAGCGACCCTCGGCGCAGGTCGGGGCGAGGTCGCGGTTGTAGAGCCGCGGGCTGACCTCGACGCCGGTGGCGGCCGCCGAGGAGGCGACGTCCGGGGGCGAGTCCGGGTCGCCGGACGTTGCGGCGGTAGCGCGGGTCGTGCCGGGTCCCGTCATTGGGGCCACCTCGTGATTCCGCGATATGAAAGTTCTCTCTTGACTGACGAAATGAAGGTATGGCGGCGGTCACGGCGCCGTCAAGGGTCGCCGAGCGCAGCCGATCCTTGACAGTCTCCGGTGGCCGTGTTGCGATTCTCACCGCACAACGGAATCAATTTTCCGCATCGTGGAAGCTGTGGAGGCGTCGATGACCGCACTGTTCTGCTCCGGCGACGCGATGCGGGGCGGCCGGCTCCATCACAACGTGTCCACCCACCCGTTCCTGGGCGGGGTACGCACCGCACCGCACTACCGCATGTACGCGGTGCGCGACGCGTTCCCGGCCCTGCTGGAGGACCCGTCCGGCGGCGTCGAGCTCGCCGGGGAGATCTACGACGTCCCGCTCTCGGCGATCCGCACCGACTTCCTGCCGGACGAGCCGCCGGAGCTCGAGCTCACCGTCATCGAGCTCGACGACGGCCGGGACGTCCTGGCCGTCGGGCTGCGGCCCGGCGTGCTCGAACGCCAGGCCGCCGAGCTCGCCGACATCACCGCGACCGGCGGGTGGCGGGCCTACAAGGGCCTGCCCGAGCCCGCCTGATCCGCACCGTCCCGATCCGCAGCGTCCCGATCCGCACCGTCCCGATCCGCACCCCCCTGATCTGTCCTCGTCGAGGAGGCAGCAGTGTCCATCTCTCTTCCCCTCCCGCCCTCCGTCAACTGCTCGATCGTGCTGCCGGACGTGCCGCTGCTGGAGCGGCCCGCCGCGGCGGCCGCCGCCGGGTTCGACGCCGTCGAGTTCTGGTGGCCCTTCGACCGCTCCGTTCCCTCCGACGCCGAGGTCGAGGCGTTCGTGACCGCCGTGTCCGACGCCGGCGTCACGCTGACCGGGCTCAACTTCGCGGCCGGTGATATGCCCGCCGGCGAGCGCGGCATCCTCTCCGATCCGGCCCGCGCGGCCGAGTTCGCCGACAACGTCGACGTCGCCGTCGGTATCGGGTCCCGGCTCGGCACCACCGGGTTCAACGCGCTCTACGGCAACCGGATCGACGGGCTCGCCCCGCAGGCCCAGGACGACCTCGCCGCCGAGCATCTCGCGCTGGCCGGCCGGGCCGCCGCCCGGATCGGCGCGGTCGCGCTGCTGGAACCGGTCAGCGGGGTGGACGCCTACCCGCTGAAGACCGCCGCGGACGCCGTCGCCGTCCTGGACCGGCTCGCTTCCGACGACGTGCGGCTGCTGCTCGACGTCTTCCACCTGGCCGTGAACGGCGACGACCCGGCGGCCGCGATCGACCGCTACGCCGACCGGATCGGGCACGTGCAGATCGCCGACGCCCCCGGCCGCGGCGAGCCCGGCACCGGGGACCTGCCGGTCGCGGACCTGCTGGACCGGGTGTACGCGGCCGGCTACCGGGGGCGCATCGCGCTCGAGTACAAGCCCGTCACCGCGGACCCGTTCGGCTGGCTCGCCGGCCCGCGCGCGGCCGTCCGGAGCACCGCATGAGCGCCGCGGGCCGCACCGTCCACCCGTCCGGCGCCGCCCGCGCCGGCGTCGCCGCAGGAGGCATCGCATGAGCACCATCGGATTCGTCGGGCTGGGGATCATGGGCGGCCCGATGGCCGGCCACCTGGCCCGCGCCGGGCACGACGTGGCCGGTTACAACCGCAGCCCGGAGAAGACCGCCCCGCTGGTCGCCGCGGGCGGCCGGGCCGCCGGGTCGGTGGCCGAGGCGGTCGACGGCGCCGACGTCGTCGCGCTGATGCTGCCGGACTCCCCCGACGTCACCGAGGTGCTCACCGGCGAGGGCGGGGTCCTCGACTCCGCCGCCCCGGGCACCCTGGTGATCGACTTCTCCACCATCCGGCCGGACGTGGCCGCGGACCTGGCCGCGCAGGCGGCCGGGCGCGGGCTGCGGATGATCGACGCCCCGGTCTCCGGCGGTCAGGCCGGCGCCGAGAACGCCGCCCTGTCGATCATGATCGGCGGCGCGAAGGACGACGTGGACGCCGCCCGCCCGCTGCTCGACGTGGTCGGGAAGACCGTCGTGCACGTCGGGCCGGGCGGTGCCG
This sequence comes from Pseudonocardia nantongensis, assembly GCF_046546495.1. NCBI lineage: Bacteria > Bacillati > Actinomycetota > Actinomycetes > Pseudonocardiales > Pseudonocardiaceae > Pseudonocardia > Pseudonocardia nantongensis. The sequence goes on along the minus strand of NZ_JBKGXT010000017.1, from coordinate 94,177 downwards.
GGCAGACCGTGAAGGCGGCCAACCAGCTGATCGTCGCCGGCAACATCGCGCTGGTCGCCGAGGCGCTGGTGTTCCTGCAGGCGCACGGGGCGGACCTGCCGGCCGCCGTCGAGGTGCTAGGTGGCGGGCTGGCCGGGTCGGCGGTGCTGACCCAGAAGGCGTCGAAGATGCTGGACGGCGACTACGCCCCGGGGTTCCGGATCGACCTGCACCACAAGGACATGGGCATCGTCTCGGACGCCGCCCGCAGCGCCGGGGTGGTGACACCCGTTGGCGCGCTGGTCGCGCAGCTGGTCGCGGCGACCCGGGCCGCGGGTGACGGCGGGCTGGACCACTCCGCACTGCACCGCACGATCGCGGGCCTCAGCGGGGGTGTGTCATGACCCGGATGAAGGCCGTCGACGCGGCCGTCGCGATCCTGGAGATCGAGGGCGCCACGCAGGCGTTCGGCGTCCCGGGGGCGGCGATCAACCCGTTCTACGCGGCGATGCGCCGGCACGGATCCATCGCCCACGTGCTCGCCCGGCACGTCGAGGGCGCCGCGCACATGGCCGAGGGCTACACCCGCTCCGGGAACGGCAACATCGGCGTCTGCGTCGGGACGTCCGGTCCGGCGGGCACCGACATGATCACCGGCCTGTACTCGGCGGCGGCGGACTCGATCCCGATCCTGGCGGTCACCGGGCAGGCGCCGGTGGCGCGGCTGCACAAGGAGGATTTCCAGGCCGTCGACGTCGCCGCCATCGCCGCACCGGTCACGAAGATGGCGATGACCGTGCTCGAGGCCGCGCAGGTGCCGTGGGCGTTCGCCCAGGCGTTCCACCTGATGCGCTCCGGACGGCCCGGGCCGGTCCTGATCGACCTGCCGGTCGACGTGCAGCAGACCGAGATCGAGTTCGACCCGGAGACCTACACGCCGCTGCCGGTGCACCGGCCCGCGGCGACGCCCGCCCAGGCGTCGAAGATGCTGGACCTGCTGTGTTCCGGCGAGCGGCCACTGATCGTGGCCGGTGGCGGGATCGTCAACGCCGGCGCGTCGGACCAGCTGGTCGAGCTGGCCGAGGTCCTGGGCGTCCCGGTGGTGCCGACGCTGATGGGCTGGGGCACCATCCCGGACGACCACCCGCTGGCCGCCGGCATGGCCGGGCTGCAGACCGCGCACCGCTACGGCAACGCCACCTTCCTCGAGTCCGACGTCGTGCTCGGGATCGGCAACCGGTGGGCCAACCGGCACACCGGCGGGCTGGACACCTACACCCGCGGCCGCAGGTTCGTGCACGTCGACATCTCCCCGACCCAGATCGGGCGGGTGTTCGCGCCGGACTACGGCGTCGTCTCCGACGCCGGTGCCGCGCTGCGGGTGCTGCTCGACGAGGCCCGCCGGCGCCGGGACGCGGGCACGCTGCCGGACCGCTCGCACTGGGCCGCGCAGTGCCGGGAGCGGAAGGCGAGAATGCTGCGCCGCACCCACTTCACCGAGATCCCGATCAAGCCGCAGCGGGTCTACGAGGAGATGAACCGGGCGTTCGGCCCGGAGACCCGCTACGTGACGACGATCGGGCTGTCCCAGATCGCCGCCGCCCAGTTCCTGCACGTCTACCGGCCCCGGCACTGGATCAACGCCGGGCAGGCGGGCCCGCTGGGCTGGACCATCCCGGCCGCGCTCGGCGCGGTCACCGCGGACCCGGACACTCCGGTCGTCGCGCTGTCCGGGGACTACGACTTCCAGTTCATGCTCGAGGAGCTCGCCGCCGGCGCCCAGTTCCAGCTGCCCTACGTGCACGTCGTGGTCAACAACTCCTACCTGGGGCTGATCCGGCAGGCGCAGCGCGCCTTCGACATGGACCACTGCGTGCAGCTCGGGTTCGACAACATCCACGCCGGCGCGCACGACCTCGACGACCCGGAGCGGCCGGCTCCGCCGAAGGGGTACGGCGTCGACCATGTCCGGGTCGCCGAGGGGCTGGGCTGCGTGGCGCTGCGGGTCACCGATCCGGAGCTGCTGGCGTCCACCCTGCGGCGGGCGTCCGAGCTGGCCCGCGAGCACAAGGTGCCGGTGGTCGTCGAGGTCGTCCTGGAGCGGGTCACGAACATCGCGATGGGCGCCGCCGAGATCGACGCGGTCACCGAGTTCGAGGACCTCGCCACGTCGCCGGAGGACGCACCCACCGCCCTGGTCCACCGCACCTGAACCCGACCCCCGCTGCACGGTAAGGAGGACCCGTGTCCGAATCCACCCGGCCCGACCCGTCCCTGATCGATCTCGCCTCCCGGGCGCTCGGCGGTTCCGTCGTCGCCGCGAACGACGAGTTCTTCGCCGTGCGCGAGAACCTGATCACCGCCGCCCCGCCGCGCTTCGACCCGGACGAGTTCGGGCTCAAGGGCAAGGTCTACGACGGCTGGGAGACCCGGCGCCGGCGCGAGCCGGGGCACGACTGGGCCCTGATCCGGCTCGGCGCGGCCGGGGTGCTCGACCACGTCGTCGTCGACACCGCGTTCTTCAAGGGCAACTACCCACCGGAGATCGCGGTCGAGGCGGCGTCGGTGGAGGGCTACCCGTCGACGGACGAGCTGGCGAAGGCCACCTGGCACGAGATCGTCCCGCGGTCGGCCTGCGCCGGGCACACCGCGAACGTCTACCCGGTCGCCGACGCGCGCCGGTTCACCCACGTCCGCCTGATCATGCACCCGGACGGCGGGATCGCCCGGTTCCGGGCGCTCGGCCGGGTGCTGCCGGACCCGCGGTTCCTCGACGGCACCGTCGACCTGCTCGCCGCCGAGAACGGCGGGCACGTGACCGGCTGCTCGGACGAGTTCTACTCCTCCCCCGGCAACCTGGTCCTGCCCGGCAGGGCCCGGCACATGGGTGAGGGCTGGGAGAACGCCCGGCGCCGCGACGGCGGCAACGACTCGGTCGAGTTCGCCCTCGCGGCGGCCGGCGTCCCCCGGTACGTCGAGGTCGACACCACCTGGTTCGTCGGGAACGCACCCGGCTGGGTGTCGGTCTCCACCCGCGACGACCGTGCCGGAGGGGACTGGCGGGCGCTGCTGGAGCGGATCCCGGTGCAGCCGGACACCCGGCACCGGTTCCTGCTCCCGGACGCCCCGGCGGCCACGCACCTGCGGCTGGACGTGTTCCCGGACGGCGGGTTGTCCCGGCTCCGGCTGCCCGGGGAGCTGGACGCCACCGCCGCCGCGGCGCTGCGGGACGGCTGGCTGGCCGCCCTGCCGGAGGAACACCGCAGCCGGCTGTGACGGGCCGGGCGGTGCCGGCCCCCCGGCTCGGTCCCCGTCGAGGGGCACCACAGCGCGGATTCTCGACCTCCGCGCAGCCGTGTGGTGCCCCTCGGCGACATTCGAGCGGTCACACCCAGGGTTCGGCCGCCGGTGGTATCAGCCCGTGTGCCGGGCCGGACCCGATCCCGGCCCGGCGTGCCGTCGGACGACCGCGCGTTCGGCAGGATGCAGCCGGTCGGCGCCGATCGCCGGGGCCGGAGCCGGTCGCCGGGCCCGGCCGCGGGCGACCGCGGCGAGCACCTCGAGGATCGCCTCCAGGGAGGGGTAGCGGCCGTCCGGCAGCGGCACCAGCTGCTCGCGGACCAGACCGCTGACGCCCCACGCCTCCGCCTCGGCCAGCACCTGCCAGCGGTACGCCGGCCAGCGCAGACCCGCCAGCACCGGGCTCAGGCTGTTCCGCAGCCGCTGGTGCTCCGCGGACACCACGGTGGGGTCGCCCGGCGCCCGGTCGCGGGCCTGCGCCGGGACGGCTGCCAGGCCGGGACGCGCGGGCGGGAACCGGCGGGGATCCGCTCCTCGGGGCACGCTCACGTGACATCCCTGGACTCGAGCTCGGGCTGCTGCGCGCCGGTGCACGCCGGGTCGCCGTCGAGATGCCGGTAGCTGAACACGGGTGCGTCGTCGGGCGGCTCGGTGTGCCGGGCGATCCGGCACACCGAGCCGTCGGACACCGAGGTCCAGCATCGTTCGCAGATACGGAGCCGCGGAGAGCTCTGCCGCACGATTCACCGCCTGGGGAGTCGGGTCGTGCCCCGCCGGTCGGCGTCATGTCGATCGACTTCTGCAGGTCAACGGGTCACGTGCCGCCGAGTGTGGGCCACGACACAGGGAGGCGCCACTCGGGGTGGGTACCCGGCCGGCCCGGGCACCGGCGAGTTTGCCGCGTCCGGGGCGGGTACGGGTCACGCCCCGGCGTCGTCGCGGTAGCGCTCCTCGAGCTCGCGCACCTCGTCGATCCCGGCGATCCGGGTGAACGCGTCCAGGCCGCCGAGCCGGTCGAGCATCGCGGCCGGGGTGCCGTCCGTGCGCAGCCGCTCCAAGAGCTCCCGCATCCCCGCGGTCGCGGCCAGCAGCGTCCCGACCGGGTAGAGCACCAGCGCGAACCCCAGCTCGGCCAGCCGCTCCCGGGACAGCGCCGGCGTCCGGCCGCCCTCGGCCCAGTTGAACACCAGCCGGTGTCCGCTCAGCTCGGTGGCGACGGTCTCGATCGCCTCCTCCGAGGTCGGCGCCTCGACGAACAGCAGGTCCGCGCCGGCGTCGGCGAAGCGCCGCGCCCGCTCCAGCGCCGCGTCCAGCCCGTCGACGGCGGCGGCGTCGGTCCGGGCGATGATCAGCAGGTCCGGGTCGGTGCGGGCGTCCACCGCGGCCCGGACCTTGGCCGCCATCTCGCCGGCCGGGACCACCTGCTTGCCGGTCAGGTGCCCGCAGCGCTTGGGCATCACCTGATCCTCCAGGTGCAGCGCGGCCACCCCGGCCTGCTCGTACTCGCGCACGGTACGCACCACGTTGATCGGGTTGCCGTAGCCGGTGTCGGCGTCGGCGACCAGCGGCAGGTCGGTGGCGGCCACCATCCGGCGGGCGTTGGCGGCCATCTCCGCGCCGCCGAGCAGCCCGACGTCGGGCCGGCCGAGCAGGCCCGCGGTGGTCCCGAACCCGGTCATGTAGCAGGCGTCGAACCCAGCCTGCTCGACCAGCCGGGCGGACAGCGCGTCGTAGGCCCCCGGGGCGAGCACGGGCTCACCGGCGTCGATCAGGGCACGCAGCCGGGCACGTCGGTCGCCGGGACGGCTGAGCAGGTCGGCCACGGGCCTCCCCTTTCTCGTTGTGTACAACTACCGCAATCGTGCCTTGTGTTCGGTGCGCTGACCAGCCTCCCCGGATTGCGCGTCGCACGTACCCTCGTAGGTTGCATACACGAGGAGGTGCGCAGAGCCGATGGTCGACACGGCACCGCGACGAGCGTCCGAACGGGCCCAGCACGCGTTGCGCGAGGACATCCTCTCCGGCGCGCTGCCCGGCGGCACGCACCTGGGTGAGGTCGAACTGGCCGACCGGCTGGGCCTGTCCCGCACCCCCGTCCGGGAGGCGCTGACCCGGCTCGCCGCCGAGGGGCTCGTCGAGCTGCATCCGCACCGCGGAGCGCGGGTCACCCGGTTCACCGACACCGACCTGGACGACATCTTCGACGTCCGGCGGGCCCTGGAGCCGCGCGCCACCGAGCGGGCCGCCGCCCGCGCCACCCCGGCCGAGCTGGACGAGCTCGACGCGCTGGCCAGGACGATGCTCGCGACCGGCGCGCCCGGCCCCGACCAGGACCTCGACGGCCTGGTCGAGCTGAACCGGCGCTTCCACGCACGCCTGGTGGAGATCGCCGACGCGCCCGCGCTCGCGTCGGCACTGGCCGGCGTGATCCACGCACCGGTCGTCCTGCGCACCTTCCACACCTACGACGCGGCGTCGCTCGCCCGCAGCCTGGCCCACCACGTGGAGATCGTCGCGGCGATGCGGGCCGGCGACGGCGGATGGGCCGCAGCGGTCATGGTCGGTCACGTCGCCAACGCCCGTGCCGTCATGACCGGGGGCAGCCATGGCCGGGAACCGCATGACCGGGGCCGCCGGAACGGGGGTTCTCCCCACTGACCGGGGTGGTGCGAACCGGAACGATCGGAGGCCGTGACCGACACCCGGCCCGCAGCTTCCCGCGATCTCTCCGATCAGCTCCGCCACCCCGTTCCGCACCTGTTCGTCTACGCCTTCGCGATCGTCCCGGCACTCGCCCTGTTCGCGGCGGTCCCGCTGGCCTGGGGCCGGGGCCTGTCCTGGCTCGACGCCGGGATGGCACTCGGTCTCTACGCGATCTCGATGCTGGGTGTCACCGTCGGCTTCCACCGGTACTTCACGCACGGCTCGTTCAAGGCCAACCGGGCGCTGCGGATCGCGCTCGCGGTCGCCGGGAGCCTGGCCGTGCAGGGCCCGGTCCGGCACTGGGTCGCCGATCACCGCCGGCACCACGCCTACGCCGACGCCGAGGGCGACCCGCACTCGCCGTGGCGGTACGGCACCTCCCCGGCCGCGCTGGTGCGCGGGTTCTGGCACGCCCACATGGGCTGGATCTTCGACCGCTCGCTCACCGACCAGCGCCGGTTCACCCCGGACCTGCTCGCCGACCCGGACCTCGACCGGGTGCACCGGGCCTTCAGCGTGATCACCATCGCCGGGCTGTTCGGGCCGGCGCTGGTCGGCGGGCTCGTCACCGGGACCTGGTGGGGCGCGTTCACCGCGTTCTTCTGGGCCGGGCTGGTCCGGACCGCGGTCTCGCACCACGTCGCGTGGTCCACGAACTCGATCTGCCACCTGGTCGGCGAGCGGCCGTGGCGGTCCCGGGACCGCTCGACCAACGTCTGGCTGCTGGCGATCCCGAGCATGGGCGAGTCCTGGCACAACCTGCACCACGCCGACCCGACCTCGGCCCGGCACGGCGTCGGCCGCGGCGAGATCGACATCTCGGCCGGGACGATCCGGCTGTTCGAGAAGCTCGGCTGGGCCACCGACGTCAAGTGGCCGACGCAGCGGCGCCTGGCCCGGATCACCGCCGGGCGGTAGATCCCGGGATGCAGGTCCCGAGTCGTCGCTCCGTGTGCCGGAGTGCCGGTTTTGCCGGGTCTGCAGACATGCGCGATGTGCGGCGACGCACACCCCGCAAACTTGCACGCACTGCATGTTCGCGGCCAGACTCGTTGTGTGACGTCAACTATTGCCGAATCGCGCACGCGCGCCCAACACCGCCGGGATGTGGTCCTGCCGCTGACCGGGCTCCTGATGGCCCTGTTCGTCGGCGTGCTGTCCAGCACCATCGTCTCCAACGCCCTCCCCCGGATCCTGGGCGACCTCGGCGGGACCCAGGCCGAGTACACCTGGGTGGTCTCGGCCTCGCTGCTGGCGATGACGGCCTCCACCCCGATCTGGGGCAAGCTCGCCGACCTCTACTCGAAGAAGCTGCTGGTCCAGGCGGCGATCGGGATCTTCCTGGTCGGTTCGGTGCTGTGCGGGCTGGCCACCGAGACGTCACAGCTGATCGGGTTCCGGGTGTTGCAGGGCCTGGGGATGGGCGGCCTGCAGTCGCTCGCCCAGGTGGTCATCGCCGCGATCATCACCCCGCGCGAGCGCGGCCGGTACATGGGCTACCTCTCCGCGATCATGTCGGTCGCGGTGGTCGGCGGCCCGCTGCTCGGCGGCGTCATCGTGGACTCGCCGCTGGGCTGGCGCTGGTGCTTCTTCGTCGGCGTCCCGCTGGCGGCGATCTCGCTGCTGGTGCTGCAGCGCACGCTGAACGTGACGACCGAGAAGCGCGACGACGTCTCGATCGACTACCTCGGTGCGCTCCTGATCGCGGTCGGTGTCTCGGCCCTGCTGCTGTGGACCTCGCTCGGTGGCAAGCAGTTCGCCTGGGGCTCGCCGACCTCGCTCGGCCTGATCGGCGGCGGCCTGCTGGTGCTGGTGCTCGCGGTCGTCGTCGAGCGCCGCGCGAAGGAGCCGGTGATCCCGCCGTTCCTGTTCCGGGACCGGACGTTCGTGCTGGCCACCGTGGCGAGCCTGTTCGTCGGCGTCGCGATGTTCGGCTCGACGATCTTCCTGTCCCAGTACTTCCAGCTGTCCCGCGGCGCGAGCGCGACCGAGGCCGGCCTGATGACCCTGCCGATGATCGTCGGCATGTTCCTGGCGTCGAACATCGCCGGGCAGCTGATCAGCCGGTTCGGCAGGTGGAAGCGCTACCTGGTGTTCGGTACCGCGTCGCTGACCGTGGGACTCACCCTCGAGGCACTGCTCATCACCTCGACGGTGCCGTACTGGCAGATCGCGATCGCGATGGCCCTGGTCGGCCTCGGCGTCGGCGCGACCCAGCAGAACCTGGTGCTCGCGGTGCAGAACACCGTCGCCCTGCGCAACATGGGCGCGGCCAGCTCCACGGTCACCTTCTTCCGGTCGCTGGGCGGCTCGGCCGGCGTCGCGGGGCTGGGCGCGCTGCTGGCCTCGGTGGTGGCGTCCCGGACGGCCTCCGGGCTGGCCGACGCCGGGATCGGCGGGCAGGCCAACGCGGTCAGCGGTGGCCAGGTGCCGAACCTGGCCGAGCTTCCCGAGCCGATCCGGTCGATCGTGATGGACTCCTACGGGCACGCGATCGCGGACATCTTCGCGGTCGCCGCCCCGCTGGCGCTGCTCGCCCTGATCGCGGTCTCGTTCCTGCGGGAGAAGCCGCTGCGCGACACCATCGACATCGAGCAGCCGCGACCGGAACGGATCGACGAACCAGCCACCGTCGGCCGGCACCAGACGAACGGCGTCACGCCAGGCCCGGTGCTGCACGGCACCGTCCGGGCCGACGGATTCCCCGCCGGGGGCGCGATGCTGACCGTCCTGGACACCGACGGCAGCGAACTCGGCCGTACCCGGGCCGACGACACCGGCCTCTACCAGATCCAGGTCGACACCGGCACCGTCTCCACGATCTACAACTGGAACGGCCGCCCGGCGGCCCACCGGGTGACGGTGCCGGTCGAGGGCCTGCACCTGGACGTCGACCTCGGCCCCGCCCGCGACGACCCGGCCACCGACCGGGTCCCGGCCGTCTCGGTGATCGGGACCCCGGCCCGGGACAACGTGGGAGCCGACCGTGGCTGACCCGGCGGACGCCTGCCCGCCAGGGCGGCGGGAGCGGAAGAAGGCCGCGACCCGGGCCGCGCTGGCCGAGGCCGCGCTACGGCTGTGCAGCGAGCACGGGCTCGAGCACGTGACGGTCGACCGGATCGCCGATGCTGCCGACGTCGCGCCGCGGACGTTCTTCAACTACTTCGCCTCCAAGGAGGAGGCGGTGGTGGCCGGGGACACCGCGTCCGCGCACGCGCTGGTCGAGGCGTTCACCGCGCGCCCGCCGGACGAGCCGGTGACCGAGGCGTTGCGGCACGCGCTGCGGGCCGTGGTCGACGAGCCCGGGTACCGGGAACGGGTGCTGCAGATGCGCCGGCTGCGCGGGAACCCGACCCTGCTGGCGCATCAGATCGGGGCGTTCGTGGCCCAGGAGCAGGCCCTGGCCGGTGCGGTCGCCGACCGTACCGGCGTCGACCCGGCCCGCGATCTGCACCCGTCGCTGGTGGCGGCCGCGGCCGTCGCCGGGCTGCGGGTCGCGGTCCAGCACTGGCTCGGCGACCACGGCGCCGACCCGCGCGGGGCGGACCTGCCGGAGCTGGTCGACGAGGTGGTCGGGCTGTTCGACGCCGGGCTGCGTTCCCTCGCCCCGGCCCCCTGACGGCCTGCCCGGTGCGGGCCCGGGTCAGGCCCGGCGCCGCCCGGACCACTGCGGCTCGACGTCGGCCCAGCCCAGCTCCCAGGCGCGGGCGATCCGCGCGCCGGTCCAGTAGTAGCCGAGCCTGCCGAGCAGCAGCACCACGATCCCGCACCCGATGACCGTCATCAGCCCGGTCGCGACGGCGACCACCACCGCGTCCTCGGCGGTGCTCGGTGGCAACGCCAGCTCCCCGGACCGGTCCACCCAGACCTCGACCCGGTCCCCCGGCTCGTAGAGCCCGGTCAGCGTGGTCCCACCGGTCTCCTCCCGGCCGTCCGGGGTGGTGTAGCGCACCGTCGCGGTCTGCTGCCCGGACTGCATCTCCGTCACCGCGACCACCCGGTCGACGACCGTGGCCTGCACCGGCGCCCGCTCCGCCGCCTCCACCGCGGCGCGCTCCTGCACGGCCTGCTGCGCCGCCCCACCGGCGACCCAGCCGACGGCCAGCCCGGCCGCGGCGAGCAGGCCGAGCAGGACGCTCAACGCGTCCTCCCAGCGGGTGGCCCGCCGCCGCAGGCGGGCCGGGTCGTCGGCGGCCGGGCGGGGGCCGGTCCGTCCGGGGCCGTCCGCGGTGCGCATGGTTCCTCCTGCCGTCCGGGGGTCGGGCCGCCTCCCCCGGCGGGCCCACTCCCTCCTCTGTACCCACGATCGGTGATCGAACCGATGCGGTGGGTCGGAGATCACCCCGCCGGACGACCGGAACCCGGCATCCGGGACACCGGTGATCACGCTCCGCGGTGACCTGCGCCGCACCATCGGCCCGTTCGCCGCAGCCGGGCCGACACTCGCCGTCGCGGGCCGGACGCGACGGCGCACTCGTACCCCCAGGGGGTATGATGGTGAGCGACCGCGACGCCGGTCCGTTCCTGACCGCTCCCCGACCCGGAGGGAAGGTTCCCGATGAGCACCGCCACCTACACCGTCACCGGCATGACCTGCCAGCACTGCGTCGCCTCGGTCACCGAGGAGGTCGGTGAGCTCGACGGCGTCACCGGCGTCGAGGTCGACCTCCCGACCGGCGCGGTCACCGTGACCAGCGACGCCCCGGTCGCGGACGACGCCGTCCGCTCCGCCGTCGAGGAGGCCGGCTACCAGCTGGCCTGACCACCGACCCCGCCCGGGAGGACCCCGACGATGAGCACCGCAGCCCGTCTCTGTGCCTACGGCGCGGCCGTCGCCCTGCTCACCGCCGGTGCGTACCTGGCCGGGACCACCGTCCCGCCCCCGTCCTGGCTCGGCCCGGCACCGGCCGTGGCCGGGCACGGGATCGTCGACGGTGGCGCCGGCGCGGGGACCGGGCACTCCGACCACGCGCCGGTGGGCACGCCGTGACCGCCACCACCCCGCAGCGGGTGCAGCAGATCGAGATCGCCATCGGCGGGATGACCTGTGCGTCGTGCGCGAACCGGGTCGAGCGCAAGCTGAACAAGCTCGACGGCGTGTCCGCGACGGTCAACTACGCCACCGAGAAGGCGCGCGTGCAGGCCCCCGGCGGGATCGGCACCGACCGGCTGGTCGAGACCGTCGCGGCGGCCGGATACACCGCGACGCTGCCGGGCCCCCGGACCGGCCCCGACGCCGAGGGGGACGATCCCGACGGCACCCTGGACCTGCGCGACCGGCTGGCGGTGGCGGCGGTGCTGTCGCTGCCGGTGGTCGTGCTGGCGATGGTCCCGGCCTGGCAGTTCGTCAACTGGCAGTGGGCCTCGCTGGTACTCACGGTGCCGGTCTGGGTCTGGGCCGGTGAGCCGTTCCACCGGGCGACGCTGACCGGTCTGCGGCACGGCGCGGCGACGATGGACACGCTCATCTCGCTGGGCACCACGGCCGCGATGGCCTGGTCGCTGTACGCGCTGTTCCTCGGCACCGCCGGGGCCCCGGGGATGACGCACGCCTTCGAGCTGACCGTCGTCCCGTCCGACGGCGCCGGCAACATCTACCTCGAGGTCGTCGCGGGCGTGATCACGTTCGTGCTGGCCGGGCGGTACTTCGAGGCCCGCTCCAAGCGCCGGGCCGGGGCGGCGCTGCGCGCGCTGCTGGAGCTCGGCGCGAAGGACGTGACGGTCCGCCGGGACGGGACAGAGGTCCGGATCCCGGTCGCACGCCTGGCCGTCGGCGACGAGTTCGTGGTGCGGCCGGGCGAGAAGATCGCCACCGACGGCGAGGTCGTCGAGGGCAGCTCCGCGGTCGACGTCTCGATGCTCACCGGCGAGTCGGTGCCGGTCGAGGTCCGGACCGGCGAGGGCGTCGTCGGGGCCTGCGTCAACGCGGGCGGCCGGCTGGTCGTGCGGGCGACCCGGGTCGGGTCGCAGACCCGGCTGGCGCAGATGGCCCGGCTCGTCGAGGACGCGCAGAGTGGCAAGGCGGCCGTGCAGCGGCTCGCCGACCGGATCTCCGGGGTGTTCGTGCCGATCGTGATCGCGGTCGCGTTCGCCACCCTCGGCTTCTGGTTCGGTGCGGGGGTCGGTGCGACCGGCGCGTTCACTTCCGCGGTCGCGGTGCTGATCATCGCCTGCCCGTGCGCGCTCGGCCTGGCCACGCCGACGGCGCTGCTGGTCGGCACCGGTCGCGGCGCCCAGCTGGGCATCCTGATCAAGGGCCCGGAGGTGCTGGAGTCGACTCGGCGGGTGGACACCGTGGTGCTGGACAAGACCGGCACCGTGACCACCGGCGCGATGGCGCTGGTCGGCGTGCACGCCGCCCCCGGGGTGCCCGACGACGAGGCGTTGCGGCTGGCCGGGGCGCTGGAACGGGCCTCCGAGCACCCGATCGCGGCCGCGATCGCGACCGCCGCGGCCGGGCGCACCGGCGACCTCCCCACGGTCGGGGACTTCGCCAACCACGAGGGCCTCGGGGTGCGGGGCACCGTCGAGGGACGTGCGGTGCTGGTCGGCCGGCCGGGTCTGCTGGAGCAGTGCTCGGTGCCGCTGACCCGCACGCTGGCGAAGGCGGCCCGGCGGGAGATCGCGCAGGGCCGGACCGCGGTCGCGGTGGCGTGGGACGGCGCCGCCCGCGCGGTGCTCGTCGTCGCGGACACCGTGAAGGACACCTCGGCCGAGGCGGTCGCGGAGTTCCGCAGGCTCGGGCTGACCCCGGTGCTGCTGACCGGGGACAACCGGGCGGTGGCCGAGTCGGTCGCGGCCGAGGTCGGGATCGGCACCGGCCCGGACACCGTGATCGCGGACGTGCTGCCCGCCGAGAAGCTCGCGGTGATCGAACGCCTGCAGGGTGAGGGCCGGGTCGTCGCGATGGTCGGCGACGGCGTCAACGACGCCGCCGCGCTCGCCAGGGCCGACCTCGGCCTGGCCATGGGCACCGGCACCGACGTCGCGATCGAGGCCTCGGACATCACCCTGGTCCGCGGGGACCTGCGGGCCGCCGCCGACGCCGTCCGGCTGTCCCGTCGCACGCTCGGCACCATCCGGACCAACCTGTTCTGGGCGTTCGCCTACAACACCGCGGCCATCCCGCTGGCCGCGCTCGGCCTGCTCAACCCGATGCTGGCCGGCGCGGCCATGGCCGTCAGCTCGCTGTGCGTCGTCGCCAACAGCCTGCGCCTGCGCCGCTTCCACCCCCACACCACCTGATCCCGGGCGCCCCACCCCCACTGCCGGGGTGGGTGCTGGCAGGACCAGTGGATCAGTCGGTGCCGGGGGAACGGATGGCCGCACGCCTGCTCGTGCCGATCGTGGCGCTCGCGCTGCTCCCAACAACGCGGCCCCGCCGTTCGACGATCTGCGGGTCCGGCAGGCCGTGCGGCACGCGGTGTCAGCCGACCAGGGCGACCTGGCTCCGCTCCGGCGCCCCGTACGCGTCGACGATCCGGTTCAGCTCGGCCTGGTAGTAGAGGCTCTGCAGGCCGAACACGAAGCACAGCAGCAGCCCGACCACCGGGTTGCAGGTGACCGGGATCCCGGCCGAACGCTGGGCGTCGGCGATCCGGCGGCCGGTGTTGTAGAAGGAGATCAGCGGCGCGACGACGGTCCAGCTCAGTGTGCGGAACGGAGTGCCCGCTCGTCGCCGGACACACCTCGTCGTCGCCAGGGGCCGGGGGCTCGTTAACGATCGAGGCGCTCCGGGACCGGAGGTCATCAGAACTGACGATGCTGCTGCGTCCAGCGCAGCGTCCTACGACGCACGGCGTATCCGAACCACCCGATCCCGACGCCGGGCCTGCAGACGACGCAGCGCCCGCCCCCGGGGTACGGGGACGGGCGCTCGTGGTGGGAGGGGCGTCAGCTCGTCGTCGCGGTCCGCTTCGGCAGCACCCAGTGCGGGCGCGGGAAGTGGCAGTTGTAGCCGTAGGGGTACTTCTGCAGGTAGTCCTGGTGCTCCGGCTCGGCCTCCCAGAAGTCACCGGCCGGCTCCACGTCGGTGGTGGCGCGCCCCGGCCAGAGCCCGGAGGCGTCGACGTCGGCGATGGTGTCCAGGGCGACCTTCTTCTGCTCCTCGGTCGTGTAGGAGATCACCGAGCGGTAGCTGCGGCCGATGTCGTTGCCCTGGCGGTCCTTGGTCGACGGGTCGTGGATCTGGAAGAAGAACTCCAGGATCTCGCGATAGGAGATCCCCGCCGGGTCGAACACGATCTCGACGGCCTCGGCGTGGTCGCCGTGGTTGCGGTAGGTCGCGTTCGGGGTGTTCGGGTCGCCGGAGTAGCCGACGCGGGTGGAGACGATCCCGGGCCGCTGGCGCAGTAGCTCCTGCACGCCCCAGAAGCAGCCGCCGGCGAGGATGGCGGTCTCGGTCATGGATGTGCCTCCCTGATGTCGGATCCGTCCCGTCCAACACGGTCGCACGGCCCGATGTTCCGTCGTCCCCGATCGACGGACGACGCACAGCCGGCGCAGCGGCAGCGCGGTGACCCGCGGCGTCGCCGACATCGTGCTCGTCGACGACTCGTTCTCCGCGCTGCTCGGGGCGGGCCACCGGGCGGGACGTCAGGCATGGCCCCCGCGCGCGTCCGCATCCGGTGCGCGGTCGTCCTCCGACGCCGCCACCGCCGTGGCGGCAGCGCTCGTCGACTCGGCCCCGGTCTCCGTCTCCGTCCCCGTGCCCGTCCCCGTCCCCGTCCCCGTCCCGGCACCGTCCTGTTCGGACCGGCCGCTGCCGTCGTCGTCGGCCGGCGGGACCGCGCCGTCGTTCCGCGGGTCGTTGCGGTCGATCTGCTCGCCCGTGTACCGCAGCAGCACGGCGACGACGGCGACCACCGGCACCGCGAGGAACGCCCCGCCGATGCCACCCATCGACCCGCCCGCGGTGACGCCGAGCAGCACCACGGCACCGTGCAGCCGCAGGCTCTGGCCCTGCAGCAACGGCTGCAGCACGTTGCCCTCCAGCTGCTGCACCGCGACGATGATCACCAGCACCACGATCGCCGTGGTGAGCCCCTGGGTGACCAGCGCGATCAGCACCGCGAGCGCACCGGCGACCAGCGCTCCGATGATCGGGATGAAGCCGCCGAGGAAGGTCAGCACCGCCAGCGGCAGCGCCAGCGGCACGCTCATGACCACCAGCCCGATCCCGATGAGCACCGCGTCGATCAGGCTGACCATGGCCTGCACCCGGATGAACCCGCCGAGCACCGCCCACATCCGGCTCAGCACCGCGCTCAGGTGCCGGCCGACCGACGGGCCGCTGATCGCGGTCAGCCAGGGCAGGAAGCGCGGGCCGTCCTTGATGAAGAAGAACGACAGGACCAGCGCCAGCACCACGTTGAGCAACCCGGACGCGAACGCCGAGACCCCGGTCAGCACGCCGCCGGCGATCGTGGTGGCGCTCTGCTGCACCTGCTGGGTGGCGGTGTCGAGCAGGCCGCCGAGCTCGCCCTCGCCGAGGTTGAACGGAGGACCGGCCAGCCAGCCCCGGATCTGCCCGATCCCGGCCACGACGCCGTTCGCGATCTGCTGTCCCTGCCCGACGACGGACGGGGCGATCGCCACGAAGATCCCGGTGACCACGCCGACCGCGACCAGCAGCGCGACGGCCGAGGCCAGCGCGGGCGGGAGCCGGTGCCTGATCAGCCAGCCGGCCGGCGGGCGCAGCACCGTGGTCAGCAGGATCGCCAGGACGACCGGCCAGACGACCGACCAGAACATGCCGATCACGTAGCCCAGCACCACGAACCCGACCGCGATCAGCGCGATCCGCAGGCCCCAGGCCGCCATCCAGGTGAGGCCGGCACCGATCGCCGCGCCCCGGGTCCGGGCGCCGTCGGTCCCCGGCTGCTGCGGACGCAGCACCGTCCCCCAGGCGTGACCTTCCCGCGACTCCATGCACCCACCCCGTTCCACGCCGTGTGCGGTGCGAACCCTAGTGCCGCGACCGGCCGACCGCGGCGCGCGGTGGCGGGACGTCGCCGGGCAGATGGCGGGATGCAGATGGCGGGATATTGACGACCCTCGTCGTCCCTGCCCCTTCTGGCCAGGGACCGGTGCGCGGATCCTCGACGTCGACGGGAACGGTCCCGCACACAGCCAGTCCGGAGGTTGTCCCATGTGGACGCAGATCCTGCTCTCCGCCACCGTCGTCCTCGGTGCCACCGCGACGTTCCGCGAGGTGCTGCGCGGCCGTCCGCGCCGGGTCCGGACGCGGATCGGCTACGACACCCGGTCACCCAGAACCTGAGATCCCGTTCCGGCCCGGGCGGCGACCGGGTTGGCGAGCCGCCCGAGCCCGTCGATCTCGACGGTGACCCGGTCACCGGGCACCATCGGCCCGACGCCGGCCGGGCTGCCGGTGAGCACGACGTCGCCGGGCCGCAGGGTGATCCACCGCGTGACGTGGGCGAGGATCTCCGGGACCGAGAAGATCATCCGACCGGTGTCGGAGCGCTGCACGGTCCGCTCGCCGAGCTCGGTGCTGAGCGTGCGCCCGCCGGCTCCGCGGTCGCCGAGGTCGGTCTCGATCCACGGCCCGAGCGGGCAGAAGGTGTCCGCGCTCTTCGCCCGGGTCCACTGCCCGTCGGCCCGCCAGTCGTCGGCGGTGACGTCGTTCGCGCAGGTCAGGCCCTGCACGTAGGACAATGCGTCGTCCTCGGGGATCTCCCGCGCGGTCCGCCCGATCACCACCGCCAGCTCGCCCTCGTACTCCAGCCGGTGCACCTCGGCCGGGTGCAGGATCGACTCCTCCGGACCGATGACGGCGTTCGGCGCCTTCAGGAACAGCGCCGGCTCGACCGGGTGCGGGCGACCCTTCTCCGCGACCTGACACCCGTAGTTGCTACCCACGCACACGATCGTGCGCGGCTCGCACGGCGCGAGCAGCCGCACCTCCTCGAGCCGGGCCAGCACCCTGCCCGTCCCGGGCGCGCGCACGACGTCGCCGTCCGGTCCGGCCTCCAGGAACCCGGCTCCCGCCCGTCCGTCGAGGGCGTAGCGGACGAGCCTCACGGCCGCTCGCCGGCGCCGTCGAGCGCGGAGCGCAGCAGCTCCAGCGGGTGCCAGGCGGTCCGCCCGGAGCCGTGGAAGATCTGCTGCCGGCAGGACACGCCGGTGGCGGCGACCAGCACGTCGTCGGGCTCGCGCTCGATGGCCGGGAGCAGCCGGTCCCGCCCGACCGTCATGGACGTCTCGTAGTGCTCGGCCTCGAAGCCGAACGAGCCGGCCATGCCGCAGCACCCCGAGTCGATCTCGGCGACCTCCAGGCCCGGGATCCGGCGCAGCAGCGCCACCGTCGCCGCGGTCCCGACCTCGGCCTTCTGGTGGCAGTGCCCGTGGAAGACCACCCGCCGTCCGGCCAGCCAGGACGACGGCGACGGCGTCAGCGATCCGGCGTCGATCGCCTCCACCAGCAGCTCCTCGACCTGCCGGACCCGCTCCCCGACCCGGCGCACCTCCGGCCGGTCGGGCAGCAGCGAGAGCGTCTCGTCGCGCAACGTGAACACGCACGACGGCTCGCACCCGACGATCGGTGAGTCCGACTCGGTGTTGATGATCAGCGAGGCGACCAGCCCGGACGCCTTGGCCCGCGCGTCGTCGACCATCCCCTTGGACAGGCTGGAGCGCCCGCAGCAGCCACCGCCGGCGAGCTCGACCCGCCAGCCGGCGGCCTCCAGCAGCTCGATGCCGGCCCGGCCGATGTGCGGCTCGGTGTAGGTGGTGAAGGAGTCCGCCAGCCAGTTCACCGTGCCGGTCGGCGGGGCGCCGGCGACCGGTGTGCCGCGGCGGCGGTACCAGCGCACCAGGTTGTTCCGGGCGAACCGCGGCAGCGGCCGTGCCGCGGTGATCCCGACGGTCCGCTCCGCCAGCGCCCGCAGCGGCCGGATCCGGCCCGGCAGGTTCGACAGCGGGGCGGTCGCCGAGCCGAGCCGGTTGAGCGAGCGGATCGCGCCGAACAACCGTGAGCGCAGCGGGGTGCCGTGCGTCTCGTGCTGCTGGTGCAGCGCCTCGGCCTTGAGCGAGGCCATGTCGACGCTCATCGGGCACTCGCTCTTGCAGGCCTTGCACATCAGGCAGAGATCGAGGATCTCGTGCAGCCGGTCGTCGCCCAGCGCGGCCGCCGGGTCCGGCTCGGAGAGCGCCTTCACCAGCGCGTTGGCCCGGCCCCGGGTGGAGTCCTCCTCGCGCAGGGTGGCCTGGTACGACGGGCACATCACCCCGGACGTGGTCTTGCGGCACAGGCCGATGTTCATGCAGCGGTCCGCCACGTCGCGCATCCCCGCACCGGGACCGCCGACCACCTCGAACGACAGCGCCGTGCTCAGCGGCGGCGCCGGCGGCAGCGCGTCCCGGTCGCGCAGGTTGTCGGTCATCGGCGGTGCATCGACGATCTTGCCCGGGTTCAGGACGCCTGCCGGGTCGAACAGCCGCTTGACCGCGCGCATGGCCTCGTACAGCTCGTCGCCGAAGACCTCCCGGTTGAACTCGGACCGGGCCAGGCCGTCGCCGTGCTCGCTGGAGTTGACGCCGCCGTACTCCGCGACCAGGTCCTTGACCTTCTCCGCGACCACCCGCATCGTGTCGACCTGCTCGGGATCGGTGAGATCGACGAACGGCCGGATGTGCAGGCAGCCGACCGAGCAGTGACCGTAGAAGCCGGCCTCCAGCCCGTGCTCGTCGAGGATCGCGGCGAACCGCTCGGTGTAGGCGGCGAGGTGCTCCGGCGCGACCGCGGTGTCCTCGATGAAGGCCAGCGGGCGCTTCGTCCCCTCCCCGGCGGCCATCAGCAGCCCCAGGCTGGACTTGCGGACCTTCAGCAGCGCGGCCTGCTCGGCCGGGGTGACCAGCTTGAGCGTGTGGTAGCCGTGCCCGTGCCGTTCCCACAGGTCGGCGACCGCGTCCACCTTCTCGACGAGGGCGGCCTCGTCGTCGCCGGAGAACGACACGAACAGCAGCGCAGCCGGGTCGCCGACCAGGTGGTTGCCCAGGTCGGCGTACTCGATCTTCTCCCGGGACAGGTCGAGGATGGTCCTGTCCATCATCTCGACCTGGTGCGGCGCGCAGCTCAGCGCGTCCAGGGTGGCCGAGATCGCGCCGTGCGTGGTGTCGAAGTGCCCGACCGCGTAGACCGTGCGCTTCGGCTTCGGCACCAGGTCGACGACGGCACGGGTGGCCAGCACCAGCGTCCCCTCCGCACCCACGACGAACTTCGCCAGGTCGAACGGGTTCGCCTCGCCGTAGCCGGCCAGCCGGTCCAGCCGGTAGCCGCAGGCCCGTCGCCAGAACAGCGGCATGCCCCCGGCGATCGCCTTCTCGTGCGCGCTCACCAGCTCGGGCAGCTCCCGGTAGATCCGACCCTCGAGGGTGTCGGCCTGCGCCCGGCGCAGCCGCTCGGCCTCGTCCACCGGCTCCAGCCGCGCCGTGGACCCGTCCGACAGCACGACGTCGAGCGCCCGGATGTGGTCGATCGTCATGCCGAAGGTGAGCGACCCGCTGCCGGCGGAGTTGTTGCCGAGCATCCCGCCGATCGTCGCCCGGTTGCTGGTGGAGGTGTCCGGGCCGAACATCAGGCCGTGCGCCGCGGCGGCCGCGTTGAGCTGGTCCTGCACCACCCCGACCTCGACGACGGCGGTCCCCGCATCCGGGTCGAGCTCGACGATCCGGTTCAGGTGCCGGGAGGTGTCCAGCACCAGGCCGGGCCCGACGGTCTGGCCGGCCAGGCTGGTGCCGGCGCCGCGCGCGACGACCGGCACCCCGAACTCCCCCGCCGTCCGGACCGCGGCGGCGACGTCGTCGTGGTCGAGCGGGAAGACCACGCCGGCCGGCATGATCGAGTACATGCTGGCGTCCCGGGAGAACAGGTGCCGGGTGTAGTCGTCGAAGGCGACCTCGCCGCGCACCCGGGCGCGCAGCGCCTGCTCGAGGTCCGCGGCGGGACGAGCGTCGGTGGCGGCGGCGATCGGTGCGGCGGTCATGCGGTGGTGGGTCCTCTCGCGCGGTTCGGCCGGGTCTCGGAGGTGGTCAGTCGGCCTGCAGCCGCTCCAGCGCGGCTTCCATCCCGGCCGGACCGGCCGGAACACCGGACAGGTTGAGTCCCATCTGGACGCCGGCGAGCGTGCCGGCGAGGGTGAGGTCGTTGAACGAGCCCAGGTGCCCGATCCGGAAGACCTTCCCGGCGAGCCGGCCCAGCCCGGCCCCCAGCGACATGTCGAACCGGTCCAGGACCACGCCGCGGATCTTGTCCGCATCCACCCCGTCGGGGACCAGCACCGCGGTCAGCGAGCCGGAGTGCTCGCGCTCGTCGAGGCAGAGCACCTCCAGGCCCCAGCCGCGGACGGCGGCCCGGGTCGCCTCGGCGTGCCGCGCGTGCCGGGCGAAGACGTTCGGCAGTCCCTCGTCGTAGAGCAGGCGCAGCGCCTCCCGCAGGCCGTACAGCAGGTTGGTGTTCGGGGTGTAGGGGAAGAAGCCGCGCTCGTTCGCGGCGAGCATCGGGGACCAGTCGAAGAACGTCGAGCGCAGGCCCGCGTCGCGGGAGGCGGCGAGGGCCTTGTCGCTGACCGCGTTGAAGCTCATCCCGGGCGGGAGCATCAGCCCCTTCTGCGACCCGGCGACGGTGACGTCGACGCCCCACTCGTCGTGCCGGTAGTCGATCGACCCGAGCGAGGAGATCGTGTCGACCAGCAGCAGCGCCGGGTGCTCCGCCGCATCGATCGCCGCCCGGATCTCCGGGATCCGGCTCACCACGCCGGTCGAGGTCTCGTTGTGCACCACGCACACGGCCTTGATCCGGCGCGCGGTGTCGGCGGCGAGCCGCTCGGCGACCACGCCGGGGTCGGCGCCGTGCCGCCAGTCGCCGGGCACGAAATCGACCTCGAGCCCGAGGCCGCGCGCCATCTCCTGCCAGAGCGTCGCGAAGTGCCCGGTCTCGAAGCTCAGCACGGCGTCCCCGGCGCTGAGCGTGTTGCGCAGCGCGGCCTCCCACGCGCCGGTCCCGGTGGCCGGGTAGATGATCACCGGGTTCGTCGTGCCGAAGACCGGCCGGATGTCGTGCAGCAGCTCGAGGGCGAGCCCCTGGAACTCGGGACCGCGGTGGTCGATGGTCGGCGCCGACATCGCTCGCAGCACCGGGTCCGGCACGTTGGTCGGGCCCGGGATCTGCAGGAAGTGGCGCCCTGCGGCGTACGTCATCTGTCCTCCGACGCTCGGCTCTGAGCGGTTCCGCATGACGGAACGCTGGTCCCGCCGGTCGAACGGTATACCGTCTACAGCACGCCGTCGAGGGGGTTGACACTCCGGATGTGACCCGGCTAATACTCGAATAAGGGAACGGCTCTTCCGTCATGCGGAAAGTCGGACTCCGCCGTGCACTCGCATTGCCGTGCATTCGTAGTGCTGTGCACTCGCATTCCAGTCCCCTGCGTCACCGTCGACCACAGAGGATCTGACCCGATGTCCATCCAACTCATCACGGTCGTCGCACTGGCGCTCGTATTCGTGATCGCAACCGTTCTCCCGGTCCACATGGGCGCACTGGCGTTCGTGGCCGCATTCGTGGTCGGGACGGCATTCGTCGGCGAGGACGCCGACGACATCGTCGCCGGATTCCCCGGTGACCTGTTCATCATCCTGGTCGGCGTCACGCTGCTCTTCGCGATCGCGAAGGGGAACGGGACGGTGGACCGGCTCATCCAGCTCGCGGTGCGGGCGGTGGGCGGCCGGATCGCCCTCATCCCCTGGGTGATGTTCCTGGTCACGGCCGCGCTCACGGCGGTGGGCGCGGTCGTCCCGGCCGCCGTCGCGATCATCGCCCCGGTCGGGATGGGATTCGCGCTGCGCTACCGGATCAATCCGATGCTGATGGGCCTGCTCATCATCAACGGCGGCAGCGCAGGCGGATTCTCGCCGATGAGCATCTTCGGCAGCATCACGAACGGCGTGGTGGAACGGAACAACCTGCCGGGCAGTCCGGCACTGCTGTTCGTCTCGTCGTTCCTGTTCAATCTGGTGCTCAGCGTCGTGGTGTTCTTCATCTTCGGTGGCCGCGAGCTGATGCAGCGTTCCGCCGAGATGGCGACCACGACGGTTCCCGGATCCGGCCGCACGGCGACCGGCGGCCGTACGACCTCGACCGAGCCCGCCACGGCGGCGTTCTCCGGCGCGACGGCCTCCTCGACGACGGTCGCGGCCGGCGGACCGGCGACCCCGTCCGGCGGCGGGGCCGGGGACGCGGCGTCGCCGGGCGGGGCCGGCACCGGCAGTGCCACCGGCGGGGCCGCCAGCGGGGCCACCGGCGGGGCCGCCAGCGGGGCCACCGGCGGGGCCGCCAGCGGGGCCACCGGCGCCGAGGCGGACGACCTGATGCGGGTGGAGCCGCTGACCCGCGACCACTGGTTCACCCTGATCGGGCTGGCGGCCCTGGCCGTCGGGGCGCTGGCGTTCGGTCTCGACGTCGGCTTCACCGCGCTGACCGTCGCCGCGGTGCTGTCGGTGATCTCGCCGGTGTCGGCGAAGGCGGCCGTCGGCCAGGTCGCGTGGCCCACCGTGCTGCTGATCTGCGGCATCGTCACGTTCGTCTCGCTGATGGAGCGGGTCGGCACGATCGACTGGCTGGGCAACCTGGTCACCGGGATCGGCGCCCCGCTGCTCGCGGCGATCATCATCTGCCTGATCGGTGGGATCGTGTCGGCGTTCGCCTCCACCACCGGGATCCTCGGTGCGCTCATCCCGCTCGCCGTCCCGTTCCTGCTCGCCGGGGAGGTCGGTGCGGTCGGGATGATCATCGCGCTGGCGATCTCGTCGTCGGTGGTGGACTCCTCGCCGTTCTCCACCAGTGGTGCCCTGGTCGTCGCGAACTCGCCGGTCGAGCAGAACGAGCGGGTCTTCCGCGGCCTGATGATCTGGGGCTTCTCGATGTGCGCGATCGCGCCGCTGGTGACCTGCCTGGTGTTCGTCGTCCCGGGTTGGCTGTAGCTCACCGATGAGCGCCTCCGAACGCGGCACGTCCGGTGTGCAGTCCGTCGCCCGCGCCTTCGCGCTGCTCGAGGTCATGGCGGAGGCGCGCGGCGAGCTGTCGGTCAGCGAGCTGGCCGAGGCGACCGGACTGCCACTGCCGACGATCCACCGGATCGTCCGCACCCTGCAGGAGCTCGGACAGGTGCACCAGCTGGCCAACCGCCGTTACACACTCGGGCCGCGGCTGGTCGGGCTGGGCGAGCGGGCTTCCCGGATGCTGGGGCTGCGGGCCGCGGAGGGTCTGAAGGCGCTGGCCGAGACGATCGGCGAGACCGCCAACCTCGCCGTCCTGGACGGCGACCGGGCGGTCTACACCGCCCAGGCACCGTCGCCGCGGCACTCGATGCGGATGTTCAGCGAGATCGGCCGGCGGGTGCCGCTGCACAGCACCGGGGTCGGGAAGGCGCTCTTGGCCCAGATGCCCGCCGAGACCGCCCGGCGGCTCCTGGCAGGCGCGGGCACGCCCCGGCTGACCGCGCACACCATCACCGGGATCGAGCCGTTGCTGGCCGAGCTCGCGGCGGCCCGGGACCGCGGCCACGCCCTGGACGACTCCGAGCACGAACTCGGCGTGTTCTGCGTCGCGGTACCCGTTCCGGGGGCTCCGTCACCGACGGCGTTGTCGGTGTCCGGCCCGACCACCCGGTTCTCCCGCGACCGGGCCGGCGAGGCCGCGGCGCTGCTGCGGGCCGCGGCCGCCCGGATGACCGGTCAGTTCGCGTGCCCGGAGCCCGCTCCGGCCCGGCGGGCGGCCAGCCACTCCTCGGACTCCGGCGTGCCGCCCTCGAGCCGGTCGACGACGTCGACGAGGAAGCTGCCGTGACCGTGGTCGGCCAGCGCCTCTTGCACCGCGTCCGGATCCCCGGCCTCGACGATCTCGAGGAGCTCGCGGTGCCGCTCGACGTTCTGCAGCAGGCTCTCCCGGTCCCGGCGGGCGGAGCGGTTGAGCGCCATGCACAGCTGCATCTGCAGCGACAGCGACCGGTAGGTCTCGGTCAGCCGCCGGTGCCCGGCGACCGCCACGATCGAGAGGTGGAAGTCGTACTTGCGCTGGGTGAACAGTCCCTCGTCACCGGACCGGCCGGCGTCGGCGAAGGCGGCGAGCGCCTCCCGGCACGCCACCAGGCGCCGCTCGTCGCGGACCGGCACGCCGAGCCGCACGGCGAAGGCCTCCAGCTCCTCGCGCAGGGTCACGATCTCGTAGACGTCGTGCCGGGTCAGGCTGCGCACGAACGCCCCGCGCCGGGGATGCGCGACGACCAGGCCCTCGTACCCCAGCGTCTGCAGCGCCTCGCGCAGCGGCGGCCGGGAGACCCCGAGGAGCTCGGTCAGCTTCGTCTCGACCAGCCGCTCCCCCGGCGCCAGCTCGCCGGAGAGGATCATCCCGCGCAGCGCCGAGGTCGCCAACTCGGCCATGCTCGGCGGGGCGACGATCCGGCCCCGGCCACCGATGTCGACGGCAGTCATCGCAGCTCCTCTCCGCTCCACTTCTGTATACCGTATAGCGCCCGTTCTCGACGACCCCGGTAGCGACGACCCCAGCGACGACAGGGAGTAGGCACAGCATGACCCAGGAACCACCACTGAGCGGGATCCTCGTGCTCGAGGTCGGCGCGTTCATGGCCGCGCCGTTCGCGACCATGCAGCTGGCCGACCTCGGCGCCCGGGTGATCAAGGTGGAGCCGCCGGACGGCGGCGACCAGACCCGCGCGAGCGGTCCGTTCGTGGACGGCGAGAGCTCCCCGTTCCTGCGGCTGAACCGGAACAAGGAGTCGGTCGTCCTGGACCTCAAGCAGGCCCGCGACCACGACGCGTTCCTGCGGATGGCCGACCGGGCCGACGTCGTGGTGGAGAACATGCGTCCCGGTGCGATGGCCCGGCTGGGTCTCGACCAGGCCGCGCTGCGCGAGCGGAACCCGGGCCTCGTCGTCGCGTCGGCGTCCGGGTGGGGGCAGGACGGCCCGGCCGCGGACCGGCCCGGGCTGGACATCATGGCCCAGGCCGCCAGCGGGCTGATGAGCGTCACCGGCGACCCGGACGGCGAGCCGGCCAAGGTCGGGGTGCCGCTCTGCGACCTGACCACCGCGCTGTACGTGGCGCTGGCCGTTACCGCGGCGCTGCGCGAGCGGGACCGTTCCGGGCTCGGTCAGCACATCGACGTCTCGCTGCTGGAGTCCGGGGTCTCGCTCGCGGTCTGGGAGGCCGGGATGTGGTTCGGCGACGGCGCGGTGGCGCACCGGCAGGGATCGGCGCACCAGCGTTACGCGCCGTACCAGGCGATCCGCACCGGCGACGGGTACGTGACGGTCGGTGCGAACACCCCACGGTTGTGGGCGGCGCTGTGTTCCGCGCTGGACCTGGAGAAGCTGGTCTCCGATCCGGACTTCGCGGACCCGTCCGCCCGCCTGGCGAACCGGGTCGAGCTGATCCGGCGGATCGAGGAGGTGACCACGACGACGTCCTCCGCCGAGGTGATCGCGGCGCTGCGCGGCGCCGGTGTCCCGTGCGCCCTGATCGGCGGCTACGACGACGTGTTCACCGACCCGGTACTCGGCGAGCGGGACTTCTTCTGGGACGCCGACCATCCTCGGGTCGGGCCGGTCCGCCAGCTCGGCTCGCCGATGCGGTTCTCCCGCACACCGGTGCGCCGGGGGGACGCCGGGCCCTCGCTGGGGGCCGCCACCGCGGACGTGCTCGCCGAGTTCGCCGGTCCGGAGGCCACCGCATGAACGACGCAGTGAGCGACACCGCGGACGCCGACGTCGAGACCCGGGCCGGGGACGGCGTGCTGACCCTCGCCTTCCGGCGAATCCACCGGCACAACGCGCTGACCTGGGCGATGTACGACGCCTTGGTGGCCGCGTGCGAGCGGGCCGACGCCGACGACGAGATCCGCGCGCTCGTGGTCCG
Source organism: Pseudonocardia nantongensis (assembly GCF_046546495.1). Classification (NCBI taxonomy): domain Bacteria; kingdom Bacillati; phylum Actinomycetota; class Actinomycetes; order Pseudonocardiales; family Pseudonocardiaceae; genus Pseudonocardia; species Pseudonocardia nantongensis. The sequence continues at coordinate 68,239 of NZ_JBKGXT010000017.1, read as the reverse complement.
CGGTGACGGCGGCAAGGCGTTCGTCGCCGGCACCGACATCTCCCAGTTCGCCGCCTTCACCTCCGGGCGCGACGGCGTCGGCTACGAGCACCGGGTCACCGAGATCCTCGACCGGTTCCGCGCGGTGACGGTCCCGACGGTCGTGGCCGTGCAGGGATACTGCGTCGGCGGCGGGATGGGGATCGCCTGCGCGGCCGACCTGCGGATCGCCACCCCCGGGTCCCGGTTCGGCGTGCCGATCGCCCGGACGCTGGGCAACTGCCTGTCCGCGGATACCCTCGCATTGCTGGTCGACGCCCTCGGCACCCCGCTGACCAGGGACCTGATGCTGACCGGTCGGCTGCTGGAGACCGACGAGGCAGCGCGGGTGCCCGGGTTCCTGCACCGGGTGGTCGACGACCTCGACGACGGCCTGGCGGAGCTGCTCGGCCGGCTCACCGCGAACGCGCCGCTGACCCAGTGGGCCACCAAGGAGCTGCTGCGCCCCGGGGTCGACGAGGAGGCGGTGGTGTCCCGGGTCTACGGCTCGCGGGACTTCCGTGACGCGGTCGCGGCGTTCGGTGCGGGACACCCGCCGAGCTGGACAGGGTCCTGATCCCGGTCAGCCGAGCCGGTCGAGCGCGGCCGGGAGGTCCCGGGCATCGGACACCTCGACGTCCGGGACCGGCCCGGCGGGATCGAGCCGGTGCCCGGGCCGGACGAGGCGGACGGTGGCGATGCCGGCGTCCAGCGCGCCCCGGACGTCCCGGGCGGACGCCGCGACGTGCACCAGCTCCCCCGCGTGCTCGCGGGCCCGCTGGTAGATCTCCGGGTGCGGCTTGTAGGCGCCCAGCCGTTGCGAGGTGAGCACCAGATCCGGCTCGACCAGCCGGTACGCCCGGGTCGCTGCGGCCAAGTCGTCGTCCACGTTGGACAGGATGCCGACCCGGGCCCGCTGCGCGACGGCCCGCACGCCGTCGGCGACGTCGGGCCACAGTGGCCAGCTCGCGACGTCCTGTACCCGGTTCAGGTCGGCGTAGGGATCGGCGCCCAGGCCGAGTTCGGCGTACGCGGCGGCGAGCGCGTGCCGGGACAGCGCGCGGAACGAGACCCAGCGGTCGGCCCGGGCGGTGCGCTGGGCCTGCTTGTTGTGCCGGTCCCAGACGTCGTAGAGCTCCTCGCCGGTGAGGCTCCAGCCGCGCTCGGCGGCGATCCCGGCGAACGCCGCCGACGCACCGGCGCGGGAGTCGGTCAGGGCACTGAACAGGTCGAACGTGACGATCACGGGTCCTCCGGGTGGGGCGGGCTCGGCTCCAGTGTGCACGTCGCCGAACGATCGTCGGCCTGCGACGACGACGGGCCCGGACCCCCTCGGTCCAGGACCGCCCGCCATCAGCGGGCCGGCCAGGAGCGACCGGCACTTGAGGCGTCCGGCACCCGGCGTCACGGTCAACGGCGCAACAGGACCGTGGGGCGGAGATCGGACAGTCCTGGTGCCGCTGACCATGGATGGCGTTGATGGCGCGCCGAACGGTCGGTGACCTGCGACGACGAACCCGCACTCGAACACTAGTTCGAGTACGATGGGTGTATGTCCACCGACCGGCTGGCCGCCGCGCACCGCCTGCTCGTCGAGGCGGTCGCTGCGCTGGACGGGGCCGCCGGTCCCGGCGCGACCGCCGACGAGCGGCTGTCGGTGCTGACCGTGTGCGAGGGTGCGGTGCGCCGGCTGGACCGGGTCACGGTGTCCACGGTCGCGTCCTTGGACCGCGACGGTGCCTTCGCCGAGCGCGGCTACCGCAACCCGGCTCTGGCGTTGGCCGACCTGTTGAACTGGGACCGGGCCGAGGCTCGCCGCCGCACCGTGGTCGCCGAGCAGGTGCACCCGCGCATCGCCCTGGACGGCACCGAGTTGCCGGCCGTGTTGCCGGCGACCGCGCAGCGCTTCGCCGAGGGCCGGATCGGGTTGCGGCACGTGCACGTGATCGCCACCGTGCTCGGTAGCCATGCCGCGCGGCGGGTCGATCCGGAGCGGCTCGCCGGCGCGGAGGCCGAGATCGCCGAACACGCGTGCGTGTTCACCCCGGCCGAGCTGCACACCTGGGCGACCCGGCTGATCGACGCCCTCGACGAGGACGGCCCGGCCCCCGACGACACCCCGCCACCACAACGCAACACCCTGAAAGTCGTCCCGCACCGGGATGGTTCCGGGGGCACGTTGCGGGGCCGGTTCGACGATCCGGTCCTGTTCGACGCGATCGCGACCGCGGTCGACGCACTCGCCGCGCCCCGCACCGCCACCGACGACCGCTCACCGGAGGAGCGGCAGGCCGAGGCGCTGGCCGAGGTCTGCGCGAACAGCCTCGACGACGGCCGGCTGCCCGAGACCGGCGGGCGGCGTCCGGTGATCTCGGTACTGATCGGGCTGGAGGACCTGCAGCGCCGGGCCCGTGGCGCGATACTGGACTTCGGCGGGCAGTGCACCCCGCAGAGCCTGCGGATGCTGGCCTGTGACGCGGCGGTCGTGCCGATCGTGCTGGACGGCGCCGGCCAGCCCCTCGACATCGGACGGGCCACCCGCACCGTTCCGGAGGGGATCCGGCGGGCGGTCACCGCCCGCGACCGTGGATGCGCCCATCCAGGCTGCGACCGGCCCCCGTCCTGGTGCGAGGTCCACCACATCGTGCCGTGGGAACTATGGGGTGAGACCTCGCTGGCCAACTGCGTGATGCTCTGCAAGGTCCACCACCGGCTGCTGCACCACTCGGCCTGGATCGTGCGGATCCGCGACGGGCTCCCGGAGTTCGTCCCACCCCGCTGGATCGACCCCCAGCAACGACCACGACGACAATCCGACTACGCGAGGGTGGCATGAGCGGTGCACGAATTTCCCGGCACATGCGGACCGGTCCGGGGACCACAATGGCGGGCGTGCCCGGAGCCGCGCCGCACGTCCTGCTGGTCGAGGACGACCGCACGATCGGCGACGTCCTGCACGCCAGCCTCACCGACCGCGGTTACGTCACCCGCTGGGTCCGGGACGGGGCCGGCGCGCTGGACGCCGCCGCGCAGGACGACGTCGACCTGGCGTTGGTCGATCTCGGCCTGCCCGACCTGGACGGCCTCGAGGTCTGCCGGCGGATACGGCAGCACCGCCCGGAGGCGGTGCTGGTCGTCCTGACCGCGCGCGCCGCGGAGATGGACGTCGTGCTCGGGCTGGAGGCCGGCGCCGACGACTACCTGACGAAGCCGGTCCGGCTCACCGAGCTGCTAGCCCGGGTGCGCGCGCACCTGCGGCGGGCCGGGCACGACGGGTCGCAGGCGTCCCGGCTCGAGATCGGTGACCTGCAGGTGGACACCGCGAGCCGACGGGTGACCGTCGCCGGAGCCGAGCTGGCGCTGCGCGCTCGGGAGTTCGACCTGCTGGCCCGCCTCGCCCGCGACCCGGGCGTCGCGCTGCGCCGGGAGGTGCTGATGGCCGACGTCTGGGACGAGCACTGGTTCGGTTCGACCAAGACCCTCGACGTGCACGTCGCCGCGATCCGCCGGCACCTCGCCGAGCACCCCGGGAGCCGGGTCCCGGTGATCACCACGTTGCGCGGGCACGGCTACCGGCTCGAGCCGCCACCGGCTCCGGAGGACTGATGCGGTCCCGGATCGTCGGGCTGGCGCTGCTCGCGGCGACCGTCGCGGTGGTGCTGTTCGGTGCGCCGCTGGCGGTCGGGCTGACCGCGTTCGTCACCACCGGCGAGCACGACTCGCTGCAGCGCCTCGCCGACTTCACGGCCCGCTCGGTGCGCGACGACCTGGAGGAGCACCGCACCCCGGTGACCCTGCCCGCCGGATCCGGCGCCGCGCTCGTCGGGATCTACGACGACGACGGTGACCGGGTGCTCGGCGACGGCCCCGTCCACGCCGACGAGCCGGTGGAGCGCACGCTGAACCGCGGGTTGCCGTCCGTCCCACGCGAGGACCTGGTGGTGGCCGCGCCGGTGACCGACTCCGACGACGACCTCGTCGGGGTCGTGCGCGTCGCGTCGCCGCCGGGCGCGCTCGCCGCCCGGCTGCTGCCGCTCCAGCTGGGCACCGCCGGGCTCGCCGCGGTCGTGCTGCTCGCCGTGTGGCTGCTCGCACGGCGCCTGGCGCGGCGACTCTCCCAGCCGCTGGAGCGGATCGCCGCCGACGCCGGACGGCTCGGCGACGGCGACTTCGGGGTGCGGCCCACGCCGTCCGGGATCCGGGAGGTCGATCTCGTCGGCACCGCGATCGGGGACACCGCACGCCGGCTCGACGACCTCCTGGCCCGCGAACGGGCGTTCTCCGCCGAGGCCTCGCACCAGCTCCGGACTCCGCTGGCCGGGCTGCGGCTGCGGCTGGAGTCCGCGCTGGAACGCCCGGACCGGTTGACGGCCGCGACCGTCGAGGACGGGCTGGCCTCGGTCGACCGGCTGGAACGCACCATCGACGAGTTGCTGGAACTGGCCCGCGAGCGGCGCACCCGGTCCGACCCGGTCGTCCTGGACCGGCTGCTCGCCGAGGCCGAGGCCGAGTGGACCGACCGGCTGGCCCGGGACGGCCGGTCGTTCCGCACCACCCGCCCGGCGAACCTGCCCGCCCCGCAGGCCTCGGCGGCCGCGGTCCGCCAGATCGTCGGGGTGCTGCTGGACAACGCGCACCGGCACGGCGCCGGCGCGGTGGCGCTCGCGGTCCGGGAGGCCGGGCCGGACGCGATCGCGCTGGACGTGACCGACGAGGGCCCGGGACCGGCCGACGGCACGCTGGCCGGGTCCGACGGCGCCGGTGGGATGGGTGTCGCACTGGCGCGCCGGCTCGCCGAGGCCGAAGGCGGGCGGCTCACCGCGCGCCGCGCGCCGTCCGTGGTGACGCTGCTGCTGCCGGCGGGCTCGGGCGGCCCCTGACCTCCTTACCGTCCGCTAACCCGCGGTTGGCGGGTGGCTGGCCCGGACCTCCCTAGCGTCGTACGCGAGCACGGCGAACGAGGAGGCCCCATGACGACGACGCTGCCCGCCGATGAGCTCGCCCGGGACGTGGCATTCCTGCTGCTCGCCGAGGACGACGACCTCGCCCGGCTCGGGTTCGCGCACGCCACCATCCACCCGCGCACGGCCTACGACCGCCGTCCGGTCGACCGCCGCACCGACGGGCTGGTCCTGACCTGGTCGATCGCCGTGCCGGTCGACGACGTCGTCCGCCAGCGGGTGGTGCTGTCGGTGCACGGCCCCTCCGCACGCTCGGACCGGTTCGTGCACCGGGCCCTGAGCCGGGCCGGCCGGGTGCTGACCGACGCCGCGCTGCCCCGGCCCCCGCTGCTCGCGGTCCTGCCGAGCGCCCCGCGACGGCACCGCGCGGTCGCCGGGGACGTGGTCCCGGTCGGGTTCGAGGTCGTCGCGGGGTGAGCCGAACGCCGAACCGGTCAGCGCGCGGTGGCGTGCATGAGGTACCCGACGACGGTCCCGTCGCCGATCAGCCGCCCGATCCGGGCCGACTGGTCCTCGGCAGCGGCGAACCGGGGGTCGTCGCCGTGCACGCGGGTGAGCACCCCCTCCACCTCGGCGATCTTCTCCTGCCAGTCGGCGGGAGCCGGCGGGAGCGTGCCCGTCGTCCGCTCGCGCACCAGGTCGAACCCGGACCCGGCCAGTAGCGTGCGGGTCCGGGCGGCGGTCGGGAAGTGGTTCCCGTCCGGCGCCCCGGCCGGCCGCTCGGTGTCCGCGGTGAACACAAGCAGCCCCAGCGCGCCGCCCGGGGCCAGCACCCGGTGCAGCTCGTCGAGCAGCGCCGCCTTGTCCTCGACGGTGCACAGCACCCCCAGGCACCAGCACACCGGCACCGACCCGGTGGCCAGCGGCAACCGCGCGCCGTCGCCGACGACCGCGGGAACGCCGAGCATGCCGGTGGCCGCCGCGCAGGCGTCCGGCATCGGGTCGACGACGACCGGGACGGCCCCGGCGGACGCGCGGGCGTAGGCGGCCGGCCCGCCGACCCCGCCGCCGACGTCGGCCAGCCGGGTCCCGTCCCGCAGCCCGCAGGCCCGGACCAGCCAGTCCAGCCCGGCCGGGCTGGCGCTGCCCCGGCACGCGGCCGGGACGGCGTGCTCCGGCCCGAGCTCGGCCACCGCATCGCGGGTCCACCGGGCCACGGTGTCGAACTCCAGCTCCATCCGCTCCGGTACGTCCTCGCTCACGGCCACGGCTACCCCGCATGCGCCGTTCTACGCCCGACCCGGTCCCGGATCCGCCGCCCGATCTCGGCCTTGATGGCGGCGGCGGTGTCGTCGTCGCCGGTGGTGCCACGCCCGGACAGGTTCACACCGGCCACGCCGTCGATCGCGAGCAGCGCCACCGCCTCGTCGACGGCGGCCGCGATACCCGCCTCCACCGGGTCCGCCGCGGTGAGCACCCGCTCCACCACGTCCCCGTCGAGGTCCAGTCCGGGGAATGCCTGCAGGGTCCGCGCGCCCGGCTCGTCGGTGAACACCGCGACCCCGGCCAGCACCGGCAGGGTCGCCCCGCACGCCCGGGCCGCGGCCACTAACTCCGCGACCGCGGCGGGCGGGCCCGCGTGGTTGAGCACCGCCGCACCCGCCCCGGCCCGCTGCTTCTCGGCCAGCCGGGCCGGCCGCATCTCGCGGGGCGCGGCGCCGGGCGACTCCGGCACGACGGCCGCCAGACCGGCCCCGGCGGCCAGCCCGGCCAGCCGCGGGCCGTCCAGGTCGAACACCTGGGTGACCTCCGGGCGCACGGCGGGTCCGCGGGCGTCACCGGTCACGCAGAACACGGCGTCCGCGCCCGCCGCGGCGAGCCCCGCGACGTCCTGCTCGAGCACCACCCGGTTCCGGTCCCGGCAGGTCAGGGTGATCCACGGCCGCCCGCCGGCCTCCCGCACCAGCACCGCCAGCATGGTCGGCGGGAAGTCCGGCTGGTCGTGGTGCTGGCCGACCAGCAGCGCGTCGCAGGTCCCGCTCATTGTGTCCACGACCCGCTCCAGCGCCCGGGCGTCGTAGGGCGGTGAGGTCAGGTCGGTGAGCACCACCGGCCCGCCGCCGTCGAACGCACCGGGCAGCACCGGGTGTCCGGGCGGGCCGGTCCACGGCACGACCGGCCCGGCCGTGAACGGGCAGGGCACGGTGCCCAGCTCGCAGATCAGGTCGTCGCGCACCCCGCCGCACGGCCCGAACTCCATCCGCTTCGGGCAGGCGTCCCGGTCCGTCACTCCCCCGCGGCCGCCTCACGCCGGCGCAGCCGCTCGCGCTGCGGGACGACGGTGTAGGCCGGGTCGCGCGCGGTGGCCATCCCGGCGTCGAACACGCCCCACCGGGTCGTCGCCGAGCCCGCGTTGAGCAGCAGCCCGGCGACCGCGTCCAGCGCCCGGCGGCGGCGCGGTGCGCGGCGGCGGACGGCGTCGGCGACCGGGCCGGCCAGCGCGGCCGCGGCACCGGCGACGGTCGCGGCCCGGGCCGCGCGCAGCAACCGCCCGGCCCGCCCGGTCCGGTAGGCGTGCGCGCTCATCCCGATCGAGGTCTCCAGCCGCCGGCTCGCCGCCAGCTCCAGCGCCGCCCCGGCCACCGCGACCCGGCGGGCCGGGCCGTCGCCGTGCCCGGTGAGCAGCGCCGACCCGCCGCCCGCGGCGAGCGCCGACCCGGCGAACACGAACGGCAGCTCCCGGTAGGCCTCGTGCCAGCCGGGCACCGCGGTGTCGGCCAGCAGCACGGCGGTGTAGGTGGTCATCGCCGGGCCGAGGACGCCCCCGGCGATCCCGGCCGCCCGCCCGGCCCCGGGCAGCAGCCCGGTCACCTCGGACGCCGCGGCCAGGCCGGTCGCGGTGCCGAACGGGGCGAGGATCCAGGAGCCGACCGACAGCGGCGAGGTCACCTTGACCACCCGCATCATGTTCAGGAACCGCTCCGGGCGGCCCAGGTCGTGGATCAGGAACCCGACGCTGCTGACCGCGCCGCCCGCCGCCACCAGCCGGCTGCTGCGACACAACCCGGACCGGCCGGTGAGGTCACCGAGCGCGGCCAGCGCGGCCGCCACCCCGGCCGTCCCGCCGAGGTAGAGGTAGGCCGGGACGTCCGGGGTCTTCCACACCGGCGGCTTGATGATGGGCCGATCGTGATAGCTCGCGAAGTCGGTGTCGGGCACCATCAGGCGCTCGCCGCTGCCACCTTTGCGGCGCCGCCGCTCGGTCCGGCTCGATTCCGGAAGGGCGGTCACCGGCGCGCTCCCAGGAACGCGGCACCGACGGTCGCTGCCACGGTCAGCGCCGCGGCGCCGGCGTGCCGCCACATCGAGGGCAGGTCCCGGGTCGTCACGACCGGGTCCGGCGGCAGGCCGTAGACCTCGGGCTCGTCGAGCAGCAGGAAGAACGCTCCGTCCCCGCCGACGCCGTCGTCCGGGTCGTCGCCGTAGAGCCGGGCCTCGCTCACCCCCTGGCCCTGCAGCGTGGCCAGCCGCTCGTCGGCCCGGGCCCGCAGCTCGTCCAGCGGTCCGAACTGGATCGACTCGGTCGGGCAGGCGGTCGCGCAGGCCGGTGCCATGCCGGCGCCGAGCCGGTCCTGGCACATCGTGCACTTGAACGCCCTGCCGTCGCCCTTGCGCTGGTCGATCACCCCGTACGGGCAGGCCGGGATGCAGTAGCCGCAGCCGTTGCAGATGTCCTCCTGCACCAGCACGGTGCCGTGCTCGGTGCGGATCAGCGACCCGGTCGGGCAGACGTCCAGGCAGGCGGCGTGTGTGCAGTGCTTGCAGACGTCCGAGGACATCAGCCAGCGCACCTCGGTGGCGTCCGCCCGGTCCTCGCCGGACCCGGCCGAGCCGGGCAGGTCCATCGACGGCATCCCGAGGTCGGTCGTCGCGGACCGGGTCGCCGGGACCCGCTGCTCGACGAACGCGACGTGCCGGTAGGTCGAGGCACCCAGGCCGCCGGTGTTGTCGTAGGACATCCCGGTCATCGACAACACGTCCCCGCCGGCGCCGTGGTCGGTCACCCCGTCGGCGGGCAGCGCGTTCCACTCCTTGCAGGCGACCTCGCAGGCCTTGCAGCCGATACAGACGCTGGTGTCGGTGAAGAAGCCGACCCGCGGCGGGTGGTCGTCCGGGTACCCGGCGTCCGCGCTCGGGTCCGCGAGCGGACCGGACAGCGAGTTGCCCATTCAGTCCTCCATGCCGGCGGCGCGCCGGCGGTCGGCGAGGAAGGTGACCAGGTCCGGTCCGCGCGGGCGCCGCCCGGGCCGGATGTCACAGGTCGCGGCCTTGGTCTCCATGATGTGCACGTTGGGGTCCAGCGCCACCGACAGCAACTCGTTGGCGGAGTCCCCGGTGGAGAGCCCGTTCTCACCCCAGTGCCAGGGCACCCCGATCTGGTGGATCACCCGGGTACCGCCCGCCGGATCAGCGACCCGCAGCGGCGTCGCCCGCTCGGTGACCAGCACCCGGCCCTCGATCGCCGAGCGCGCGGTGACGACGTGCGCCCAGTCCCGGTGGGTCAGGCCGCGCTCGGCGGCCAGCTCCGGGGAGACCTCCAGGAACATCTCCGGGACCAGCTCGTTCAGGTGCGGGGTCCAGCGGCTCATCCCGCCCGCCGTGTGGTGCTCGGTGACCCGGAACGTCGTGAACACGTACGGGAAGGCGGTACCGCCGGGCGTGTGGTAACGGTTGTCCGGCCGGTAAAAGAGCTGCGCCGCCGGGTTCGCCCGCTGCTGCGGGTGCAGCACGTTGCCGACCGGGGACTCCTGCGGCTCGTAGTGCGTGGGCATCGGGCCGTCGAGCAGCCCGGCCGGCGCGTAGAGCCAGGCCCGGCCGTCGCCCTGCATGATGAACGGCTCGTCCCCGCCGATCGAGTCGACGCCCTCGGTCTCGGACTCCGGCCGGTAGCCGGGCGCGGTGCCCACCGGGAAGTCCGGGACGTCGCCGCCGGTCCAGCGCTCGCCGTCCCACCAGACGAGCTTCTTTCGCTCGCTCCACGGGTTGCCGTCCGGGTCGGCGGAGGCCCGGTTATAGAGCACCCGCCGGTTCGCCGGCCACGCCCAGCCCCACTCGTGTGCTGGCAGGTCCTGCTCGGAGCCGGGCCGCCGGCGCATCGACTGGTTCACCTCGTCGGCGTAGACCCCGCAGTAGATCCAGCAGCCGGCGCGGGTCGAGCCGTCGGCCCGCATCTGGGTGTAGGAGCTCAACGCCCGGCCCTGCGCGTCGGTGCCGTTGATCTCGCGCAGCACCGCGTCCGCGCTCGGCTCGACGATCCCGGTGGCGCCGGTCTCGGTCGGGTAGTCCCAGGTCAGGTCCTGCAACGGCCGGTCGTACGGGTCGGTCGAGTCCGCGACGCGGGCCTTCAGCCGCTTCCCGAGCTCGTAGTAGAACCACAGGTCGCTGCGGCAGTCCCCGGGCGGCTCGACGGCCTTGTGGTGCCACTGCAGCAGCCGCTGGGTGTTGGTGAACGTGCCGTCCTTCTCGGTGTGGTTCGCCGCGGGCAGGAAGAACACCTCGGTGCCGATGTCGGCGGTGCGCAGCTCGCCCGTCTCGATCTCCGGGCCGTCCTTCCAGAACGTCGCGGTCTCGATCATGTTGAGGTCCCGGACGACCAGCCACTCCAGGCCCGCGAGCCCGAGCCGCTGCTGCTTCGAGTTCGCCGTCCCGACGGCCGGGTTCTCCCCGACCACGAAGTAGCCGGGCACCTCGCCGCGGGCCTGGGCCATCACCGTGGGGAACGACGAGTGGTCGCCGTCGAGCCGGGGCAGGTGGTCGAAGCAGAAGTCGTTCTCGGCCGTCGCGGCCTCACCGAACCAGGACTTCAGCAGGCTGACCAGGTAGGTGTCCATCTCGGCCCAGTAGCCCTTGCGGCCCGAGTTGTGCTCGACGAACATCTCGAGGTCCTGCTCCCGGTGCGCGTGCGGCATCGGGATGTAGCCGGGCAGCAGGTCGAACAGCGTCGGGATGTCGGTGGAGCCCTGGATCGAGGCGTGCCCGCGCAGCGCGAGGATCCCGCCGCCGGGGCGGCCGATGTTGCCCAGCAGCGCCTGCAGGATCGACGCCGCGCGGATGTACTGCACCCCCACCGTGTGGTGGGTCCAGCCCACGGCGTAGCAGAACGCCGCGGTCCGGTCCCGGCCCGAGTTCGACGTCAGCGCCTCGGCGACCCGGGCGAACGTCCCCGGCTCGATCCCGCAGACCTGCTGCACCAGTTCCGGGGTGTAGCGGGCGTAGTGCCGGCGCAGCACCTGGAACACGCAGTTCGGGTCCTGCAGCGTGTCGTCGCGGGTCGGGGTTCCGGTGAACGGCGCCCCGCCGGACCCGGCGATCTCGCCGCGTTCGTGTTCCTGGACCATGGCGCGCTCGTCCCGGAAGCCGGCCGCCGACTCGACCTCGGCCCCCTCGTACTGCCAGGTGGTGACGTCGTAGCTGCCGGTCTCCGGGTCGTAACCGGAGAACACACCGGCCAGGTCCTCGGTGTCCGCGAAGTCCCCGGAGACGATCATCGGCGCGTTCGTGTAGGCGCGCACGTACTCGTCGAACCAGAGGTCGTTCTCCAGCACGTACCGGATGAGCCCGCCGAGGAACGCGATGTCACTGCCCGCCCGGATCGGGACGTGCACGTCCGCGACCGCGGACGTGCGGGTGAACCGCGGGTCGACGTGGATCACCGTCGCGCCCCGCTTCTTCGCCTCCATGACCCACTGGAAGCCCACCGGGTGCGCCTCGGCCATGTTCGAGCCCTGGATGACGATGCAGTCGGAGTTGACGAGATCCTGCTGGTAGTTGGTGGCCCCACCACGGCCGAACGAGGCTCCCAGACCGGGAACCGTGGAGGAGTGTCAAATGCGGGCCTGGTTCTCCACCTGGACCGCGCCCATCGCGGTGTAGAGCTTCTTCATGAGGTAGTTCTCCTCGTTGTCGAGGGTCGCTCCTCCGAGGCTCGCGATGCCGAGGGTGCGGTGCAGGTGCCGGCCTTCGTCGTCGACGTCCTGCCAGGTCCGGCGCCGGGTCTCCAGCACCCGGTCGGTGATCATGTCCAGCGCGGTGTCGAGGTCCAGATCCTCCCACTCGGTGCCGTGCGGGCGCCGGTAGCGGATCGTGGTGGCGCGCTGCGGGGAGGTGACCAGCGACAGCGTCGACGACCCCTTCGGGCACAGCCGGCCGCGGCTGATCGGCGAGTCCGGGTCGCCCTCGACATGGGTGACCCTGCCGTTCTCGGTGTAGACGTCCTGGCCGCAGCCGACCGCGCAGAACGGGCAGATCGACTTGGTGACGCCGTCGGCCTGCTCGGTGCGGGCGACCTTCTCCTCGGTGCCCGACGACCGGGCCGCCGCGCCGCGGCCGAGCGGGTCGTCCCCGGTCAGCTGCCGACGGACCGGCCAGGCGTCGAGCCACTCGCGCATCCCCACGGGCCCAGGATCCCCGGATGATCGGTTTCCAAACCCGGGGCCGCACTCGAGGCTCTCAGCCGACGTCCCCACCGATCAGCACGTCCCCGCCCACGACGTGCACGCAGGTCCGGTGCAGGGCGATCCCGTCGGCGATCCGGCGGTGCCCGAGCTCCCCGACGGCGTCGATCCCGGCCCCGAGGATCCGCGGCGCGATCGCCACCACGACCCGGTCGACCAGCCGCTGCGCGAGCAGCCCGGTGAGCACCCGGGAGCCGCCCTCGACCAGCACGCTGCGCACGCCTGCGGCGCGCAGCTCCCGCAACGCCGACGGCAGGTCCACCCCGCCCGACCCGGCCGGGACCCGGCGGATCGCGACGCCGGGGCGCTCCAGCCGGGCCTGCCCGCCCCCCGGGCCCGGATCGGTGCTGATGCTCGCTCCGCCGGCGCTCCACTCGGTACTGATCAGCAGGGTCTCCGGGTCACCGTCGAGCAGCGCCGCGTCCGGCGGGGTCCGCAGCGACGAGTCGAGCACCACCCGGCGCGGCGACGGCCCGGGGACCGCGCGCACGGTGAGCCGGGGGTCGTCGCTGAGCACCGTCCCCACCCCGACCATGATCGCGTCGCAGCGGGCGCGGAGGGCGTGGGTGACGGCCCGCTCGGCGTCCCCGCTGATCCACTTCGAGTCGCCGCCGGTGGCCGCGATCCGGCCGTCGAGCGTCTGGGCGTACTTGAGCAGCACGAACGGCCGGTCGGGACCGGGCCGGGTGGGCCCGAGCAGGGCGTCGGCGATCGCACCGGGCGATCCATCGGTCATGCGGCCCTCCCCTCGGCGGTGGCCGGGACCCGGTCGGGGGTCGGCAGCGCCTGTATCGGGTCCGGGGCCCGCCCCCGGGCCGGGGCGCGACACAGCAGGACGGCCCCGGGCAGGCTGGACGTCAGGGCGAGCGCGCCGAACACCACGGCCGCCGCCAGGCCCGCCGCGGGGTCCAGCCCGGCCGCGGCGAACGCACCCGCGGTGGCCCCCTCCCGCGGCCCCCACCCGCCGACGCCGATCGGCACGCTCATCGCGAGCAGCCCGGCGGCCAGCAGCGGCAGCAGCGTCCCGAGCGGGACACCGACGCCGGCGGTCCGGGCCGCCAGCACGAACATCCCCAGGTGGCAGCCGAGCCCGGCCACCGACAGCGCGACGACCGCGGGCCCGGTCCGGCGCGAACCGAGGACGGTACGCACGTCGGCGAGCCAGGACCGTGCCGCCCTCCGGCACCGCGCACCGGCCGGGCGGACGTGCCGGCCGCGCCCGGGACGCCGTGGCGGTGCCTCCCTCGGGACCCACACCTCCCTCGATACCCTCAGGACCCGCGGACCCCGCGGGATCGGCGGCGGACCGGCCCCGGCCACCCCCGAAGCCCGGGTCCCGGCGAACACCGGCACCCCGCGTTCTCCGAACCCGGACACCCGGGTCCACGCCCGTGCCGATGGCCGAGTCCAGGCGAGCACCGGCGCGACGAGCGCGACCGCGACCAGCACGCCTGTCGGCCCCGGTGCGGCCGGGGCGGCCGCCAGCGCCGCGCACGTCAGCACCACCACCGACTGGCCGGACACCCGCTCCAGGACCACCGCACGCAATCCCGCAGGCCCGCCGGCACCCGCGTGCCGGGCCGCCCGGTGGACGTCGCCGAGCACGCCGGCCGGGAGCACCGCATTGAGCAGCTGCGCCCGGTAGAGGTCCGCGACCGCGGCGCCGGTACCCAGCGGTGCACCGATCCGCCGGGCGACGAGCCACCAGCGGGCGGCCATCGCCCCGGTGCCGAGCAGGCCGAGGCCGAGCGCGGCGAGCACCGTGCCGGGCCCGACGGCACCCAGGGCGTCGAGCACCGCGCCGGTGCCCAGCCCGCCGCCCAGCAGGGCGAGGACCGCGGCCGCGGCCAGCACCCGCAGCGCCGCGCTCACGACCGGCCCCCGGCGGGCAGGAACAGCAGGTCCGCGTGCCCGACCTCGGCGGTGATCCGGCCGTCGTCCAGGGCCCGGAGCCGCCGGTCCAGGTAGCTCGCCGCCGGGAGCCCGGAGTTCTGCTCGGCGGCCGCGGCGACCCGGCCACGCAGCCACTCGGCGGTCAGCTCCGGATGCCCCGGGCCGAGCCGCCACGGGCTGGGCCGGCTGTGCACCGTGCCGTGCGCACCGAAGGCGGTCGCCGCGTGCCCGGCCGCGTCCGGGCCGAGCCGGGAGGACCCCGCGGTGTCCCTGCACTGATGGTCGCGGCGCTGGTGGGCGTCGAACGCGGCGGCGACGGCATCGTCGAGCGGGTCCGGCGGGTCGATCCGGACGCCGCCGGTGACGGTCAGCGTGAGCAGCGCCGGGCAGCCCGCCCCGGCGCACGCCGCGACCAGGGCGTCGATCTCGGTGGTCGTGAGCAGGTCGAGCAACGCCGAGGCGGTGACCAGCGACGTCCCGGCGAGGTCGGCGGCGGTGAGGTCGCCGACCCCGGCCGCTACCGTGCGCGCGCCCGGTACCGCGGCGCGAGCCAGCACGGCCGGGTCGGCGTCCTGGAGCACCCACCGCACCGGTCCCGGCAGCAGTGGGGACAGCCAGCGCGCCATCGAGCCGGTCCCCGCGCCGAGATCCCGGACCACCGGACCGTCCGCGCCGGCTCGGACCTCCGGCCGGTCCGCGGCGGCTCGGGCCTCCGGCCGGTCCACGGCGGCCCGGGCCTCCGGCGGGTACACGGCGGCGAGATGGACGCCGGCCGAGACCGCGAGTTCGGTGCAGCGGGCCTCGGCGTCGGCCGGCTCGCGCAGTGCCAGCCAGTCGGCGAGCGCTACCGGTGACCCCGGCCCGCTCACGGCGTACCCACCCGTCCTCGCGCGGTGAGCGCGGTGTCCAGCGCGCGGCAGGTGGCGTCCCAGCCGGGCAGCTCGGCGCGGCGGTCCCGGGCGCGGGCACGGGCCCGGTCACGCAGATCCGGGTCGGTGAGCCAGCGCCGCAGGGCCGCGGCGAGCGCATCGACCGCCGGCTGCGGCGCCGGCTCACCGGGTGCGGCGGGCACGAGCAGCTCCGGCACCGCGGCGGCCCCGAGGGCCGACCGCACCCCCCCGACGTCTGAGGCCAGCACCGGGATCCCCCGGGCCAGCGCCTCGGTGACGACCATCCCGTACGGCTCGGCCCGGGACGGCAGCACCAGCAGGTCCGCGGCCGCGTACGCGGCGTCAAGCTCCGCCCCGTGCCGCGCACCCGCGAACCGCATCCGCCCCGGCGGGGCCGCGGCCCGCACCGCATCGGCGTGCGCCGGGGTCCGGCCGGACGGGCCGACGAGCGTCCAGGTCCAGTCCAGGTCGGTCAGCCCGGCCAGCGCCGCGACCAGCACGTCGTGGCCCTTGCGCGGGGTCAGCGATCCGACGCTGAGCAGCCCGCCGGCCCCGCCGCTGCCGGGCGCGAGCGGCGCCGGGGCGACCCCGGGCTCGGCTACGGTGATCCGCGCCGGGTCCAGCCCGTGCCGCGCCACCAGCGTCGACGCCGTCCACGGGCTGGTGGCGACCACGCCGCGGGCGGCGCGGAGCACGGCCCGTTCGGCGTCGTCGGAGACCGGGTCGGCGCCGGTCTCGTCGGCCAGCGGCAGGTGCACCAGCACCACCAGGTCGAGCCGGGCCGCGTGCCCGGCGACGACCTCCGGGACCCCGCACACCACGAGCCCGTCCGCCAGCACGATGCCGCCGTCGGGCACCGCGGCCAGCACCCGGTCCAGGGCCGCGCGGGCCGCCGGGTCCGGCGCCGGCCAGCCGCCGGGCAGCGGTGTCCAGCGCACCGGACGGCCGGACGCGGCCAGGCCGTCGGTGATCCGGCGGTCGTAAGCATTGCCGCCGCTGGGCCACCGCGGGTCGTCGGCGTCGGCGGGCACCAGCAGGTGCAGGGTCCCGGGGTGGCGACGTCTCACAGGTCCCGCTCGTAGCCGGCCCGGGCCACGTGCGACTCGTGCAGCTCCACCGCCAGCCCGCTCAGTCCGCGGGCGCCGGCGCCGAGCCGGCCGGCGTGCACCCGGTCGGCGAGCCGGTCGGCGACCACCCGGGCCAGGTACTCGGTCGAGGTGTTGACGCCGGCGAAGGCCTCCTCGTCGTCGAGGTTGCGGTAGTCCAGCCCGTCCAGCACCTCCTTCAGCTCCCGGGTCGCCAGCCCGATGTCGATGACGATGCCGTCGGCGTCGAGCTCCGGGCGGCGGAACGTGGCGTCCACGACGTAGGTGGCGCCGTGCAGCCGCCGGGCCGGGCCGAACACCTCCCCGCGGAAGCTGTGGGCGATCATGAAGTGGTCGCGGACGGTGATGTGGAACACGCAACTCCCTGCCATCAGGTGTAGCAGACCCGGGTACCGAGCTCGTCCGGTTCGGGACCGGCCGCGATCCGGGACAGCTCGGCCGGCAGGTCGTCGAACCGGACATCTCGCGTGATGAGTGTGTCGAACGCCGGATCGGCGAGGAGCTCCAGGGCCAGTCCCAGCCGGTCGGCGTGCGTGCGGCTGGCCCGTCTGGCCGCCGCCACGGCCCCCACCTGGCTGCCGTGGACCCCCAACCGGCGGGAGTGGAAGTCCCCGCCGAGCTCCACCGTCACCGGACGGTCGCCGTACCAGCTCAACTCCAGCACCCGGCCGTCGTCGGCGAGCAGGTCCAGCGCGCGGGTCAGCCCGGCCGCCGTCGCGCTGGTGTGCACCACGTGGTCGCGGCCGCCGGTGGCGTCCACGGGCAGCGCGAACGCGGCGCCGAGCCGCTCGGCCACAGCGGCCCGGGACGGCTCGACGTCGACCAGCTCGACCCGCACCCCCGGGATCCGGGCGGCGACCGCGGCGACACAGCACCCGACCGCCCCGGCACCGACGACCGAGAGCCGGTCCCCGACCAGCGGCGCGAGGTCCCAGAGCGCGTTCACCGCGGTCTCCACCGTTCCGGCCAGCACGGCCCGCTCCGCGGGCACCCCGGGCGGCACCGGCAGCACGGAGGCAGCCGGCACGACGTAGCGGGTCTGGTGCGGGTACAGGCAGAACACGGTGTGTCCGCGCAGCCCGGCCGGTCCCTGCTCGACCACGCCGACGTTGAGGTAGCCGTACTTGACCGGGCCGGGGAACTCGCCCTCCTGGTACGGGGCCCGCATCACCGCGTGCTGCCCGGCGGGCACGCCGCCGCGGTGCACCAGCGCCTCGGTGCCCCGGCTGACCCCCGACCAGAGGGTCCGGACCAGCACGTCGTCCGGGCCGGGCGCGGGCAGCGCGACCGGCCGGATCGCGCCGCGGCCGGGTTCCAGCAGCCAGTAGGCCCGGTCCTGCGCCTCGGCGGGGCCGGGCCCGGGGTGCCCGTCGGTGCGGTGCACGTCGTGATCCTCCTTCTGCCGGCCGGGGCGGGGCGGGGTGTCGCCCGGGTGGCCGGATGACCGGATCCCTGCGCCGGGGCAGCGCGGGGATCCGACGTGGCTCCGCACCGGGGGTCGCGGAGCGCGGCCACCGTAGTGCGTGCCGGCCCGGATGGCGAGCAGGCCCGGATGGTGAGCGGGGACAACCGTCCCTCGCGAATGCCATGATCGGGAGGTGGCACAACCCGGTCGGACCGCCGTCGTCGTTCCCGTGCCGGGCCTGGACCCGCTGCTGCGGGCGGTGGCCGCACACCGGCCGGAGGCCGTCCGGCCGGGGGTCCCCGCGCACCTGACCGTGCTCTACCCGTTCCTCCCCGCGGAGCAGCTGACCGAGCAGACCGTCGGACGGTGCCGTGAGCTGTGCGCCGGCACCGGTCCGCTCCGGCTCCGGTTCGACCACGTCGAGGCCGGCCCGTCGATGGTGTTCCTCGCCCCGGTGCCGGCCGCGCCGGTGGCCGCGCTCACCCGGTCGTTCATCGCGCAGTGGCCGGAGTGCCCGCCCTACGGCGGCCGGTTCGGGCCCGAACCGGCACCGCACCTGACGCTCGCACTCGCCCCGGGCCCCGACACCGACACCGGCCCCGGCACCGGCCCGGCCTCCGGCACCGACCCCGACGAGGGCGCCCGGATCGCCGCGCTGGCCGAAGGGTTCCTGCCGGTGGAGACGGAGCCGGCGGCGGCCGTGCTGGTCGAGCTGACCGACAGCGGCTGGGCTCAGCGCGCGGTGCTGCCGCTCTGACCGGTCCCGGAGCGCGGCTCGAGGGGTCCGGCAGGCCGTCGAGCACCTGGTCGGGGGCCGGGCACCGGGAGATCGTGCACGTCGACGGCGGGTCCGGGCCGAACGCCGCGATCCGCCGGGACGGCTACCTCGCGGCGATGGCGGCGGCCGGGCTCGCGGACCGGACCCGGGTACTGCCCGGTGCCTACGACGAGGAGGCCGGGATCGCGGCCTCCCGGACGCTGCTGGACGGCCCCGACCTGCCGACCGCCGTGGTCGCGGCCAACGACCGGCGCGCGATCGGCCTGCTCGACACCCCGGGCGGCGCCCCGGTGGAGCAGGTCCTGGCCCTGCAGCTCGTCGTCCGCCGCACCACCGCTCCGGTGATCACGGATCGGGAACCAGGACGGCCACGGGCGGCCGGATCGCTTCCGGATCCGTGATCAGCCGGCCAGGCGCAGGGTGTGCCGGATCTGGGCGACGACGCGGGCCGGTGCGGTGTCGAGCTCGTGCCAGGTGACGCGCAGCAGCGTCCAGCCCGCGGTCACGAGGTCGTTGCCCTTGCGGCGGTCCCGGCGGAAGCGCTCGACGTCGCTGTGCCACGCCCAGCCGTCGAACTCGATGGCGACCCGCTGCTCGGGGAACGCGAGGTCGAGCTCGTACGGGCCGAGCTCGTAGCCGCGGACCCAGCCGGTGATGCCGGCGTCGCGCAGCAGCCGGACCAGTCGCCGTTCGGCCTGCAACGCCGCCCGGTCCCCGGCCGCGACGAGCAGGGTCCGGGCGGCGGTGGCTCCGGTCGCACCGCTCATCCGGCACCAGGCGGCGTGCAGCGCCTCGAACGTGACCCACCGCTGCAGGACACGGTCGAGGAACGCCGCCCCGTCCTCGATCGCGATCGCCGTCTCCAGCGCGGTCAGCGGCCGCGCGGTGAGCGCGATCCCGCGCACCACCGAGCGATCGACCCACGCGACGTCCCGGCGCCGGACGCGGACACCCGATCGCGGGCGTCGCACCACCGCCCGCGGGACCGTGATCCCGACCATCGGCGGCGGGCTGTCGAGCATGCGGTGCCACCACGCCGCCGCGGGACCGGACACCAGGGCCGACGGTCCCGCCCACAACCAGGCCCCGCGGCTCCTCGCCGCGAACCCGTAACGGTGCCCGCCGGCGAGGAGCACCCCCGGGAACGGCGCGGACCACCGGCCGGCCACGACCCACCGGTGCACCGTCCGGGCCGAGACCCCGCAGGCCACCGCCTGCGCGACGGTCAGGACCCCGTCCTGGTCCCGCAGCACCCGGTCCAGATCCATCCCCCGACCCTGCACAGGCGCCCGCCACCCCACGTCCGGATTGACGGAAGCGAACGCCTGATCACGGATCCGGAAGCAGGGCGGCCGGGGATGACCGAATCCCTTCCGGATCCGTGATCACCGGGTACCGGGAGCCGGCCCGTCCGCTCGCGGGGCGCCGTCGGGCGCCGGGGTACGAGGCGGGGTGCGAGCACGACCTCGCGGGGCTCGGCTCAGCGCGTCGAGCAGGCCAACGGCGCACCGGTCGTTGAACACCGCGACGGCGGTGGGCAGCTCCGGGCGGTCCAGCAGGATCCCGGCCGCGCGGGCGCCGCCGACCTCGCCGTGCTCACCGGGCACCACCCGGTCGGCCGACCCGGCGGCACGCATCGCGGCCCGGTACCCCTTCCGCCGTTCTGTCACGGTCGCCGTAGGCAACCGCGAGGAGTGCGAGGTCGCGGTCGGCGCCCCTCCCGGGACCGGGGTGCCCCGCAGCACGATCGAGACCATCGCCCGGGAGACCCCGGCGGCGGCCACGTCGTCGAGCGCCGGACGCCGCCGCGGCCGCTCGGCCGCCTTCGTCACGGTTCGCGTCCCCTCATCGTTCGGACCAGCCGGACGGTAGCAGCGGGGTGCACATGCCGGGTGATCACCGGCTGTCAGCGCGCGACGCCGCCGGGCAACGGCTCGATGTCGTGCCGGGCGAGCGCCTCGGACACCCGGGCCAGCCAGCGCGCCTCCTCCCGCACGTCGTCGGTGTGCCCGGCGGCTTCCGGCGGCGCCGGCGGGCGAACGGCCGGGGTCTCGTGCCGGTAGCGCTCGATCGCCGTGGCGAGGTCGGCGGCCTCGACGGCGACCCGGGCGTGCGCCCCGGACAGCCCGGCGGCCCGGGCACGGCGGGCGTGCTCGTCGGTGTCGTCGCGGCTGCGGTACGGCTGCAGGATCAACCCGCCGTCCCGGACCTCGACGGTGCGCCGGTAGAGCCGCAGCGCGGCGTCGTGCCGGGGGACGCTGCCGCGCACGGCGCCGGGTGAGGTCAGCGCGATCTGCGGGACCGCCGCGTACATCGCGTGCCACAGCGGGCGCAGCGATCGGGCCAGGCGGGCGTCGGTGATCCGGTGGCGCAGCTCACCCGGGGCGCTGAGCAGGAACGGAACTCCGAGACCGAGCACGATCAGGCCGACCGACAGCGCCGGGAACCCGATGTCGAGCGTGCAGTCGAGCCGGCTGAACGGTCCCGCGCAGTACCGGTCCGCCCCGCCGCCGGCACCGGCGTAGGCCAGGACCGTGGTGGAGATCTTCGACGTCGAGTAGGCGAGGCCGAACACGCACCCGGCGGCGACGACGAGCATGCCGATCCGCAGCCGGTGCCGGGTCCGGGTGACGGCCCGGCCCGCCAGCAGCAGCATCCGGACCAGGGTCAGCGTGAGGAAGAGCGCGTACACCACGACGTAGGTGGTCAGGGCCGGGGCGTCGCGGTAGTCGAACAACCCGATCGCCGCATCCGACCGGTCGCCCAGGAAGAACGTGACGACCAGGACGGCCAGCACCGCGACCAGCGCCACCGTCCCGCGCCCGGCCCGCTGCCCGCCGGGCGCCGGATCGTCGCGGCCGTGCAGGTACCCGAGCATCTGCGAGAAGCCGTACGCGGCCACCAGGGTGCAGCAGTTCGACAGCAACCGCCCCACCCCCGGGACGACCGCGCTCGCGACCTGCTGGGTCGCCGGGGCGATGACGACGAACGCGCACCCGAGCGCGACCAGCGCCGGCAGCAGCGGCGTGACCCCGTCCCGCCCGCGGGCCCGCCAGGACTGCTGCCGCGGCACGCAGGTGCCGGCACAGAGGGCGGCGACCAGCAGGAAGACGGCGCTCACCATCGCGGCGCGCTACCCGAAGACGTCGGCGATCCGCCGGTACAGCCCGGACTCGCCGTGCGGGACCCGGCCGGAGTCGATCAGGTCGTCGGACGGGGCGGCGGCGAGCCGGATCAGGGTCCCCACCATCTCCGCCTCCTGCTCCTCGTCGCTGCTGTAGGTCGAGCGGCCCAGCATGTGCCCGGCGAGCCGGGAGCCCACCGGCAGCCCGAGGTCCGCGAGCGAGCCGAGCGCGACATCGCACGCGCCACGGTGCTCGCACACCATGTGGCCGATCTCGTGCAGGACGATGTGTGTCTGGTGCACGGTGCTGGTGTTGGCGGCGTGCACGATCACGTCCCGGCCGTCCTGGCGCAGCCACAGCCCGCACGGGCCGCTGCTGGTGACGTGCGTGGGATGCAGGTCGATCGGGCGCCCCCGGTGGGCCTCGAACCGGTCGAGCAGCAGATCCAGGTCGAACGGCCGGGGGATGCCGCCGATGTCCCTGTCCAGCCGGTCGACCAGGCCGGCGCAACGCCTGCGCAGCTCCGGGTAGCGCACCTGCCGCCTCTCCGTCCCTCGTCCACCGTCGTCGGCCGCCCGTGCCGCGAGCCGCGTGCAGTACGCGTGCCGCGTCGAGGCCGTCCCGCCGTCCGATCCGGATGCTCTCACCGATCAGCCGTCGCCGCGCCGTCGGCGGCGGCCCGGGTGGCCGCTGCGCTGCTGCAGGTCGCCCATCTCGCGGATGATCCGGGAGATCGACTGCCGGTACTCCGGATCCAGGTCGAGCGCCCGCATGGCGATGTCCTTGACACCGTGGTCCCGGATCGCCTGCAGCAGGGCGATCTCCTCGTCGACCTCCTGCGCGACCCGGTCGTTGAACAGGTAGGCGAGCGTGACGCCGTAGAAGGCGACGATCGCCTCGAGCTTCTGCAGCGACGGGTTCGGCCGCTTCCCGGTCTCCATCTGGTGCAGGTAGGCCGCGGACACCGTCTCGCCCCGGCGCCGGATGCCCTCCGAGACCTCCTCCAGGGTGTAGGGGCTCCGGTCGGCGGGGTGCACCGAGGTGCGCAGGGTGTGCAGCCGTTCGCCCAGCGTGGGGGCGGCGCCCGGTGCCCGCTCGCCCGTCTCCTCCGGTCCGGTCACGCCCGTCCCCCTCCCCCGCGGCCCGTACCGGGCCGCGGCTCGCACCGCCCGCCGACTCGACCGGCGGCGGATTTGACAGCCGTCCACTTCGGCCAGCATATTCTGGCACAGCGAGATTAGCTGGCAATCGGAGCTTCCGTCTTCGTTGCCGTGGATCGGAGCCGGGGGACGCAGCCGCGCGCTGCACGGTTCCGGCGCCCGGGTCGGCCGCCGCGAGGGGGGCGGCCGACCCGGGCGTCCCGCTGTCCAGCGGGCCGTGCCGCTGGCCGTGCCGGTGTCTACAGGGCCGTGCCGGGCGCGGCGGCGTGCAGCTTCGCCAGCCGGGTCAGGACCGGGTGCACGTCGGGGAACCGGTGCCCGTCGATCGCGGAGATCGCCCGGACGCCGGTGGTGGCGTTGGTGGCGAACGCGGCGTCGAAGCGGTCCAGCCCGGCCACCGGTACGACCTCGTCGGTGCTCCCGCGGTCGCCGAGGGCGGCACGCAGCAGGGTGCGCCCGGTACCCGCCAGCGCGGGCCCGGCCGGCCAGACCACCCGGTCGCCCGCGACGAGACCGACGTTCCAGGTGCTGCCCTCCAGGAGCGTCCCGTCACCGGTGAACAGGACGTCGTCGGCGCCGTCGCGCAGGGCCGCCCGGCGCAGGTGCATCGCGGCGAACAGGTCGACGCTCTTGACCTCGGGCAGGGTCCGCCGGTGCGCGACGGTGCGCACCCGCAGCGGCGGCGGTGCCGTGCCCGGGGCGGGCCGGGTGGTGACCAGGAGGCGCGGGTCGGCGGGCTCGCCGACGGTACCCAGGTCCAGCGCCGGGTCCGCCACGGTGACCCGGACGACGGCGGCCCCGCGGGCGGGGACGGCGTCCCGGACCCGGGCCCGGACGGCGTCCGGGTCGAGGTCGGTGTCGAACAGCGCCCGGCTGTCCCGGGCCAGCCGTCGCAGGTGCAGCTCCAGGCCCCGGACCCGGTGGTCGGTCACCAGCATCGTGGTGAAGTGGCCGTAGTTGGTCAGGGCGAGCGCACGCAGCGTCCGCAAGTCGGCGTCGGCGGAGTCGTCGGCACGGTCGGCCCCGGTCGGTACGGCCATGGCGGGCACCGTGCCACACCGGCCCGCCGGATCGTCGCGGTGCGCCGCGCCGGACAATGGCGCGGTCATGCGCACCCTGCTGGTCGACAACCACGACTCGTTCACGTTCAACCTGTTCCACCAGCTGGCGCAAGTGAACGGGACCGAGCCCGAGGTCGTCCGCAACGACGACCCGCGCTGGCGGCCCGCGATGCTCGCAGCCTTCGACAACGTGGTGCTCTCCCCCGGCCCCGGGACGCCGGACCGGGCCGCCGACATCGGGCTGGGCGCCGGGATCGTCGCGCAGGACCGGGTGCCGGTGCTGGGCGTCTGCCTGGGGCACCAGGCCGTCGCGCGGCAGCACGGCGCCCGGGTCGTGCGAGCCGACGAGCCCCGGCACGGGCGGGTCTCGTCGGTCCGGCACGACGGCACCGGGCTGTTCGCGGGCCTGCCGGACCCGTTCGACGTGGTGCGCTACC
This sequence comes from Pseudonocardia nantongensis, assembly GCF_046546495.1. Lineage (NCBI taxonomy): Bacteria > Bacillati > Actinomycetota > Actinomycetes > Pseudonocardiales > Pseudonocardiaceae > Pseudonocardia > Pseudonocardia nantongensis. The sequence continues at coordinate 43,951 of NZ_JBKGXT010000017.1, read as the reverse complement.
ACTCGCTGACCGTCACCGACCTGCCCGCCGGGCTGCAGGCGACGGCGTGGACCACGGACGGGGTGCTGATGGCGTTGCAGCACCGCACGCTGCCGCAGTGGGGGGTGCAGTTCCACCCGGAGTCGGTCGGGACCGGGCACGGGACGGCGCTGCTGGCGAACTTCGGGACGCTCACCGAGCGCCGGTCCCGGTCCGGGCGGGTCGCGGCGGGCGCCCCCGCCGTCCCGGCGTTCCGGGAGCCGGCGGCCGGGGCACCGGGGCCCCGGCGGCGGCTCCGGCTGCTGGTCGAACCCGTCCCGGACCCGCCGGACGGCGAGGCCGCCTTCGACGCGCTGTTCCGGACCGGCCGGCACCCGTTCTGGCTGGACAGCAGCCGGCCGGGCGGGCGGTACGGCCGGCTGTCGATGATGGGTGATGCGTCGGGCCCGCTCGGCCGGACCGCCGAGGCCGACGTGCACGCCGGCACCGTCACCGTCACCGGCGGGCGGGTCAGGCGGGTGCTGCACACACCGTTCCTGCGCTGGCTGGAGCGCGACCTGGCCGGGATCGAGACCGACGTCCCCGCGCTGCCGTTCGAGTTCACCCTGGGCTGGGTCGGCTACCTGGGCTACGAGCTGAAGGCCGAGTGCGACGGCGCCGCGGTGCACCGCTCCCCCGACCCGGACGCGTCGATGGTGTTCGCCGACCGCGGCCTGGTCCTGGACCACCGGGACGGCACCGGGCACCTGCTGGCGCTGGCCGAGGACGGCGACGAGACCGCGGCCCGGGACTGGCTCGCCTCGGCCGCGGCGAGGCTCGCGGCCACGGCCGGGGACCGGCCGGAGCCCGCCCCGCCACCCGACACCGGGCCGGTGCACCTGCGGCACGACCGGGCGTCCTACCTGGAGCTGGTCCGGGCCTGCCAGGCCGAGATCGCCGACGGCGAGACCTACGAGGCGTGCCTGACCAACATGGTCTCCGCCCGGGTGCGGCTGGACCCGTGGCAGGCCTACCGGCGGCTGCGGCGCACCGACCCGGCACCGTTCGCGGCGTTCCTGCACTTCGGTCCCACCGCCGTGCTGAGCACCTCGCCGGAACGTCTCCTGAGCATCGACCGGCACGGGCTGATGGAGTCCAGACCGATCAAGGGGACCCGGCCGCGCGGCGCGACCGCGGCGCAGGACGCACAGCACCGGGCGGACCTCGCGAGCGCCGAGAAGGACCGCGCCGAGAACCTGATGATCGTCGACCTGGTCCGGCACGACCTGGGCCGCAGCGCCGAGGTCGGCTCGGTCGTGGCCGACCCGCTGTTCGACGTCGAGTCGTTCGCCACCGTGCACCAGCTGGTCAGCACCGTGCAGGCGCGGCTGCGGCCGGACACGAGCCCGGTCGCGGCCGTGCGCGCCGCGTTCCCCGGCGGGTCCATGACCGGCGCCCCGAAGATCCGGACCGTGCAGCTGCTCGACCGGCTCGAAGGGGGTCCGCGCGGGGTCTACTCCGGGGCGATCGGATACGTCTCGCTGACCGGTGCGGTGGACCTGAGCATCGTCATCCGGACCGCGGTGCTGCGCGGCGACCGGGTGCGCTACGGCGTGGGCGGGGCGGTGATCGCGCTGTCCGACCCGGCGGCGGAGTTCGAGGAGACCGCGGTGAAGGCCGCCCCGCTGCTGCGACTGCTGGAAGCGGAGTTCCCGGGCCGGACGGCGGTCACCGCCCCCGCTGGGTCAGCACCCGGCTGAGCACGTCCCGGGTGTCCGCCGGGTCGATCACGTCGTCCACCTCGAACACGGTCGCGACGTTCAGCGCCTTGCCCCGCTCGTAGTAGCCGGCGACCAGCTCGTCGAACCGGTCCCGCCGGGCCGCCGCGTCCTCGATCGCGGCCAGCTCGGCCCGGAAACCGAGCCGGACCGCCCCCTCCAGGCCCATCCCGCCGAACTCCGCGGTAGGCCAGCCGACGGTGATCGCGGGGGCGTGCAGGTCCCCGCCGGCCATCGCCATCGCTCCGAGGCCGTAGGCCTTGCGCAGCACGACCGTGCACAGCGGGACCGTGAGCCGGGCTCCGGCCACGAACATCGCGCCGAACCGACGGACGGTGGCGGTCCGCTCGGCGTCCGGGCCGACCATGAAGCCGGGGGTGTCGCACAGCGAGACCACCGGGAGCCGGTGCGTCTCGCACAGCTCCAGGAACGCGGCGGCCTTGTCCGCGGCGTCGGCGTCGATCGCGCCGCCGAGGTGCTCCGGGTTGTTGGCCAGGACGCCGACCGCCCGGCCGTCCAGCCGGGCGAACCCGGTGAGGATCCCGGCGCCGAACCCGCCGCGCAGTTCCAGCAGGCTGCCGGTGTCGAACAGCGCGTCCAGCACCGGCCGCAGCCGGTAGGCCCGGACCCGGTCCTCGGGCACGAGATGCCGCAGCCCGCGCGGGTCGGCGTGCTCCCCCGCAGCCCGGCGGCCGTCCAGGTAGGACAGCCAGCGGCGGGCGTCGGCGATCGCGGCGGCGTCGTCGGGCACCAGGCGGTCGACGACGCCGTTGGCCCACTGCACGTCCATCGGCCCGACGTCGTCGGCGGCGACCACACCCAGGCCACCGCCCTCGATCATGGCGGGTCCACCCATCCCGAGGCTGCTGCCCTCGGTCGCGATGATCGTGTCGCAGGCCCCGGCCAGCGCGGCGTTGCCGGCGAAGCAGTACCCGCTGACGACGGCCAGCGTCGGCACCTGCCCGCGCAGCTGGGCGAGCAGCCGGAACGTCGGGACGTCGAGCTGGGCGACCGCGGAGGTGTCGGTGTCGCCGGGGCGCCCGCCCCCACCCTCGGCGAAGATCACGACCGGCATCCCGTCCCGGGCGGCGAGGCGGAACAGCCGGTCGGTCTTGGCGTGGTTGAGCACGCCCTGGGTCCCGGCGAGCACCGTGTAGTCGTAGACCATGACCGCGACCGGGCGGCCGTCGACGGTGCCGGTGCCGGTGATCAGGCCGTCCGCGGGGGTGCGGGCGACGAGGTCGTCGAGGTCACGGCGGCCGCGCTGGGCGGCGAGGGTCAGCGCCCCGTACTCGACGAGGCTGCCCTTGTCGAACAGCGCGTCCAGGCTCTCGCGGGCGGTGTGCCGGCCGGCCGCGTGCCGGCGTGCGGTGGCGTCGGGCCGGCCCTCGTCCAGCCCGGTGCGACGCCGGTCGAGCGTCTCGGCCAGGTCCGGCCGGATCCGGTCCGGGTCGACGTCGGTCTCCGGTGCGGCGGCCGCCGGGTCGTCGGCGGCGCCGGTGAGGAACGCGACCGGGGCCCCGGCGGCGACGGTGTCGCCGACCCGGACCGTGACGGTGTCGACCGTCCCGGCCCGCTCGCCGCACACGGCGTACTGCATCTTCATCGCCTCGACGACGACGAGCTCGGCGCCCGCGGCGACGGCGTCCCCGCCGGCCACCTCGACCGCGACGACGACGCCCTGCTGCGGGCTCCGCACGGCCTCGGCGCCCTCGGACGCGCGCAGCTCGGCCTCTGCTCCCGCAGCGTCCGGCCCCACGGCTTTCGGTCCGGCGGCGTTCGCTCCAGCGGCCGGCTCCGCGGCGTCCGGCAGCGCGGAGACCCGCGGCCGGTCGGCGAGCTCGGCCAGGTGCGCGTCCAGGAACGCCGTGTCCAGGGTGCCGTCGGTGAGCTCGGGCCGGGCCAGCAGCGCCTGCAACAGGGCCAGGTTCGCCTGCACCCCGGCGAGGTCGAACTCGGCGAGCGCGCGCCCCGCCCGCGCCGCGGCGGCGGCCGGGTCGGCGCCGGTCACGATCACCTTGGCCAGCAGCGCGTCGTAGCGCGGGCCGATCGGGTAGCCGGCGTAGCCGTGGGTGTCGACGCGCACCCCGCGCCCGGCGGGTGGCTGGAACCGGGTCAGCGTCCCGGAGCCGGGCGTGACGGTGCCGTCGACCCCGACCGTCTCGGTGTTCACCCGGGCCTGCACCGCCGCGCCTCGCGGGACCGGCGGCACGGACAACCCCAGGTCGGCCAGCCGCGCACCGCCCGCGACCCGCAGCCCCAGCTCCACCAGGTCGAGCCCGGTGACCTCCTCGGTCACCGTGTGCTCGACCTGGATCCGCGGGTTGACCTCGAGGAACGCGAACTCGGGTCCCGACACGAGGAACTCGACCGTCGCCAGCCCGGAGCATCCCGCGACGAGCCGGCTCGCCGCCTCGTGCAGGGCGGCCCGGACGGCGTCGGGCAGGGCGGGAGCGGGCGCGATCTCGACCAGCTTCTGCCTGCGGCGCTGCGCCGAGCAGTCCCGGTCGCCGAGCACGACGATGTCGTCGCCGTCGCCGAGAAGCTGGATCTCGACGTGCCGGGCGTGCGGGAGCAGCCGCTCGACGTACACCCCAGGGTCGCCGAAGGCCGCCTCCGCCTCGGCGGCGCAGCGGCGCAGCGCGTCGTCGAGGTCCTCGGGACGGGTGACCGGGCGCATGCCACGCCCGCCGCCCCCACCGAGTGCCTTGACCATCACAGCGCCACCCGGGCCGAGCGCGTCGAGGAACGCCCGCGCGGTACCGGGGTCGGTGCGGCCCTGGGTGCCGGTGAGCACCGGGACGTCCAGCTCGGCCGCGCGGGCCCGGGCCCGGCTCTTGTCGCCGAACAGGGCCAGCGACTCGGGGCCCGGACCGGCGAAGGTGATGCCGTGCGCGGCGCAGGCGCGGGAGAGCGCGGGGTTCTCGGAGAGGAACCCGTAGCCGGGGTGCAGCGTGTCGCACCCGGTGCGGACCGCGGCGGCGACGACCTGCTCGACGTCGAGGTAGGCGGCCGCGCCGGTGCCGGGCAGCCGGACCGCCTCGTCGGCGCGGGCGACGTGCGCGCACGCCGCGTCGTCCTCGGGGTGCACGGCGACCGTGCGGATCCCGAGCGCCGCGGCGGTGTTCATGATCCGGACCGCGATCTCGGCGCGGTTGGCCACCAGCAGGGTCACCGGCTGCTCCGGCGCAGCACGATCCCGGCCGCCTCGCGGTCCCACACGTCGTCGTGCACTCCCGTCTGCCGCAGCTCGTGTTTGTGGATCTTCTGGGTGGGCGTCTTCGGCAGCTCGGCCGCGAGCTCGAGGTAGCGCGGCACCATGAAGTAGGGCAGCCGGTCGACCAGGAACCGGGTGAGTTCGGCCGGGTCGACGGTGCGGCCCTCACGGGGCACGACGACCGCCTTGATCTCGTCCTCGGTCAGCTCGGACGGCACCGCGACGACCGCGCTCTCGTAGACGTCCGGGTGCTCGTTGACCACCCGTTCCACCTCGAAACTGGAGACGTTCTCGCCACGCCGGCGCAGCGCGTCCTTCATCCGGTCGGAGAAGAAGAACCGGCCCTGCGCGTCGGTGCGGAACGCGTCGCCGGTGTGCACCCAGCCGTCGACCAGCGTCTCGGCGGTCCTGTCCGGCAGGTTGTGGTACCCGCGCATGACCAGGCGCGGGTCCTCGGGCCGTACCCGCAGCTCCCCGACCTGGCCGGTCCCGACGTCGCGGCCGGTGTCGTCGACCAGGCGCAGCTCGAAGCCGTCGCGCGGGAAGCCGCACTCGCCGCCGACGACCGTCTCCGGAGGTCCGTTGAGGACGGCGCCGATCTCGCTCATCCCGTACACGGCGGCGAGGTCGATGCCGAACCGGGTGCGGAACCCGTCGACGTCGCTGGCGAGCGGCGCCATCACGGCCAGCTCCAGGGGGTTGTCGGCGTCGTCCGGGCGGGGCTGCGCCTGCTGGAGCAGCTCGGCCATCGCGCCGAGCATGACGGTGACCGTGACGCCGTGCTCGCGCACCGTCGGCCAGAACCGGCTGACCGAGAACGACGGCTCCAGCACGCACACCGCCCGGTGGATCAGCGCCTGGTAGACGCCGTACCACTGGCCGGCGAGGTGGAACAGCGGCAGCGTGACCAGGATCCGGTCACCCGGGACGGGGCGGGCCTGGTCCTCACGGGAGGCGTAGGTGTAGGCGTGCGCGTGCGAGATCAGCACGCCCTTGGACGGCCCGGTCGTGCCGGAGGTGTACATGTACGCCATCAGGTCGGCGGCGTCGATCGGCTCCGGCGCGGCGGGGTCGGCGCCGAGCACCTCGTCCAGCCCGACCACCCGGAACCGGTCCCGCAGCCCGTCGGCGGCCGCGGTGTCGCCGCGGACGACGAGCGTGCGCAGCGCGGTGAGCTCGCCCGCGACCTGCGCGATCCGCTCGACGTAGGACTCGTCGCAGACCAGCACCCCGGCGCCGGAGTCGTTGAGCACGTGGGTGAGGAAGCCGCCCTTGTAGGCCGAGTTGACCGGCACCTCGACCATCCCGCCGAGGCTCGTGCCGGTCCAGGTGTGCACGGCGTCGAGCGAGTTGTCCATCAGCAACGCGACCGGGTCCTGCCGGGCGACGCCGAGCGCGGTGAGCCCGCCGGCGATCCGCAGCGAGCGCTGGTGGCTCTCGGCGAACGTGTACCGCCCGCCGGGTCCGATCTGGGCGGTCTCGTCCGGCACCTCGACGAGGGCGCGGTCGTACGCGGCGCGCAGCGTCCGGTCTCGTACCGGCGGCAGACCTGACATCGATTCCTCCTCGTCACCCCTGACGACCTGCGCTACTTTACAGAAGTGTCAACCTCAAGGGTGTCAAGCCCAGGCGACGGCCTCGGCGACCGCGCCCTCGGCGCGCGGGACAAGCGGGAGCGGCTCCTCGACGCGGCCGAGGAGGCGTTCTGCCGGTTCGGGCACGCCCGCACGACCGTCGCCGAGCTGGCGGCCGCCGCCGGGGTGACCCGCCCGACCGTCTACGCCTACTTCCCCTCCAAGGACGACGTGTTCCGCGCGCTCGCCGACCGGGTTCGCGACGAGTTCCTCCGGTTGCAGGAGGACGTCGACACGTCCTCGCCGGCCCGGACCGCGCACGAGGCGGTGCACGCCTTCCTCGCCGCCTACACCCGGCACCACGGTATCCTCGTCGTCCTCGCGCACCAGGCGCTGGTCGATCCGGCGATGCGCGAGCTCCGTGAGGAGATCGTCGCCCGGGTGGAGCGGCGCAACACCCGCTTTCTCGAACGCCTGGTCGTCGAGGGCCGCGCCGATCCCGCCGTGCCGCCCGCGGAACTCTCCCGGGCGATCACCGGCATGGTCGCCCGGGCCGCCGAGCTCGCCGTCGACATCGCGGAGGGCACGGAGCGGCCGGGTGACGGGCTCGTCGCCCTCTACCTGCGGATGGCCGGGATCGACGACGACCGGCCCGACTAGTGGCGCTGCCTAGCGCGCCACACCCTCCCCGGCGGTCCGGCGCTCGATCACCCGCCGCGAACCCGTCACGTCGGTCAGGGCGTCGTCCAGGATCGCCAGGCCGCGGTCGATCTCGGCGTCGCTCGCGGTCAGCGGCGGGGCGATCCGGAACGTCCCGCCCATCCCGGGCAGCTGCACGATGTTCATGTGCAGGCCGAGCTCGGCGCAGCGCCGGGTGACGGCGGCGCCGAGCGCGTCCGCTCCCCCGCCGTCCGGCCCCGAGCCGTCCGGTTCCCGGCCGTCCAGTCCTCCGCCGGCGACCAGTTCCAGGCCGACCAGCAGCCCGCGGCCCCGGACGTCGCCGATCACCGGGTGCCGACCGGCAAGTTCCTGGAGCCCGGTGCGCAGCCGCTCGCCGAGCTCGCGGGCCCGTAGATCCAGGCGGTCGCGGTGCAGCACGTCGAGCACGGTGTTGCCGACGGCGGCCGGCAGCGGGTCGTTGACGTGCGTGGTGAAGAACAGGAAGCCGCGGTCGTGCGCCTCCTGCTCGATCGCGGCGCTGGTCAGCACGGCCGCCAGCGGCAGGCCGGCGCCGAGGGTCTTGGACAGGGTGAGGATGTCGGGGACGACGCCGTCGCGCTGGAAGGCGTACCAGTCGCCGGTGCGGCACAGCCCGGTCTGGGCCTCGTCGACGATCAGCAGCATGCCCCGCTCGTGGCACTTGTCGCGCAGCGCGGCCAGGTACCCGGGCGGCAGCTCGACGACGCCACCGGAGCTCAGGATCGGTTCGACCAGGCAGGCCGCGAGGCTGCCGACCGACTGGGCGTCGATCAGGTCGAAGCCCAGGTCGAGCTCGCGGCGCCAGTCCAGGTTCCCCTCGGCGTCGACGACGCCGGGCCGGAACCGGTCCGGGACGGGCAGCGCGAAGTTGCCGGGCGCGGCCGGCCCGTAGCCGTTCCGGCCGGCGACGTAGGTGGCGTTCGCGGCTGCCCCGGTCATGCCGTGCCAGGACCGGGCGAACGACACGACCTCGTGCCGGCCGGTCACGAGCTTGGCCATCCGCAGCGCGGCCTCGTTCGACTCGGCGCCGGTGGTCAGGAGCATCGCCCGGTCCAGCGGGCCACGCACCGACGGCGCCGGCAACGTCTCGCCGAGCCGTCGGGCGAGATCGAGGACCGGGCGGCTCAGCATGCCGCTGTAGACGTGGTCGAGCCGGCCGACCTGCTCGCGCACGGTCGCCACGATCTCAGGGTGCGAGTGACCGAGGATCGCGCTCATCTGGCCGGAGGTGAAGTCGAGCAGCTCGCGGCCGTCCTCGGTGACCAGCACGCTGCCCGCAGCCCGGTCGACGACCCCGGGGCTGAAGGCGCCGCGGCCGGCGTAGCGGATGAGGTGCCGGGCGGGATCGCTGCGGTCGGGCATGCCCCGACGCTACGAACGGCGACGGTGCGCGTCCATCCCACGATCCCGGCAGCTCCGTCACGCCACGCGGCTCCTCGGACCGGACGCGGCGCACGCAGGGCCATCCGGGTGAACTCGGACCGCACCGGGTTCCGGCGACCCGGAACTGTCGGTGGTCGCACGTAAGTTCGAAACATGGCCGAGGTGGCGGAACTGGTGGACCGGGTGGTGGCGTTGCCGCCCGGCCCGGAACTGTCCACCGTGCTGGCCGCACTGCCGTGGGAGAAGATCCCGAACGCGCGCCTGGTGGAGGTGCTGCAGGCTCGGTACCGGCAACTGTCACACGAGCAGGCCGAGTGCTACGCCGGCATGGTCGAGATCGGCCACGCCGTCGCCGTCGAGGACCTGCCCGGCGACCGGGCCACGGCGGTGCTGCGCACCGAGGACCAGTTCGACTGGGCCTCCCACGAGATCGCAGCCGGACTCACCCTCACCCCGACCACATCGGATCGCGAACTCGCCTTCGGCGTCGCCCTGTGCGAGCGCCTGCCCCTGGTGTTCACCGCCCTGCAGCAGGGCCGCATCGACACGGGGAAGGCCCGCGTCTTCGTCGAGTACCTCGACCCCGCGAGCGGGGACGTGACCGAGACCCAGGCCCGACGGCTCTGCGAACGGTTCGTCCCGCTCGCCCCGGGACTGACCACGAAACAACTCGCGGACCGGCTCTACCGGGCATTGCTGGCCATCGACCCACAGCTGCGGCGACGCCGCTACGAACGCGCCGTCCAAGAACGCCGCGTAGCGCTCTACCTGGATCCACGGACCGGCACCGCCACCCTGGTCGGCGACGGACTACCCGCCGACGAGGCAGCCGCCGCGGCCGCACGCATCGACCGCCTGGCCGCGGCAGTGACACGCGCCGGACATCCCGGCCGACTCGGCCAGATCAGCAGCGACCTGTACCTCGGGATGCTCAACGGCGAGTTCCACGGCCTCACCGAGAACGAGATCATCCACCGACTCCTGGACACCCGACGACCCGAGGACGACCCTGCTGCCGACACCGAACCCGACACCGACACCGGCTCCGGCTCCGGCTCCGGCTCCGGCTCCGGCTCCGGCTCCGGCTCCGGCTCCGGCTCCGGCTCCGGCGACACCGCCGAGCCCGCCGACCGCCCGGACAACGCCCCCGCGACAGGGGACGGCGTAGCCGCCCCGACGGTCGCAGAGACCGACGGGAAAGCCGAGACCAGCGACGACGAGACCCGAGACGACGAGACCGGCGACGACGGGGCCGGAACCGGCGCCGATGGCGCGGAGGACGCGGACGGCGACACCGGCACCGAGCCCAACCACCCGGACGAGCCGACGGCCGATACCGGCGGTCACCAATGGCCCGGCGAACGAGTGGCCACCCGCGAGGGCATCGAAATCCGCGCCGGACTGGGCACCCTCGCCGGACTCGACGAACGACCCGGCGACATCCCCGGCCTCGGCCCCGTAGGCGCACACGTCACCCGCACCGCCACCGCCCGGCAACGACGCGGAGCACGCTGGCTGTTCGCCATCGTCGACCCCCACGGCCACCTCCTCCTGGCCGGACCACTGCGCCGCCGCCCCCACACCGACACCGGCACACCACCTGCGGTGCGGGGCGGAGTGGTCGAACTGCACCTGAGCCTCGAGGAACTGCAGCGCTACGCCGCCGACCCCACCCTGACCGACTGGCACCCACTACTCGCCGAGATCGCCCACGCCTGGAACGACCGCGACCAACGGCACAAACGCCTGGCCGCCCACCCGTCCGCACGGTTCGCACGCGGCCCCCTCGCCGACCACATCCACATCCGCGACCGCACCTGCACCGGCCCAGGCTGCACCCGCACAGCCCGCCGCTCCGACCTCGACCACACCCGCAACCACAGCCGCGGCGGCCCGACCGTGCAGGCCAACCTCGGACCCGCCTGCACCCGCCACCACGCGGACAAGGACCGCGGCTGGACACTCACCCAACCCGAACCCGGCCTGTTCCGCTGGACCAGCCCACTCGGACGCACCTACTGGACCCGAGGAGAACCGGTACGCCCAGACCTCCCCGACCCTGACCCCGCCGAGCACCCGGACGAGGAGACCGCCACCGAAGTCGACCAGCGGCTGCGCCGCCACGACCGGCCGATGCTGAAGCGACCGGTCACGGACCCGCCCCGACCACCGCCACCGCCACCGCAGCCGGACCCGCCCCCGGGCGAGGAACCGCCACCGTTCTAGGCGTGGTGGGCACGGCCGTTGTCGGCGGCGCGTGCGTTCTCGACGCACGCTCCCCAGGATCGAACGGGTGTGCGAGCTCTCGCACGGTGCCACGGTGGACGGCGACGTGAGCGCGGGCACCGAGGGTCACACCACACCGGACGGTGGTGGGCCCGCGCCGCCGGTAGCGTCGATGACGAGACCCGGCCAGGTACGCCGAGCCGGGAGCGCGGAGGTGTCGGATGGCGGGCGAGATGCCTGCGGAGCAGGAGATCCTGCTGCACGGACAGCGAGTCAGCTACCGGGAGAGCGGCAGGGGGAACCGGGAGACCGTGCTGCTGGTGCACGGACTGGCCGCCGGGTCGACGACCTGGTCGTCGGTGCTCGGCCCGCTTGGCCGGGACCTGCACGTGCTGGCCCCGGACCTCCTCGGGCACGGGTCCAGCGAGGCGCCGCGCAGCGGCGACTACTCGCTCGGCGGTTTCGCGACCGGTCTGCGCGACCTGCTGGTCGCCCTGGACGTCGAGCGGGTCACGATCGTCGGACACTCCTTCGGCGGCGGCGTGGCCATGCAGTTCGCCCACCAGTTCCCGGAGTTCACCGAGCGGGTGGTCCTGGTCTCCAGCGGCGGCCTGGGCCACGACCTCACGCTCGCCCTGCGCGCGGCCAGCCTCCCGGGCACCGAGCTGGTGCTGCGGTCGGCGGCCTCACTGACGCCGCGCTGGATGCGCCGGACCGTGCACCGGATCGCGCGCGCAGTGGGCAGCGTCCCGGCCTCCGACGTCGACGGCGTGCACGCGGCCTGGGAGTCGTTCGCCGACCGTGGCACCCGCGGCGCGTTCGTGCAGACCGCCCGCGGCGCCCTCGAGCCGTCCGGCCAGCGCCTCGACGGAGCGCAGCGGCTGCACCTGCTCTCCGAGGTGCCGGTGCTGCTGGTCGGCGGCGACCGGGACAAGGTGATCCCGCTCGAGCACACCCTCGCCGCGCACGACCGGCTGCCCGGCAGCCGGCTGGAGGTCTTCACCGGCGCCGGACACTTCCCGCACGCCGAGCAGCCGCAGCGGTTCGCCGACCTGCTCCGCGAGTTCGTCGGCGGCACGGCCCCCGCCGACGGCAGCCGGGGGGCGGTGCGCCGGCGGATCCTCGGCGTCCCGCAGCTCGCGCCGCCGGCCGGCACCCGTGCCACCGACGGCCTCACGGCGGACGGCGCACGCTGACGGGCCCCGGACCGGCTGTCAGCCGGCCGGGGACGGCACCGGCCGGTCCAGGCACGGCCGCTTCGGGTCGAACTCCCAGCCCGGTAGGAGGGTGCGCAACGCGGCCGCGTCGTCCCGCGTGCCGAGACCGTGCTCCACGTACAGCTCGTGCGCGGCCGCGACCGCGTCCTCGTCGAGCTCGATGCCCAGCCCGGACCGACGCGGAACGTCGATCGCCCCACCGGATATCTGCAGCGGGGCGCTCGTGAGGCCCTGGCCGTCCTGCCAGATCCAGTGCGTGTCGATCGCGGTGACATCACCCGGCGCGGCTGCGGCCACGTGGGTGAACATCGCCAGCGAGACGTCGAAGTGGTTGTTGGAGTGCGAGCCCCAGGTCAGGCCCCAGGCGTCGCAGAGCTGGGCGACCCGGACGGAGCCGGACATCGTCCAGAAGTGCGGGTCGGCCAGCGGGATGTCCACCGCGTCGGCGCGGATCGCGTGGCCGAGCTGCCGCCAGTCGGTGGCGATCATGTTCGTGGCGGTCGGCAGGCCGGTGGCGCGCCGGAACTCGGCCATCACCTCGCGGCCGGAGTAACCGTTCTCGGCACCGCACGGATCCTCGGCGTAGGCCAGCACGTCGCGCAGCGAGTACCCGACCCGGATCGCCTCGGCCAGCGACCAGGCACCGTTCGGGTCGAGAGTGACCCGGGCGTCCGGGAACCGCTGCTTGATCGCCCGGACGGCGGCCGCCTCGTCGTCGGCGGGCAGCACGCCGCCCTTGAGCTTGAAGTCGGCGAACCCGTAGCGCGCGTGCGCGGCCTCGGCCAGCCGCACGACGGCCTCCGGGGTGAGAGCCTCGGAGTCGCGCAGCCGGGTCCAGTCGTCGGTCGCCCCCTCGGCAGCACGGTAGGGCAGCCCCGTCCGGGTGCGGTCCCCGACGTAGAACAAGTAGCCCAGCGCGGGCACCCGGTCCCGGACCTGCCCGTCACCGAGCAACTCGGCGACCGGAATCTCCAGGTGCTGCCCGAGCAGGTCGAGCAGCGCCGACTCGAGCGCTGTCAGCACGTGCACCGTGGTCCGGAGGTCGAACGTCTGCGCCCCCCGGCCACCGGCGTCCCGGGCGGCGAACCGCTCCCCCACCGCGCGCAGCGTGGACCGGTACCCGCCCACCGCACTCCCGACGACGAGCGCACACGACTCGTCGAGAGTGACCCGGATGGGCTCGCCGCCGGGCACCTCCCCGACGCCGGTCCGGCCCTCGGTGTCGGTCAGCACCAGCAGGTTGCGGGTGAAGAACGGGGCGTGCGCGCCGGACAGGTTCAGCAGCATGCTGTCCCGGCCGGCCACAGGCACGACGCGCAGCGCCGCCACCGTCGGTACTCGTGACACCGTGATCCTCCTCGATCTCGCCGGTGGGTGGGGTCGGGCTCAGGCGCCGGTGACGAGCACGCCGTCGACCCGGCGCGGGATCGCGGCACGATCGTCGGTGAGCTCGGCCGGGAGCAGCTCGGCCGGTGCGTTCTGCCAGGTCACCGGCCGCAGGAAGCGCCGGATCGCGCTGGCGCCGACCGAGGTGTGCTGGGTGTTGGTCGACGGCCAGGGCCCTCCGTGGTGCTGGGCCCAGGACACCGCGACCCCGGTCGGGTAGGCGTCGAACAGGATCCGGCCCGCCCGGTCGCGCAACGCTCGTACGACCGCAGCGGGCAGCTCGGTCTCCCCCGTGCCGCGCTGCACGGTGGCCGTGAGCGAGGACGGTAGGCCCGCCAGTGCCGCGAGCAGGTCGGTCCGATCGTCGTATCGCAGGATCACACCGAGCGGGCCGAAACACTCCTGGTCCAGCCCGTCCGGAACCGCTCCGGCCGGGGCGGTGAGCAGCAGCGGTGCGCCGCCGAACCCGTCCCCTCCGGGCTCCGCCCCGCTGGCGACGACGCCGACGCTGGGCAGCGCGGACAGTCGCGCAGCGATCTCGGCGTAGGAGGCGGCGATGCCGCCGTTCAGCAGCACAGGCGCGGCGCTGCCCCGGACCGCGTCGGCGGCGGCCGCGACCAGCGCGTCACCGTCCGGACCGGTGGGCACCAGGGTGACGCCCGGCTTGGTGCAGAACTGGCCGCCGCCCAGGGTGAACGACCCCGCCAGCTCCGCACCGATCGCCGCGCCCCGCTCGGCGGCCGCCGCCGGGGTGACGACGACCGGGTTGAGGCCGGCCAGCTCGCCGAAGAACGGGATCGGGTCCGGCCGGGACGCGATGGCGTCCATCAACGCCTGCCCACCGCCGAGCGACCCGGTGAATCCGACCGCGCGGATCGCCGAATCGGTCACCAGCGCGACGCCCGCCGCGCGGCCGTACACGATCCCGACGGTGCCCTCCGGGGCTCCGGCCTTGGTCGCCGCGCCGGCCAGAATCAGGGCACACAGCGCGGAGGTGGCCGGGTGCGACTCGTGTGCCTTCACCACGACCGGGCTGCCTGCCGCCAGCGCGGACACGGTGTCGCCGCCTGGCACCGAGAACGCGAGCGGGAAGTTGCTCGCGCCGAACACCGCGACCGGGCCGATCGGGACCAGCATCCGGCGCAGGTCCGGCCGCGGGCCCATCGGGGTGTCGGCGGCGTGGTCGATCGTCGCCTCGAGGTAGCTCCCCTCGCGGAGCACCTCACCGAACAGCCGCAGCTGGTAGCAGGTGCGGGTGAGCTCGCCGTTCAGCCGGGCCGGGCCGAGCGCGGTCTCCCGGTCGGCCACGGCGACGACCTCGTCCCGGTGTGCCTGCAGGGCGTCGGCCAGGGTGTCGAGCAGGTCAGCGCGCCCGGACCGGCCGAGTGCTTCCAGCCCGGGTGCGGCCTCGGCGGCGGTGGCGCAGAGCGCGGCGGTCCCGGCGGCCGTCGTCTCCCGGGCGACGGTCTCCACCGCCGCACCGGTGCGGGGGTCGACGCTCACGACGTCGGTCATAGGTGGTCCTCCTTCAGGAACGGTGCGGGGCATGGACGGTCACGCTGTCCACGGTCCAGGCACGCAGCTGGTCGCTGAGGGTCACGCCGAGACCCGGCCGGTCGGAGATCAGCATCCGGCCGTCGCGGATCTCAAGGCGTTCCTCGAACAATGGGTGCAGCCAGTCGAAGTGCTCCACCCACGGCTCGTGCGGGTACGCCGCGGCGAGGTGGACGTGGATCTCCATCGCGAAGTGCGGGGCCAGCTGCAGGTGGTCGACCTCGGCGAGCGTGGCCAGGCGCAGGAACTGGGTGATGCCGCCGATCCGCGGCGCGTCGGGCTGCAGGACGTCGGCCGCGCCGACCTTGATCAGCGCATGGTGCTCGGCGACGCTGGTCAGCATCTCACCGGTGGCGACCGCGGTGTCCAGCGAGCGGGCCAGCGCGGCGTGCCCCTCGACGTCGTAGGCGTCCAGCGGCTCCTCGATCCACACCAGGCCGAACCGCTCCAGCGCCCGGCCGACCCGCATCGCGGTCGGACGATCCCACTGCTGGTTGGCATCCACCATCAGCGGAACGCCGTCGCCGAGATGCTCGCGGACCGCGGCGACCCGGCGCAGGTCCTCGGCGGAGTCCGGCAGCCCGACCTTGATCTTGACGCCGCCGATGCCCTCCTCCAGGGTCCGGGTGGCGTTCGCCCGGACCTGGTCGATCGACTCGTGCAGGAACCCGCCAGAGGTGTTGTAGCAGCGCACCGAATCGCGGTGCGCGCCGAGCAGCTTCGCCAGCGGCAACCCGGCGCGCTTGGCCTTCAGGTCCCAGAGCGCGACGTCGATCGCGGCCAGTGCCTGGGTGGCGGCGCCGCTACGCCCGACCGACGCGCCCGCCCACACCAGCCGGGTCCAGATCCGGCCGATGTCGCTCGGGTCCTCGCCGATCAGGTCCGGGGCGACCTCGCGGGCGTGCGCGAACTGCGCGGGGCCTCCGGCCCGCTTGGCGTAGCTGAACCCGACGCCCTCGAACCCGCCCTCGGTGCGGATCTCGGCGAACAGGAACGCGACCTCGGTCATCGGGCGCTGCCTGCCGGTGAACACCTTGGCGTCGGAGATCGCGTTCGGCAGCGGGAGGGTGACCGAGGACAGCGTCACCGAGGCGATGCGGTCTCCGACGGCCGGCGCGGCGGTGGGCACGGTCAGGGAGGCGGACACGGAGGCTCCTTCGTGGGAGATCGGCCGGGGCGGGTCAGTGCGCGCGGCGGACCAGCGCGGCCAGCTCGTCGCGCTCGGCGGTCGTGAGGTCGGACAGCGGCGGGCGCATCGGGCCACCGTCCCGGCCGACCGCCGTGAGCCCGGCCTTCACGATCGAGACCGCGTAGCCGCGGGCGCGGTCGCGGATGTCCAGGTAGGGGATCACGAACTCGTTCAGCATGCGGTAGACCTCGACCCGGTCCTGAGCGCGGACGGCGGCGAAGAACTTCAGGGCGAACTCGGGCAGGAAGTTGAACAGCGCCGAGGAGTAGGTCGAGACACCGAGCTGGAGCAGCGGAAGCGCGAACGTCTCCGCGGTGGGCAGGCCGCCGATGTAGATCAGGCGGTCACCGAGACGGGCGTAGGTCCGGGTCATCCGCTCGATGTCACCGACGCCGTCCTTGAGACCGACGAGGTTCGGGTTGCGGTCCGCGGCCTCCGCGACGGTGACGTCGTCGAGCACCGCGTTCGCCCGGCTGTAGACGATCACGCCGAGATCGGTGGCCCGGCACACGGCGCCGATGTGCTCGACGAGCCCGCGCTGCGGCGCCTCGGTCAGGTACGGCGGCATCAGCAGGATCCCGGAGGCCCCGGCGTCCTGCGCGGCGCAGGCCTGCTCCACGGCGACGGCGGTCGCCCCGGTCGCCGGGGCCAGCACCGGCACCCGGTCGCCGACCTCGTCCACCGCGACCCGGACGACCCGGTCGGTCTCCTCCCGGGTCAGCGAGAAGCCCTCGCCGGTGCCGCCTGCGGCGAACAGGCCCGCCACGTCGAAGCCCGACTGCCAGTCGAGGTGCTGCCGGTAGCGCTGCTCGTCGAACTGGAGCTCGGCGTCGAAGTGGGTCACGGGGAACGAGAGCAGGCCCGCGGTGAGGCGGGCCGCCAGCTCGTCGGGGGTGGTGTTCGGCACGGATTCTCGTCCTCGCGTCTCGACTTAACGCCGCCGTTGGCGCGGCGCGGGATGCGACGACCACGCTAGGAACGTCCTACGATGCCTGTACAGGACTCATTGAGCATCAAGCGATACCGTGCTGGCATCGTCCGCTTCGTTCTCGCTGTTCTCGTCGTCGAGCACCGCCAGCACCGAGCGCAGTGCCGGGTTGCGCGACCCGTGCGGCCACAGGAGGTGCAGTTCCACCGGCTCGGCGACCGGCGAGTCCAGCGCGGCGAACTCGACGCCGGTGATTCCGAGCCTGCGGGCCGACCCGGGCACGAACGCCAGGCCGCGGCCGGCCTCGACCAGCCAGAGCATCGTGAGGATCTGGCTGACGGTGTGCACCACGTTCTGGTGCGGGACCTCGACCAGGCCGACGATCAGGTCGTAGAAGTATCGGGCCTGGGTCGGCGAGTGCATCACCACCGGTTCGCCCGCCAGGTCGTCACTGCCGAGCGGACGGTCCAGCCCGGCCAGCCGGTGCCCGGCCGGCAGCGCCACCATGATCGCCTCGCGGTGCAGCACGCGGGAGCCGAACACCTCGTCGTCGAACGGCGGGCGGGCCAGCCCCAGGTCGATCTCCTCGTTCAGCAGGGCAGCGACCTGGTCGCGGGTGACCATCTCGGAGAGCACCAGCTCGACGTCGGGCAGCTCGGCGCCCACCCGGTTGAGCAGGTCACCGAGCACCCCGAACGTCGACGCCGCGGTGAACGCCACCCGGACGACACCGGCGGAACCCGCCGACACCCGTCGCGCCAGCGCCGGCGCGGCGTCGGCCAGCGAGAGCAGGCGGCGGGCCTCCACCAGGAACGCCGATCCGGCCGTCGTGAGGACGACACTGCGGTTGCCGCGCTCGAGCAACTGGGCCCCGACGGCCCGTTCGAGCTTCTGGATCTGCCTGCTCAGCGGTGGCTGCGTCATCTGCAGCCGGGCCGCGGCGCGTCCGAAGTGGAGCTCGTCGGCCACCGTCACGAAGCCGCGCAGCTGGTCCAGCGTGAACGCCATACCTTGACGGTATCAAGCTATGCAGTATCGGGTTTAGACATGCATGGGAGCCGTTCCTAGGCTCCGACCATCCCGGCTGCGGTGACGGCACGCGACACGCGTGGAACGCGCACCGGCCGACCGGTCACTCGAAGAGGAGATGACATGACCCGGACGCGCAGGAAGCGGTTGGCGATCGCCGGCCTCGGGCTGGCGCTGACCCTGTCGCTGAGCGCCTGTGGTGGGAACCTCGGCGGCGGCCAGGCCGCCACCGCCGACACCTATCCGGACGGGCCGATCACGATGCTGGTCGGGCAGGACCCGGGAGGCAGCACCGACCTGGTGGGGCGTGCACTGGCCGATCGAGCCGGTGCGGACCTGGGGGCGCCGATCGCCGTCGAGAACCGGCCCGGCGCCAACGGCGCGATCGCCGCACAGGAGCTCACCGGCGCCGAGCCGGACGGCCAGACCCTGATGGTGCTGGTCGGATCGCTCTCCTACATCACCCCGCTGGCCGTCGAGCCCGATCAGGCGATCGACCTGGCCGACTTCGAGATCGTCAGCGGCCTCTCCCAGGACGACTACGTGCTGGTCGCCGGGCGGAACACCGGCTTCCGGACGATCGACGACATGAAGGCCGCCGGCCGCCCGATCAACTTCGGTACCACCGGCGTCGGCACCGGCAGCCAGCTGAGCTCCGAGCTGCTGTTCCAGCAGGCGGGCATCGACGCCACCGCCGTGCCGTTCGACGGCGGCTCCCCCACCCTGACCGCCGTCCTCGGCGGGCAGGTCGACGTCGCCGCGATCCAGCTCGGTGAGGCGGTCGAGCAGATCCGCGCCGGTGCGATCACCCCGATCGTCACCTTCGCCGGCCAGCGGGTGAGTTACCTGCCCGACACCCCGACGGCGACCGAGGCGGGCTACCCGGTGCAGGTCCAGCAGTCCCGGGCCGTCGTCGCGCCGAAGGGGACCCCGCCCGAGGTCCTGGGCGAGCTGCGCACCGCGTTCGATACCGCGTTCGCCACCCCGGAGTACAAGGAGTTCAACACCCAGCGGCTGCTCACCCCGAACGAGGTCTCCGGCGAAGAGCTCCGCACGCAGTGGTCGAGCGCGCTGGAGAACTACCGGGCCCTGGTCCAGAAGTTCGGCATCGACCTGGGCGGCAGCGCATGACCCGGCCGTCCGGGTCCGCCCGGACGCCCGCCACCGACGAGCCCGCCGACCCCGGCCCGCCCGTCGAGCGGACCGGGGCCGCGGCTGCGGCGGACGGCGATCTGCCCGCCGACGACGCGGACGGTCCCGAGGAGGAAACGGCCCCGCCGGCCGGGCCCGTGACCAACCTGGTCGTCGCGGCAGTCGTCGTCGCCCTGGGCGTCGCGGCGGCCGTCGGGGCGACGGCGTTGGGCCTCGGTACGCCGGCCGAGCCCGGGCCCGGGACCTGGCCGCTGATCGTCGGCGTGCTGCTGCTCGCGCTCGGCGCAACGCTCGCGGGCACCGCCCGGCGGAGCGCCGACGCCGAGCGGTTCACCCGCTCGTCGGTGGACGTGCTGCTGGGCGTGGTCACGATGGTCGTGTTCGTCGGGGTGATCGGTTACATCGGTTTCGAGATCCCGGCCGCCCTGCTCGCCTTCGTCTGGCTCCGCGTGCTCGGCAGGGAGGGCTGGCGGCTCTCGGCGATCACCAGCGTCGCCGTCGTCGTCGCCTTCTACCTCGTGTTCGTCGTCGGGCTGTCGGTCGACATCCCGCACCTGTTCTGAGAGGGGAGCGCAGTGGACCTCACTCCCGTCCTGGACGGATTCGCGGTCGTTCTCGAGCCGACCAACCTGCTGTACTGCCTGCTCGGCGTCGTGATCGGCATGCTGATCGGTGTGCTGCCAGGGCTCGGCCCGGCCGCCACGATCGCGGTGCTGCTCCCCCTCACCTTCAGCGTCGAGCCGGTCACCGCGATCATCCTGCTGGCCGGCATTTTCTACGGTGCCCAGTACGGCGGCACCATCACCTCGGTGCTGCTGCGGCTGCCCGGCGAGGCGTCGTCGGTGGTGACCGTCTTCGACGGCTACGCGCTGGCCCGCCGGGGCCGGGCCGGCACCGCGCTCGGCATCGCCGCGATCGGCTCGTTCATCGGGGGCACCGTCGCGATCGTCGCGATGACGTTCGTGGCGCCGCTCGTGGCTGGCTTCGCGCTCGACTTCGGTCCGCCGGAGTACACCGCGCTGGCGCTGCTGGGCATCCTGCTGGTCGCCACCGTCAGCGGTGGCGGCAAGGTCAAGGCGCTGGTCGCCGCCGCGATCGGGCTGCTGCTGGCCACGGTGGGCCGGGACGGTTTCACCGGGGCCGAGCGGTTCACCTTCGACAGCCTCGCGCTCAGCGACGGCCTCGACTTCGTCCCGATCGCCATGGGGTTGTTCGGCCTCGGCGAGATCCTGCACAACCTGGAGCAGCGGCACCGGGCGGTCTCGGCACCGGCGCGGGTGACCGACGTCTGGCCGTCGCGCAAGGACCTCCGGACCGCGTCCGGCGCGTTCGGCCGCGGCTCGGTCATCGGCTTCGCGCTGGGCGTCCTGCCCGGTGGCGGTGCGACCCTGTCCTCGCTCGCCGCCTACGGCGTGGAGAAGCGCCGCTCGAAGCACCCGGAGCGGTTCGGCAACGGCGCGGTCGAGGGCGTCGCGGCGCCGGAGACCGCCAACAACGCGGCGGCGACGTCGTCGTTCATCCCGCTGCTCACCCTCGGCATCCCGGCCAACGCCACCATGGCGGTGATCTTCGGCGCGCTACTCATCCAGGGCGTCACGCCGGGCCCGCTGCTGGTCAGCGAGGACCCGGAGCTGTTCTGGGGCGTGGTGAACTCGATGTACATCGGGAACATCCTGCTGCTGATCATGAGCATCCCGATGGTCGGTGTGTTCGTGAAGATCCTGCGGGTGCGGGCGACGATCCTGGCCCCGATCACGGTGCTGATCACGCTGGTCGGCGTGTACACGGTGAACAACAGCGTGTTCGACATCGGCCTGGTCGTGGTGTTCGGAGCGCTCGGCTACCTGATGAAGAAGCTCGGATTCGAGCCCGGCCCGCTGGTACTGGCCTTCGTCCTCGGCGCGATGCTGGAGACCTCGCTGCGCCGCTCGCTGCTGCTATTCGGCGGCGACCCGGCCGGGTTCCTCGCCCGGCCGATCTCCGGCGTGCTGCTCACCGCGTTCCTGGCGGTCGTGCTGCTGCCCCTGGTCGCTGCGCTGTGGCGGCGTCGCCGCCGGGCACCGGCCGAGGACCGGGTGAAGGAGACACTGTGACCGTGCTCGCGCGCTACCTGCACGCTGCGGAGGGCGAGCCGGCGTTCACTCCCCCGGCCGGACCTCCAGCGACAGCTCGTCACCGGAGGCGGTGAGCCGCACGGTGCCCCCCGGACGCAGGTCCCCGGACAGCAGCAGCCGGGACAGCCGACGGTCCACCTCGCGCCCGATGGTGCGGCGCAGCGGCCGGGCGCCGTGCTCGGGCCGGTGCCCACGCCGCGCCAGCAGGTCGACGGCGTCGTCGTCGGCGTGCAGCGTGACGCCCTGGGCGCGCAGCCGCTCGCCGGTCTCGTCGAGCATCATCGCGGTGATCCGGCGGAGCTGGGCCGGGGCCAGCGGGGCGAAGAGCGCGATCTCGTCGATCCGGTTCAGGAACTCGGGCCGGAAGTGCGTGCGGGCCAGCGCCAGCAGCGGCTCGCGGACCTCGTCGAGCGGCGTGCCGGCGGCCGCGGCGATCAGCAGCTGCTCCGAGCCCAGGTTGCTGGTCATGACCACGATGGTGTGCCGGAAGTCGACGGTCCGGCCCCGGGAGTCGGTCAGCCGGCCTGCGTCGAGCACCCCGAGCAGCGTCGAGGTCACCTCGGTGTGCGCCTTCTCGATCTCGTCGAGGAGCAGCACGCAGTAGGGGGTGCGGCGGACCGCCTCGGTGAGCCGGCCGCCGTCGTCGTGGCCGACGTAGCCGGGCGGGGCGCCGATCAGCCGGGTCACCGACGCGCGGTCGGCGTACTCGCTCATGTCCAGGCGCACGATCCGGTCCGGGGAGTCGAACAGCGCCTCGGCCAGTGCCCGGGCCAGCTCGGTCTTGCCGACCCCGCTCGGCCCGAGGAACAGGAACGAGCCGACCGGCCGCTCCGGGTGCCCGAGCCCGGCCCGGCCCGCGCGCACGGCGTCGGCGACGGCCTCCACCGCGTCGTCCTGCCCGACGACGCGCGCGTGCAGGTGCTCCTCCAAGCGCAGCAGCCGGTCCCGCTCGCCGGTGCCCAGGCGCGCGAGAGGGATGCCGGTGCGCCGGGAGACGACCTCGGCGACGTCGTCGGCGGTGATCTCCGGGCGCCCGCCCGCCGCGGGGGTGGCGGCGAGCAACCGGTCCAGCTCGCGGCTGAGCATCCCGGCCCGCTCGAAGTCCTCGGAATCGACGGCGACCTCGCGGGCCCGCCGCAGCTCGGCGGCCTGGCGCGCGGTCGCGTCCGCGGCCGCGTCGCCGCCGGTCGTACGCATGCCGGCCCGGGCCGCGGCCCGG
The DNA here is from genome assembly GCF_046546495.1 of Pseudonocardia nantongensis. Taxonomy (NCBI): domain Bacteria; kingdom Bacillati; phylum Actinomycetota; class Actinomycetes; order Pseudonocardiales; family Pseudonocardiaceae; genus Pseudonocardia; species Pseudonocardia nantongensis. The sequence goes on along the minus strand of NZ_JBKGXT010000017.1, from coordinate 21,328 downwards.
TCGACCAGGTCGATCGCCTTGTCCGGCAGGAACCGGTCCGGCACGTAGCGGGCTGACAGCGTGACCGCGGCGTCCAGCGCGGCGTCGGTCAGCGTGACGCCGTGGTGGCTCTCGTAGCGCCCGCGCAGGCCGTGCAGGATCGCCACCGTCTGCGATTCGGTCGGCTCCGGCACGACGACCGGCTCGAACCGCCGCTCCAGCGCCGCGTCCCGCTCGATGTAGCGGCGGTAGTCCTCGGTGGTCGTCGCGCCCACCAGGCGCAGCGCGCCGCGGGCCAGCGCGGGCTTGAGGATCGACCCGGCGTCCATCGCGCCGCCGTCCGCCCCGCCTCCGGCGCCGATGACCAGGTGCAGCTCGTCGACGAACACCACGATCCGCCCCTGGGCCGCGACCACCTCGTCGATCACAGCGGTGAGCCGCTCCTCGAACTCGCCGCGGTACTTGGTGCCGGCCACCATGCCCGCCAGGTCCAGCGCGATCACCCGGACGCCGCGCAGCACCGCGGGGACGTCACCGGCGGCCACCCGCGCGGCGATCCCCTCGGCGATCGCGGTCTTGCCCACGCCCGGATCGCCGACCAGCACCGGGTTGTTCTTGGCCCGGCGGCCCAGCACCTCCAGCGCGGCGTCGATCTCGGCGTCCCGGCCGATCACCGGGTCCAGCCGGCCTGCCGCGGCGTCCGCGGTGAGGTCGCGGCCGAACCGGTCCAGCCCGCGGGTCCCGCGGCTACCGGGCGGGCGCTGGTCGGTGTCGGTGGCCTCACCGGGGCCGTCGAGATCCCCCAGGCTCTCGAACAGCCGCCCGAGCAGCGGTTCCAACGGGCCGAACGCATCGCGCAACGGGTCCTGGGGCATGGCCGCCTCCTCCGGGCCTGGTACCCGCCAGCGTAGGCCCCGGCCGCGGACCCGGGGCGTGCTGACGGGTGATCAGGTCAGCGTCCGGAGCTCCTGCAGGCGGGCGACGCAGTCGTCGACGATCCGGCGGGTGATCTCCCCGGCAGGCGCGAGCTCGGCGAACCCGCCGACCACCTGCCCGATGAAGAACGACTCCAGCGCCGTCGCACCCGGATGCCCGTTCCCGGCGGCCTCGTCGATCCGGCTCCAGGCGTCGGAGATCAGCATCGGCTGCAGCGGCATCGGCAGCGGGGACGGGCTGCCCGGGCGCTCCCACTCGTCGTGCCAGGCGCTGCGCAGCTGACGGGCCGGCTTGCCGGTGCGGGCCGGCGATCGCAGCGTGTCCGAGCTGGTCGCGGTCAGGAACTTGCGCTTCACCGCGTCCGGGGTGATGTCCTCGTGGCTGGACAGCCACACCGAACCGCACCAGACGCCGGACGCGCCGAGCGCGAGCGCCGCGGCCATCTGACGCCCGGAGGCGATCCCGCCCGCGGCGAGCACCGGCACGTCGCCGGCCGCGTCGACGATCTCCGGGGTGAGGATCATCGTGGCGACCGTGCCGGTGTGCCCGCCCGCCTCGGTGCCCTGCGCGACGAGCACGTCCACGCCGGCCTCGAGCTGGCGGCGGGCGTGCTCGGGCTTCCCGACCAGGGACGCGACGAGGACCCCGGCCGCCTTCGCCCGGTCGACGAGCGTCGGCGGCGGGGTGCCGAGCGCGTTCGCGACCAGCGCGACCGGGTGCGCGAACACGACGTCGAGCAGCGCCGGGACACCGCTCGGGTCGAGGTTCGCGATCAGCTCGGGGCTCTCATGGCGCGGTCGCGCCGGCGCCGGGATGTCGTAGCGGGCGAGCAGTTCGTCGACGAACCGGACGTGCTCGTCGGGGATCTGGGCGCGCAGGCTGGCGACGAGGTCGGCCGGGTCACCGGGCGCCGTCTTCCCGGGTACCAGCAGGTCCACGCCGTAGGGCCGCCCGCCGACCTGCTCCTCGATCCAGGTCAGCTGGGCGTCGAGCTCCTCCGGGGTGTACGCGGTCGCGGCGAGCACGCCGAGACCGCCGGCCCGGCTCACCTCCGCGACGACGCCGGGCGAGCGGTTGAACCCGACCAGCGGGGCGTCGATGCCGAGCAGGTCGGTGAGGGCGGTGCGCATCATGAAGCGTCTCTCCAGGTGACGACGGCGTCCAGCGCCTCGACGGCCGACCCGTCGACGCGCAGCGGGTTGATCTCCAGCGACTCCAGCTCGTCGCCGAGGGCGAGCGCGAGGTCGCCGACCCTGGCGACGACGGCGGCGACCGCGTCGACGTCCACCGGTGCCGCGCCGCGCACCCCGTCCAGCACGGCGGCACCGCGCAACCGGCGCAGCATCGCCGCGGCCCGCTCCGGCGAGACGGGCAGCGGCGAGAGGACCGAGTCGCCCAGCACCTCGACGAGGGCCCCGCCGAACGCGACGGCCAGGATCGGACCCCACTGCGGGTCCCGTACGACGCCGACCAGCAACTCCGTCCCACCCCGCCGCATCGGGGAGACGAGCACGCCCGTCACCCGTGCACCCGGGACCGCCGCGGCGGCCAGCGTCACCGCGCTGTGCGCCGCACGCACCGCATCGTCGCCCTGTACCCCCAGCACGACACCGCCGACGCCGCTCTTGTGCAGCACGTCCGGCGAGACCAGCTTGCAGGCGACCGGGCCGCCGATCCGGGACGCGGCCGCGACCGCCTCGTCGGCCGTGCCGACCAGCTCGCCCGGCACGACCGGCACACCGGCGGCGGCCAGCAGCCGCCGGGCCGCCGGTTCGGACCAGGCACCGCGACACGCGGACCGCTCCGGGACGTCGACGGCGGACGGTCCGGCGGTGAGCCGGGACGCCTGCGACCACCAGGCCACGTTCCGCAGCGCGACGACGGCCTGGCGCAGCCCGGGGATCGCGTAGGGCACGCCACCCGCGGAAAGGACCTCGCGGGTGCGGTCGGTGATCGGGGCCAGCACCTGGTTCACGTAGGCGACCGGGCAGCCGGCCTGCGCGATCCCGGCGCCGATCGCGTCCACGAACACCTGCCCGCTGTAGGGGCCCTCGCCGGTCCAGGGCAGCGAGTTGACGACGGCGACGGCCCCGACCGACGGGTCCGCGGACACCGCGGCGATCGTCCGGGTGAACACGCTCGGGTCCAGGATCGCGGCACCGGTGACGTCGAGCGGGTTCTGCACGGTGCCGTAGTCGGGCATCACCGCGACCACCGCGTCGCGGGTCTCCGCGGCCAGCTCCGGCAGCTCCATGCCGACGTCCTTCGCCCGGTCGGCCACGATGTCGCAGGCCCCGCCGGAGATCGACACGACGCCGATGCCGGGGCGCTGGAGCCGGCCCATGTGCGCCGTGGCCCCGGCGGTGATCAGCATGTCCTCGATGCAGTCGACCCGGATGATCCCCAGATCGGCGAACACGGCGTCGATCACCGCGTCGTCGCCGACCAGCGCTCCGGTGTGCGCGGCCGCGGTGCGGGCGGCGAGCGCGCTGCTGCCCGCCTTCAGCACCACGACGGCCTTGCCCGCGTCCCCGGCACGGCGCGCGGCGCGGCGGAACGCGTCCGGGTCGCGCACGGTCTCGGCGAAGATCGCGACGGCACGGGTGGCGTCGTCGTCGACCAGGAAGTCCAGCACGTGCCCGGCCGTCACCATCGCCTCGTTGCCGAGGGTGACCATCAGCGACAGGCCGATCCCGGCCGCTCCCGCGAACTCCACCATCGCGCCGGAGCTGGCTCCGCTCTGCGACAGCAGCGCCACCGGGCCGGGGGTGCGCGGCAGTCCGGGCACGCACGTGATCGGCACCTGCGCTGTGATGTTGGCGAAACCGAGCTGGTTCGGGCCGAGCAGCACCATGTCCAGCGACAGCGCGTGCGCGACCAGCTCGTCCTGCGCCGCGCGGCCCGCCTCCCCCGCCTCGGCGTAGCCCGACGAGAGCACGACGGCGTTCCGGATCCCCGCGGCGGCGGCGTCGGAGAGGGCCTCCGGCATGCCGGCCTGCGGGACCATCAGGAACGCGACGTCCACCGGCTCGCCGATCTCCGCGCACGAGGTGACGGTGGGCCGCCCGTGCGTGGGCGCGCCGCGGCGGTTCACCAGGAACGTCCGGTCGGTGAACCCGAACTCGACCAGGTTGTCGTAGGCGAGCCGGGAGAACGCGGACTTGTCCGCCGCCCCGACCAGGGCCACGCTGCGCGGCCGGAACAGCGACTCGAGCCGCTCCGGGGTGATCGCAGGTGACGTCGACGTCACGGCTGCCTCCCGTGTGCACCTATCTGGACGCTGCCCGTCCGGAAGTCCGCCCTGACGCTAGGGTGACGGCCGCCGCCGAAGCAAGACCCGCCCGGAGACCCGCCATGACAGGCACCAGCACCCCCGGCACCGGAACCGGCACGTCCGGTACGAGCACCGGACGTCCCCGCGACCCGGCCGTCGACCGGCGGATCGCCGCGGCCGCGGTGGAGCTGTTCGGGCGCGCGGGCTGGGCCGGGTTCAGCCTGGAGGCGGTGGCCCGAGAGGCGGGCGTCGGCAAGGCCTCGATCTACCTGCGGTGGAGCGCCAAGGAGGATCTCCTCACCGACGCGCTGGCCAGCCGGCTCGTCGATGTCGCCGACGCCGACACCGGCACGCTGCGCGGTGACCTGCTCCGGCTCGCCCACCAGATGCTGGCGCTCTACCTCGGCGAGAGCAGCCGGGCCGCGATGCGGATGACCGTCGAGGCGCCGTCGATCCCCGGGGTCGCGCAGCGCTGGGACGCGATGCGCGACGCGCAGGTGCTCGCCGCCCGGGCGATGGTCCGGCGTGGCATCCGGCGCGGGGAGATCCCGGACGACACGTCGGTGACGATGCTGCTGGACACGCTGTGCGGCGGGGTGGTGATGCACGTGTCGTCCGCCCCGGGGCACCTGCGCGAGCGGCTCGTCGCCGACCTCGACGACTACGCCGAGGGACTCGTCGACTTCCTGCTCGGTGCGGTGCACCGCCCGGGCTGAGCGGCCTTGAAGCCCACCCGACCCCGGGATACGGTCGGCCGGTTGCTGACGGAAGACGTCTAGGAAGTAGGCCGGGCATGAGCACCGAGATCGATCCCCGCACCCCGGTCCTGGTCGGGGTGGGCCAGTCCTCGGACCGGATCGACGCCCCCGGCTACCGGCGCCTGTCCGCCGTCGAGCTGGCCGCCGAGGCCGCACGGGAGGCGTTGCGCGACACCGGCGTCACCGATCCGGCCGGGCCTGCCGCGGCGCTCGACACGCTCGCCGGCGTGCGCCAGTTCGAGATCTCCACGCCGGGCGCCGAGGCCCCGCTGGGCCGCTCCACGAACTACCCGCGCTCGGTCGCGCAGCGGGTCGGCGCCGACCCGGAGCGGGCGATCCTGGAGGTCACCGGCGGCCAGGCACCGCAGCACCTGGTGACCGAGCTCGGCGCCGCCATCGCCGCCGGCGCAGCCGAGGTCGCCCTCGTCGTGGGCTCCGAGGCGATCTCCACCGCCCGCCACCTCGCCGGGACCGAGGACGCCCCGGACTTCTCCGAGACCGTCGACGGGACGCTGGAGGACCGCGGGTTCGGGCTGCGGGGCCTGGTCACCCGCCAGCAGATCGCGCACGGCCTGACGGGCGCGCCGAACCAGTACGCGCTGCTCGACAACGCCCGCCGGGCCCGCCTCGGCCGGACCCGCGAGCAGTACGCGGCCGAGATGGGCGAGCTGTTCGCGCCGTTCACCCGGGTCGCCGCGGCCAACCCGCACGCCGCCGCGCCGACCGCACGCAGCGCGTCCGAGCTGGCCACCCCGACCGAGCGCAACCGCCCGATCGCCGACCCCTACACCCGCTACCTGGTCGCCCGCGACCAGGTGAACCAGGGCGCGGCGGTACTGCTCACCTCGGTCGCCGCGGCGCGCCGGCTCGGCATCCACGAGGACCGCTGGGTGTACCTGCACGGGCACGCCGACCTGCGCGAACGGGACCTCCTCGAGCGCGCCGACCTGGGCACCGCACCGGCCTCGGTGGCCGCCGTCCGGCACGCCCTCGACGTCGCCGGGATCGATCTCGACCAGCTGTCCACACTGGATCTCTACAGCTGCTTCCCGATCGCGGTCTCGAACATCTGCGACGGCCTCGGCCTGGCCCCGGACGACCCGCGGGGGCTGACGCTCACCGGGGGGCTGCCGTTCTTCGGCGGCGCCGGGAACAACTACTCGATGCACGCGATCGCCGAGACCGTGCAGCGCTGCCGCGCCACGCCGGGCAGCTACGGGCTGGTCGGCGCGAACGGCGGCGTCTGCAGCAAGTACTCGGCCGGGATCTACTCCACGACCCCGACACCCTGGCGCACCGACCGCAGCGCTGACCTCCAGGCCGAGCTGGACGCCGTCTCCGCCCCGCCGCGGACCGAGCACGCCGACGGCCCCGCCACCATCGAGACGTGGACGGTCGTGCACGGCCGCGACGGCGCCCGCACCGGGATCGTCGTCGGGCGCCTGGACCCCGGTTCCTGCCGGACAGACGCCGCCGGCAGCCGGTTCCTGGCCCGCACCGTCGACGGCGACGAGACCACCCTCGACCTCCTCTCCACCGGGCAGCCGGCCGGCACGGGCATGTACGCGCGCTCGTTCGGCGCCGGCAACCGCGTCGCCACCACCCGCGAGCGGATGGACGAGATCGCCCCGCGCCGCGCGCCCGGGCTGCGCCCGGAGGGCTACGAGCACGTGGCCGTCCGCCGCGACGGGCACCTGCTCGAGGTCACGATCGACCGGCCGGACGCCCGCAACTCGCTGCACCCGCCGGCCAACGACGAGCTCGACGAGGTGTTCGACGCGTTCTTCGCCGACCCGGAGCTGTGGGTCGCCATCCTCACCGGCGCCGGTGACCAGGCGTTCTCGGCAGGCAACGACCTGCGCTGGTCGGCCTCGGGCAAGCCGATGTGGGTGCCGAAGAACGGGTTCGCCGGGCTCACCGCCCGGGCCGCGATGACCAAACCGGTGATCGCCGCGGTGAACGGGTTCGCGATGGGCGGCGGCTGCGAGATCGCGATGGCCTGCCACCTCGTCGTCGCCGACACCACGGCCCGGTTCGCGCTCTCCGAGGTGAAGGTCGGGCTCGTCGCCGGTGCCGGCGGGCTGGTCCGGCTGCCGCGGATCGTCGGCCCCACCCTGGCCACCGAGATGATCCTGACCGGGCGACGCCTGACCGGGCAGGAGGCGCTGGCGGCCGGGCTGGTGAACCGGGTGGTGGAGGCCGGGACCGCGCTGGCGGGCGCCCGCGCACTGGCCGCGGAGATCCTGGAGGGCTCCCCCACCTCGGTCCGGACGTCGCTGCAGATCATGGACGAGACCGGTGGGATCGCCGACACCGTCGAGGCCGTCCGGCACCCGTCCCCGGCCCTGGACGAGCTGATGGTCAGCGAGGACGCCGTGGAGGGGGTCACCGCATTCGCGCAGAAGCGCGCCCCGCGGTGGGTCAACCACTGACACCGGGACGTCGGTCAGGGGCGGCACATCATGACCCTGCGGCGCCGCTCGAGCAGGGCGTCGATGCCGTCGCGGATCTGTTCCCGCGACGTGCACCGTCGCCGTACCACTCCGCGACCGGCCCACACCGCGCGCCCACATTTCTGCCCGTGGCCACCTCCCGCGGCACCCGGGCCGTCGTCCCGGCCCGGGGCGACGGGAGGGGGCCTACCGGTCGGGTCACATGTTGCGGGACGTCCACTCGGGAGACACGCCGCCCCGGTGGTGCTCGATGCGCCGCAGGCGCCGACGCACCTCGTGGGTGAGCCCGTCGACGCGGTCGAGCAGCCGCGCGAGATCGGCGACCTCGTGGTCGATGAGCTCCTCGCGGTCCTGCTCCGCGTCCCGGACGCGACGGGAGGTCTCGTAGCGGGTGCTGCGGGCGTCGTGAACTGTCACTCTCTCTCCGTGCATCGGTCGGTGATCACCACGTTCGACGCGAGGGGACGCCGTCCACACGGGCGGCGAGCGGGCTGGCCCCGGCGCGCCTCGTGCGACAACACCGCGTCGTCGCCGTCTTGTTCCTGCCCCGGACGCCCGATCCGGCCGCCGGTGCATGATCGCCCCGGGTGCGGGTAGGGCTCGGTATGACCGATCGATCGCACGGCATCGCGCCCGCCGAGCTCGGAGACGACGAGCTCCGCCGCGAGATGACGCACCTGCACGAGACCCGGAACGACACCGTCCTCGGCGGCTCCGAGGACGCGCTGGAGGCGCACACCCGGCGGATGCTGGAGCTCGAGGAGGAGTTCCTGCGCCGGCTGCCCGGGGAGGCGGCGCCGGACCCGCAGCGCACCCGGGCCGGCAAGCGGGAGGGGAGCGGGTAGCCGGCGTCGCCCGGCTCCCCACCGGCGGGTGTGGTGTGCTCGCGCGACCGTCACCCGGTCCGACGGCGGGCGCCCGGGTCGACACCGTGCATGATCCCGTTGGCCTGGTGCATCCCGCGTAGCAGGTCCCGCAGCAGGACGGCGACGTCGCCGAGCGCCGAGTCGTCGCGCCCGGCGGCGTCGACCGAGCTCTGCCGCACGCCCATCGCCGCCACCACGGCGGCCCCCACGAGGACGACCGCGAGCACGCTCGTCGCGGCGTCCAGCGGCCGGTACAGCGTCATCAGGCCGACCGCGACCGTCGGGATCCCGGCGCCGAGGTAGTAGACGACGTAGGCCATCGCGGTGGTCCCGGCCGCCCGGTCCCCGACCGCCACGGCCTGCACCACGCCGTGCGCTCCGCCGTAGGCGAGCCCGTGCCCGAAGCCGGCGGTCATCGCCGCCGCCAGGGTGACCGCCACCGATGGGGACCCGCCGGCGCTCAGCACCACCAGCAGCCCGCAGACCAGGAGGGCCAGACCCGCCAGCTGGGCGCGCACGGCGCCGAGCCGGGTCAGGACGGCGTGCGCCGGCAGCGCGGCGAGGACGACGACCGCCGCGACGAGACCGAGCACGGCCGTGCCCACCCCGGCGGAGTCCCGGGTCAGGGCGCTCGGGATCAGGCCGAGGAACAGCCCCACGACGGCCCAGGACACGAAGCCCGTCCCCATCGCGGCCAGGTAGGGCGCACGCCCCCGCTGCGGCAGCTGTGGGGAGGCGGAAGGCCGGTGGCGCGGGGTCGCCGGCACGGCCGGGGCCGGCGTGGGAGCGAGCCGGTGGTGCACGACGAGCAGGGCGAGCACGTGCAGCAGGTGCACGGTGGCGTGCGGCGCCGGGACGAACTCGGCCAGCAGGCCGGTGACACCGGGACCGGCCGCGGTGCCGACCAGGAAGACCAGCGCGCCGGCGGCGGCGAGCCGTCGACGACGGCTGGTCACGCGGGCCTCGGCCAGCACCGCCATGCCCGCCCCGGTCGCCGCACCGAGCGCGACACCCTGCAGGACGCGCCCGGCGAACAGCCACGCCGGGTGCGCGGCCACCGCGAAGCAGACCGACCCGAGTGCGGCGACGAGCAGGCCGATCCGCACCAGCCGGACCCGGCCGAGCCGGTCGCCGAGCGGGCCGAGCACCAGCAGCGCGGGGACGCTGGCCGCCGCGTACGTCGCGTAGACGAGCGTGAGGGTCAGGTCGCCGAAGCCGAGATCCTGCTGGTACCCGGGGAACAGCGGGCTCGCCATGTTCGCGCCGAACGCGAGCAGTGCGAGGGCCGCGGCCATGTCCAGAGGCCTGTCGACGACCGGTACGGCCGGGCCCGCACGGCGGGTGCGGCGAGGGACCGGTGCGGGGCGGGGGGAGCTGGTGATCGTCGTGGACACACCGTCAGCGTGCCCACGCGATCGTCCATGAACATCACAGAGTTTTCAGAGTTAACGTTGAAGTCTCGTACAAGATCATCTCCCCGTTCGTTCGCGCTGGTCGCGGGCCCGGACCGAGCCGGCCGCCCGGAATCCGGGTGACCGACCACACCCGTTTGGGAGCACGGGACGGTCCCGGCCCCACCGGGCCCGGGCCACTCCGGTGGGGGTGATGCGGACATCGCTCCCGGATGCGCTCGGCTCCCCGCCCGCGCGCCGCGAAGCCGGTTCCAGCAGCACGTCACGCCGGTGCGGGCCCGGTCCCGCGAGCCGCTCCGCGTGGCTGAGCTCCCCCCACCTCACGACCAGCAGGTCCGCGGTCCCGGCGCCGTCCGCCACGACCGCGAACGCCCCGTCCCGGCCGGTCCGGGACCGGCCGACCGTCGCGCCGTCCGGCCCGACGAGCGTCACGACCGCGTCGCCGGCGTCGCCGTCGCGGTGCCGGACGGTCCCGCTCGCCGCCGGACGCCCGCCTGCGGCCGTGCCGGGGTCGGCCCCGGCAGGCCCGGGGTCGGGAGCTCGCTCGGCCCGGCGCGGCGGGATGAACACGGTGATCGCCATCGCGACCAGGGCCGCACCCGCACCGAGCACCATGACCACCACGAAGGCCGCCTCGGTCGGGACCTCGGCGCCTGCCATGGTGGTCGTCATCTGCGCCAGCAACACGCCGGCCACGGCGCTGGCGGTGCTGGTCCCGATCGCGCGCATCAGGTTGTTCAGGCTGTTCGCCGAGGCGGTCTGGGCGACCGGTACCGCGGCCATGATCAGCGAGGGCATCGCGCCGTAGGCCAGCCCGATCCCGGAACTGATCACCACCGAGCTGACCAGCAGCTGCCACACCTCGGCGTGCAACACCGCGCCCAGCCCGTAGCCGGCCGCGACGACCACCGCGCCGACCATCAGCGTGGTCCGCGGCCCGGACGCCGCGCTGATCCGCGCCGACACCGGCGACATCGCCATCATGCAGAGGCCACCCGGCGCCAGCACCAGGCCGGCGACCACGATCGACTGCCCGAGGCCGTAGCCGGTCTCGGCGGGCAGCTGCAGCAGCTGCGGGAACACCAGCGACATCGCGAACATCGAGAAGCCGAAGACCGCCGAGGCCGAGTTGATCAGCAGCACCTGCCGGCGACGGCTGACCCGCAGGTCCACCAGCGGCTCCGTGCGCCGCAGCTCCCACATCGCCCAGGAGAGCAGCGCGAGGGCCGCGACCACGAACAGCGTGGGCGTGGTCGCCGACGCCCACCCCCAGGTGCCGCCCTTGGACACCGCGAGCAGCAGGCATACCAACGTGGCGGAGAGCAGCAGCGCCCCGAGCAGGTCGAACCGGCCGCCGGCGCGGTGCGGCGACTCGGGCACGGTCGTCAGGACGAGGGCCGCGGTGACCAGCCCGAGCGCCCCGCCCGCCCAGAACAGGACGTGCCAATTCAGGGACTGGGCCACGAACGCCGACAACGGCAACCCGAGGGCTCCACCGACCCCGAGCGAGGCGCTCATCAGCGCGGTCGCCGACCCGAGCCGCTCGGCCGGGAGCTGGTCACGCATCAGGCTGATGCCCAGGGGCACGACACCCGCGGCGAGACCCTGCAGGGCGCGGCCCACCACCAGCGGCACCAGCGACTCGCTCAGCGCGCCGATCACCGAGCCGACCACGAGCGTGCCCAGGCAGAACAGCAGCATCCGGCGCTTGCCGAACATGTCGGCGAGCCGGCCCACCACGGGGGTCGCGACCGCGCTGGCCAGCAGCGTCGCCGTCACGACCCAGGCGGTGTCGGCCGGGTCGGCGTCGAGCAGCCGCGGGAACTGCGGCACCAGCGGGATGACGATGGTCTGTTGCAGCGAGACGACGATGCCGGCCAGTGCCAGCACCCCGACCAGCCACGACGCGCGGGACGCGGCCACGGGGCCGTCGTCCCGGGTCGTGCTGTCACCACCGGACACACGAGCTCCAAGGGGTGGAAGGTGTGGGTTCTGGCGTAGATTAAATCATGTGCTTGACTTAGTCTTGCCGGGGTCCGCCATGTCACACCGGTGGTGCGACGATTCCCGGCCCGGCCGGCATCACCGGCGGATCGACGAGGAGGTGGTGGGACGGTGCCCGCACGCGCACGGACCGATCGCGGCGCCGCCACGCGCGAGCGCATTCTCGACGCCGCGGAGCAGCTGTTCGCCGAGCACGGCGTCTACGCCGTCTCCAACCGGGCGATCGCCGAGGCCGCCGACCAGGGCAACAACGCCGTGGTCGGCTACCACTTCGGCACGAAGGCCGACCTGGTGCGCGCGCTCGTCCGCCGGCACGCCGACGCGGTGGATCGGCGGCGGGAGGCGATGGTGGCCGGACTCGGCCCGGACCCGGGCGTCCGCGACTGGGTCGACTGCCTGGTGCGCCCGGCCGCGCAGCACCTCGGCGACCTCGGCGCGCCCACCTGGTACGCGCGGTTCGGAGCCCAGATCATGACCGACCCGGCCCTGCGGCCGGTCCTGCTCGCGGAGTCGCTCGCCTCACCCTCGCTCACCGCGGCGCTCGACGGGCTGCGCTCATGCCTTCCGGCGCTGCCCCAGCGAGTGCAGCGCGAGCGCGCCGACCTGTGCCGGCTGCTGCTCGTCCATCATCTCGCCGAGCGGGAGCGGACCCTGGCCGACGAGGCCGACGAGGCCGCCACCGCGCCGGCCGCCGCCTGGTCCCGGACGGCCACCGGGCTGGTGGACGCCGTCGTGGGCATCTGGCTGGCGCCACCCACCGACGACTCGGAAACGCGGTCCTGAATCAAACGCGGTCCTGAGTTACTCGCCGCCGGTGAGCGCACCCGCCACGGGACCGAGCGGCGGAACCCACTCGCGGATGTCGGCGGAGGACACCACGCCCGCCGTCGTGTACGGGTCCCGATCCACGATCGCCTGCACAGCCGACTTGTCCGCCGCCCGGAACACGAGCAGCCCGCCCGGTGCCTCGGTCGGCGCCCACGCGCCGGCGGCGAGCAGGGTCCCGTCGGCGGTGAAGCCGTTCAGGTACTCGCGATGCGCCGGGCGCGTGGCCTCTCGCAGCTCGGTGTCATCGGTGTAGGAGTACATGACGGCGAACGTCGTGGTCATGCCGCCGATCTTCGCACACGGCCGCGGTCGGTTCCCGACGCCGAGGGCGACCATGAACGCGGGCGGGTACCGGTCGCCCCGCCGAGGCCCGCGAGCGGCCGGAGCTGCTGCCGGTGCTCGGCGCCGAGGAGTTCCCGACGGCCACACGGGACGCCCCGGTCCGGTGAGGCCGCGAGGTGCCTACCGGTCCGGCCGTGCCTCGGGAAGCCGGGCCAGCGCCCCGTAGCCGTTGGCGGCGGCGCCGGTGGCGGCGGACCCGCCCGGGTCGTCCGGGCGCCAGTCGGGAAGCAGTACCACGCCGGGCTCGAGGATCGTGTAGCCGGTGAGCATGTCCGCGAGCTGCTCACGGGTGCGCATGGTGACCGGCGTCGGCGTCGTGTCGAGCACCTCGCGCACGACGTCCTGTTCGTCCGGGGAGAAGCTGGTGGCGGCCAGGTGGGACACCGCGAGGTAGCTGCCCGGGCAGCAGGCGTCCCGGTAGGCGGCGAGGACCCCGGCGGGGTCGTCGGCGTCGGACAGGGCGTGCAGGAGCGCGATGGCCAGCACCGCCACCGGCTTGTCGAAGTCCAGGAGCCCCGCGACGCCGGGGGCGGCGAGCACGGTCCGCGGGTCACGGATGTCGGCGTGGGTCACGGTGGCGTCGGGGTTGTCGGCCAGCAGGTCCGTGGCGACCATGACCGCGACCGGCTCGATGTCGACGTAGGCCACCCGCACCCGCGGGTCGACGGCCTGGGCGATCTCGTGGACGTTGCCGACGGTCGGCACGCCGGAGCCGAGGTCGAGGAACTGGTCGATGCCGTCGGCGACGAGGCGGCGGACCACGCGGCTCAGGAACGCGCGGTTCGCCAGCGCGAACGTCCGGGCGTGCGGCGCCGCCTCCAGAGCCCGGTCCGCCGCGGCGCGGTCGACGGCGAAGTTGTGCGATCCGCCGAGGTAGTAGTCGTACATCCGGGCCAGATTCGGGACCTCCAGGTCCGGAACGGTCCCGTCGCCGTGCGTGTCCCCGCTGTCCACCACCCCATGATCACTCACGAACGGCCGCCGCGGAACCGGTCGATTCGGGGCGGCCCCGTCCCAGCAGGAGCGATCCCGCCAGCACCGCCGTCGAGATCGCGGCCGCGACGACGAACGCGCTGCGCACCCCGGTGGAGTCGGGCTCGCCGGCCGGATCGGCCGACCACAGCGTCATCACCGTGACGAACAGCGCAGCTCCGGCCGCCCCGCCCAGCTGCTGGCTGGTGGTCATGATCGCGCTGCCGTGCGCGTGCAGCGGGCGCGGCAGCGCACCGAGCGCGTCGGTCACCAGCGGCGTGAAGTTCATGGCGAGCCCGATCGACATCACCACGTGTACCAGCACCACCAGCCAGACCGGCGTGGCTGCACCGAACGAGGCGAACGTCCACAGTGTCAGGCACAGCAGCACCGACGCCGGGACGACCAGTGCCCGGACGCCGAGCCGGTCGTAGGCGCGCCCGACCAGCGGGCTGAGCAGCCCCATCACCGCGCCGCCGGGCAGCACCACCAGGCCGGCCACGAACGCGCTCCGGCCGAGCACCCCCTGGACGTAGAACGGGAGCAGGATGACCGCACTGAACAGCGCCATGTAGCTGGCGACGGCGAGGATCAGCGACACCGTGTAGGCCGGGACGGTGAACGGCCGGAGGTCCAGCAGCGCCGACCCGGTCCGCTGGAGCAGCAGCTGCCGGAGCACGAACACCGTGAGCAGCACCGCGCCGGCAAGCACCCACGCCCAGGAGGGCAGGCCGAGCGGCGCCTCGGACGCGGAGGCGCCGACCTCCCCGATCCGGGTTAGCCCGTACACCAGGGTCGAGAAGGCGCCCGCGGTCAGGACCACCGACCAGACGTCCAGCCGGGCCCGGGAGGTCTCGGACTCGATGTGCAGCCAGCGGGTGCCCGCGGCGAGCGCGACCAGCGCGATCGGCAGGACGAGCCAGAACATCCACCGCCAGCCCAGGGTGGCCAGCACTGCCCCGGCCGCCGTCGGCCCGACCGCGGGCGCGACGGCCAGCACGATCGACATCATGCCCATCACCTGTCCCCGGCGGGAGGTGGGCACCAGCGCGAGGATGCTCGTCATCAGCAGCGGCACCATGATCGCACTGCCGGCCGCCTGGACGATGCGCCCGGTCAGCAGCAGCGCGAACCCGGGGGCCAGGCCGCAGAGCAGCGTCCCGGCGCCGAACAGGGTCATCGCCGCCAGGTAGGTCCGCCGCGGTGTCCAGCGCTCCAGGATGTAGCCGGTGGTGGGGACGACCACCGCCATCGTGAGCAGGTAGCCGCTGGACAGCCACTGCGCGGTGGACACGCTGACCCCGAGGTCCCCGACCAGCACCGGGAGCGCGACGGTCATCACCGTCTCGTTCAGCACCATCACGAACGACGAGCCGACCAGCAGCGAGATCGACAGCAGCGCCCCGGCCGGCAGCCGGTCCGGGGTGCGACGCCCGGCTCGCGAGTCCTGTCCGGACGTCACACGCCCTCCTCCGCCTGCCGGTCGATGAGGTCAACCCCTACACGGCGGCTCCCGGACCGCACGACACCGGGTTCCGGTCACCGCACCGGCAGGGCCGGCGCCTGCGGACGGGTCCGCCAGGTCACCGCCCGCCACACCCACTCGACCGGCCCGTAGCGTGCCCTCCGGAGCCAGAGCCGGCAGGTCACGCACTGCACGGCGACCACGGCCGCCCCCAGGACCAGCGCCGCGGGCAGGTCGCCGGAACCGGTGAGGCCCAGCGCGGCGCCGGCCGGCACGACGGCAAGTGACGCCGTCAGGTAGCTGGTCAGCGCCATCCGCCCGAGCGGGGCGAACACCGCGGTCAGCACCCCGCGCAGCGGCCCGGCCAGCAGCAGCGCGGTGCCCACGACGTAGACGACGGCCAGGGCCATGCCGGCCTGCCCGCCCGCGGTCGAGAACCGCGGGTCCCCTGGTTCGAGGGTCTGCCGGTACAGCGCCACCGCCGCGACCGGGACGGCGATCGCCAGCACCCACCACACCGGCCGACCGGCCCGCTCCAGCACCGCGGGCACGCCGTAGGCCGCGCCTGCCGCACCGAGCAGGATCATGCCCGGGGTCTCCACCGCGGAGCTGCCGGCCAGCGCGACGACCACTCCGGTCGCTGCGGCGCCCAGGACGAGCTGCACGGCGCGCGGGGTCAGCAGCACCACGGGCAGGACGAGCAGGCCCGCGATCGCGTAGAACCTCAGGATCTCGCCGGGATAGACCAGCGCGTGCACGAGCCCGATCCCGAACAGCGCCGTGAGCCGCAGCAACATCGGCGGCCACGGGGAGAGGCGCCGGGCCCGGGCGGACCGGACGATCAGATACATCCCGACCCCGAACAGCACCTCGAAGATCGGGACGAGCCGGGACTGCACCAGCAGGTCGAGCCCGCTGCGCAGCGACCCTCCCCGGCTCGCGGACGCCCCGAGAGAGAGCATGTCCGGGACGTTCACCAGCACGATCCCGGCGATCGCCATGCCGCGCAGCACGTCGAGGACGCGCAGCCGCTTGCTCACGAGGGGTCGTCCTGGTTGTTGGCGTCGCACCAGGCCCTGCCGGCGGCGTCGACGGTGTCCTCTTCGGAGCCGATGTCAGGTTCCCCGGCGAACTTGGTGCCGACGGCCGCGGAACCCGGCCCTGTCACCTCCATCCGGACGTCCCGGCTCTGCCCGAGCAGGCCGCAGCCGCTGATCAGGGTCACGGCGGCGGCCGAGCTGATCAGCGCGGCGGCGCGGACGGTGGTTCGTGGCACGCGTGCTCTCCGTTCCAGGGGTGATCTCGAGGGGTATGTCGAGGGGTGATCCGACCCCTGCAGCGTGCACGGGCGCCTCGGCGCGCGGATCGGACTTTCGGTCGAATCCGGTCGTCCCGCCTACGTCCGAAGGACCGATCCCACTCCGCGGGGCGCGCTCACCGTGATCGTCGTGGATGCGGGATCGCACCGGCTACCGGCCATGACCGCCGCGGTGACCGTCGTCGTGCTCGGCGGTGCCGCGCTCGCCGACCTGTCGGTGTTCGCCCCGCGCACGCCGACCGGCCGGATGCTGATCGGCGAGGCCGCGCTGCTGGTGGTGCTCGCCTGGGCCGGCTCGGCGAGCACGGGCTCACCGAGGTCGGCGCCGATGCCTACTTCCCGATCAGCGCTCCCGCCTGCACCGCCCTCGAGCGGGCCACCGTCGTCCAGATCCGGGATCGACTCGTCCGCCACGGCATCCCCACCGCCGCCGAGATCGACCAGCACCTGCACAACCTCGACAGCGGGCGGCTCCCCGACCTCGCGACCTCACTGATGGTCTCCGCCTGGGGCTCGAGGCCGTAGGCCCCTCAGCGCGGTGCGACCGCCTCCGGCCGCGGTGCGGGGAACCCGCCGACGGCCTGCTCGTAGGCGTGCGCCACCCGCAGCACGGTCGCGTCGTCGAAGCGCTTCCCGATGATCATCATGCCGGCCGGGAGACCCTCGACGAGACCGGCCGGGACGCTGCAGGCCGGATGGCCGGTGACGTCGAACGGAGCGGTGTTGCCGATCATCGACAGCGCCGTGTCGAGGTAGTCCGCGAGACCGACGTCGGCGGCCGGGATCTCCCGGGCGACGTAGGGAAGCGTCGGCATCACCAGCACGTCGCACGACGAGAGCGCGTCGTCGTAGGCCGCCCGGAGCTCGTAGGACAGGTTGCGGGCCATCGCGTAGTACCTCCCGCCCCCGAGCTCGAAGGTGTAGCGCCCGGAGAGCCCGACCAGCTTGACGGTCCGCGACAGCTCGGACCCGCGTTCGACGCGGCCGCGCGCGTAGTGGGCGATCAGCTCGGGATCGTAGAGCCCGAAGGTGCCCATCCCGTACCCGTTGCCGTCCAACATCTGATACGCGGCGCCCTCGGTGGCGATCACGTTCCAGACCGCCATCGCGTCCCGGTGCCACGGCACCGACACCTCCTCGGCGGTCAGCCCGGCCGCGCGCAGGCCGTCGACCGCCGCGCGCACGGCGTCGTCGACCCCGGCCAGCGAGACCGGCGTGCCGAACCCCTCGCCGACCACACCGACCCGCAGACCCGCCGCGCCCTGCTGCAGCGACGCGAGGTGGTCGACCGGGTCGATCACCGTGGGCTGCCGGGAGTCATAGCCGTCGACGCCCGCCATGACGTCCAGCATGAGCGCCGCGTCGGCCACGGTCCGCGTCATCGGACCGAGATGGTCGATCGTCTGCTCGATCGGGAAGGCGCCGGTGTAGGGCACCAGCCCGTAGGTCGGCTTGTGGCCGACGATTCCGGAGAACGACGCCGGGATCCGGACCGACCCGCCCTGGTCGCCGCCGACCGCGAGGTCGACATCGCCATTCGCCACCAGGGCGGCGCTGCCGCTGGACGAGCCACCCGCGTTGCGTGCGGGGTCCCACGGGTTGCGCACCGGTGCCGGCCACGACGTGAAGCTCGCGCCCGAGAAGCACAGGTTCTCGCACACCGACTTCCCGGCGACAGTGGCCCCCGCCTCGAGCAGCCGGCTCACGACCGTGGCGTCCCGGGCCGGCACGAACCCCGCCACCGACGACGAGCCGTTGGCCATCGGCACGCCGGCGACGGCGACGTTGTCCTTGATCACGACGCTGCGCCCGGCCAGTGGGCCGGCGCCCGATCCGTTGATCGAGGCCCGGACCGCCCAGGCGCAGCGGGTTCTCCGACGGCGCGCGGTACTCCCGGTCCGGGGCCACCGGCGCGGTCCGGGCGTAGAGCTCCGCCACCCGCTCGGAGGCACCGAGCGTGCCGGCGACGGCGGGCTGGAACTCGGCCACCTCGGTCTCGTCCAGCCCGAAGCCGTAGTGCTCGGACAGGGCGCTCAGCCGGGAATGATCAGGCACGGGAATGGTCACGAGCATCCCTCCGGTGGGTGGTGTCCCGAAACCTAGGGAGGTGCGCACCGCAGGTCAACGTGTGTCGACCGCGCACGCCACAGCACGCATCGGGGGCCGATCGCGCCGCTCGACGTCGTGGTCGACCGGTACCCACTCCTGTGCCACCTGGCGGAACTGGACCAGCGTTCCTCCCGCGTCACCGATCTCCGCCCGCTCCAGCATCGCCGACACGATCTGGCGGGACATCACGCCCAGCTCCGGCACGGTCCGGTTCCGATGCTTGCGCACACCCAGGTTGACCTGCGCCACCGCGTCCAGGCCACGGACCCGCTCGGTGTCCATCAGCAGTCCGATCTCCACCCCGTAGCCGGGAGCGAACGGCAGTGACTCCAGCAGCTCGCGGGTGGCCGCGTACTCACCACCCAGAGGCTGCACGATCCCGGCCAGGCCCGGCCGCAGCGCCGCGATCAACGGACGCACCGTCAGCTCGGTCACCCGCCCACCACCGCTGTCCGCCTCCGCCGCCCCCAGCCGGAGCGGTCGCCGGTAGAAGCCCTTCACGAGCTCCACCCCGGGCTCGACGAGCAGCGGCTCGAGCAGCGCGGGTACGAAGCCGGCATCGAACTCGACCAGGTCCGAGTCGATGAAGACCACGAGGTCACCGCTGGTGGCGGCCAGCGACCTCCACAGGACCTCGCCCTTGCCCGGCCGCACCTCGACTCCGGGAAGCACCTCGCCGCGTGTGACGACGTGCGCCCCTGCCGCCGATGCCACGGCGCACGTGTCGTCCGTGGAACCGGAATCGACGACGACCAGCTCGTCCACCAGGGGTGTCGGGCCCACGGTCAACGGCACCAGGGCGGCGACGATCGCTCCGACCGTGGCCTCCTCGTCCAGCGCGGGCAACACGACCGAGACCCGGCGGCCCCGCTTCGCCCCCGCCAGCGCCTCGACGTCGAGCCGGGTCCGGTGCCAGGTGCGTCGGGCGAACCAGTCCTCCTGCTCAGATCGCATGGTGTCTCCCCGAGAGCCGATCCGGACGCGATGGCCGGCCGCCGGCGCTCCGTGCCGGCAGGCCGTTCCACGAGGTGATCAAACCGGCTTTCGCCGGAACACCGCCAGCCGGGCTACCGACTGAGATCACGGGGCGTCGAGCTCGCCCACCGCGGACGGACCAAGGACGTCGTGCGGGTCCGCGCCCGCCGTGCCTCAGCCGGCCGGCGGTGCCGGGATCCCGTTCGGCGGCGGCGCGCTCGGCCCGCCCGGGTACGGCGTGATCGGCGCGTCCCCGTTGTCGGTGACCTGGACGGGCGTCAGGTCCTCGGTGCCCGCCCCGGCGATCCGGCTCACCTTCACCCCGGAGATCCCGGCGTGGCTCTGCTCGGAGAACCGGTAGGGCGCCAGCCAGGGGCCCTCCAGCTGCGATCCCTCCCGTTCGACGGCGGAGACGAGCCCCTCCCGGGTCGGGTCCGGGCCCGCGGCCTGCAACACCTGCACGAACGCGTACGCCTGGGCCATGCCGTAGATCCGGAAGTTGGTCAGCTCGCCACCGGTGCCGTGCTCCTGCCAGACCCGGGTGAACAACTGGGTCCACGGGTCGTCGGCGGCCTCGACGCTGGGCAGGTACTCGGTCGTGATGGCCCCGTCGAGCAGGCCCGCGTCGGTGACCGCTCCCTCGGAGAAGCGGGCCAGCAGCGACCCGACCAGCTCCGGGTCGGAGCCGATGTTGCTGTAGGCCCACTGCGGCGTGTAGTTCAGCCGCAGCGACTGCAGCTGCGACAGCGCCGTGTAGGAGGGCACGTTGAACCCGATCACCAGGTCCGCGCCGGAGGCCTGCAGGGCGGCGATCTGCGGGGCGACGTCGGTGTTGCCGGGCGTGTACCGCTCCGCGGCGACGATCTGGGCGTCCAGGTAGCGCCGGACGCCGATCTCGGCGTCCCGGCCCAGGTCGTCGTCCTGCAGGAACAGGCCGACCTTGGCCTGCGGGAAGTTCTGCGCGATGTACTGGCCGAGGATCTTGGCCTCGATCTCGTAGTCGGGTTGCCAGCCGAACGTCTGCGGGTTGCGCTCCGGCTGGTTCCACAGCAGCGAGCCCGAGGACACGAACAGGTCCGGCACGCCCTCACTGTTCAGGTAGTCCAGCACCGCGGAGTGCGTCGGCGTGCCCAGCCCGCCCAGCATCGCGAACACCTGGTCCTGCAGCACCAGTTCGTTGACGACCTGGCTGGTCTGGGTGGGGTTGTAGGCGTCGTCGCGGAACACGTACTCGATCTGCCGACCGTTCACCCCGCCGTTCGCGTTGACGTAGGCGAAGTACGCCTGGGCGCCGGTGGGGATGTCGCTGTAGCCGGGGGACGCGACGCCGGTCAGCGGGAAGTGCGCGCCGACCTTGACGCTCTGCGGCGTGATGCCGGGCTGCGCTCCTCCCTCCTCACCGGACGGTCGTCCGCCGGCACCGCACGCGGACAGCAGCAGGGCCACGGCGGCGACAAGCGCAAGCAGTGCCGCCCTCCCGCCCCGGCGCGGTCGGGGCGCACCGGGTGCCCTCAGGCGCGTTCTGTGGGTTGATCGGCGTGTCGGCGCACGACATGAAGGTGCCCCTGGACAGGCTGGTGATTGCTGAAGTCGCCGACCTGTCAGGGGCGCCGGTCATGTTGCCTGCCGAGGATCTG